>CAZABQ010000010.1:0-28772 GCA_964483485.1 uncultured Methanomicrobiales archaeon
GGATCGAGAATGAGTCTGTGTTCCCAGAAAAAATAAAATACATCCAGCACGATCTTTTTTCTTGCTGGAATGGTGTAGGCTATGCAGAGTTTTTTGCAGGAAAATATCATCTCGAGTTTACAGAGCTCCAGAGATTCCAAAAGATCCTCAATTGATTCTTTACAACATGAGTATGTGGTAACGTCGACGACATTTTTCCGGTACTCTTCGGTTGGCCACTGTTCCGCCTCTTCCAGATTTATGCCGTCTGCAATTTTCCAGCGTGAAAGATCATTTTCAGTCTTTTGAGCCTCTCCCCCTCTTCGGATAAGAGAAAATGTATCGCAGTACGGGAAAATTTTCAGAAAAACCGTGTCGTATATTTCACGGTCTGTCACGTCCAGTCCGTACGGCAGAGCATTCCCTGTACAGTACGCGTAGTCGTTGAAGTAACCCTCCCCCAGATGCTTTTCTGATTCGATGACCGATGTCAGATCCTGGAAGAAGACCGGATTCAGATTCAGATTTCGTTCATGATTGATGGTTCGCAGGAGACAGGTATCACCGTCGTACAATGCGACGTCTATCTCATCCTCAATTGCGAAAAAGTTTGCATACCCTCTGAAAAGATCTATCGCCTCCGGCGTGCAGCGGCAGATGTCAGTGATGGTGGTTACCGCGTGCCGATCTGCTGCCCCTTGGAAAACCTCCGTTCGTATCCGGTATGGTCTGTAACGTTCACGTATGGGCGGTAGCGATTCCACCTCACTTTCTCCGATGAGTTCGTGCGTGAGAGTCATTGTCCACGTCTCCGGATTACAGCGACTGATCAGATAATCCAGAATATTACCGTAGGTCTCACTGTCCCGTCCGATTACCGGAAACCAGATCTTTCGTCTGATAGCATTTTCAATGTCAGGTATGCCTACAACTTTTACCGAATACAGCATGCTCTCCTCTCCAAAACATCTATCATTTTTGTCTGCTCCTTTTCCCCGCCCGAAACACCACGTGCTCAAGAACCATCACCGCAACTGTTCCCGCAACAAACCCGTTTGCAATCACCGGTCGCACCACTGCCGGAATTGCCGCAACCGCTGCCTCCGGTAAAAACGAAAACGTCGCCGCAATCAGTAACGCAAACCCAATCACCACTCCGTTATCAAACGTAAACGGTACAGAATCCCCCCGCTCCATCACCACCCCAAGAGCCGCAGACAACTGACTCGTCATAATAAAGATCAAAAGACAGCCGGTGACAACCGTTGGAATCGACGAAATCAGGGCTATCACCTGCGGGACTGCGGCGCAGACGATCATCACCGCACCCGCGACCAGCAGCGGATACCGGCTTGCATTCTTCGTATCCTGAATCATTCCCGTCGAAATGGAATAGTTCACCCCGCCGAGAACTCCCGCCCCGCCGGAGACCACGTTCATAATACCCGTGACGATAATACCGTGACGCAGCTGCCCGTCAATCTCTGCCGCCGGCGACTTTGCCACCGCTGCAACACCCCGGATACTGCCGACATCATTCACAATAAGCGCAATGTAGCAGATAACCACCGACAAAATCACGCCGGGCGCAGCCATCGGCGAAAGCAGCAACCCTTCCGTGAGCGGTACAGACCCTTCTGCCCCAAACGACAGCACTGTTCCCGGAAAACAGATCAGCGCCGCAACCGTTCCAAAGATGAGCATCCACAGTAGCAGACTTGCCCGCCAGAATCCTTTCAGCCAGTGATTTGCCGCAAAGATTACCATCAGCAGAACAAACGCGAAGATAACTTTTCCGGCAACACTCCCCGGCTGGTCAGGATTTGCAACAAGACTCACAAATGTCGGCACGAGTGTGAGAGGAATCAGCATCAGCACCGTTCCAATCACCCGCGGCGTGAACAGTTTCGCAAGCAGACCAAGCAGTCTTGTCTGCGCAATCACGACTCCCAGAACACCACAAATCACCAGAGCCGTGGAAAATGCCGCCGGGGCAAAGTCGGTCGCCGCAACCGCTGCGGTCAGGAGAATTGCCGACGGCCCGAAAATTGCGGGAAGCCTATGGCCGAACAGGACCTGCAAAATTACCGCCGCACCGGTAATAACAAGAAGCTTTTGTGCATACCAGACCGCCTCTGCCGGATTTGCCTGATAGAGTCCTGCCACCACATTCGCAAAAATGATCACAAACGCCGCCGAGCAGATCGTCCACATCAGTCCTGACGTTGCCATCTCTTGTGCAGGAACGCGATCATTGATGTTGTAACGGAAGGACATATCGTTGTGATCTCTTTGTCGTTGAATACTATTTAAGGAAGAGGAGGGGCGTTGTATTTTTTATCCCTCAGTATCCCACGGAAAACACGGAACGCATGCCAAAGGCATGCGTTCCGTGTTTTCCGTGGGTATCAGGACTTTATGGGCAGCGCCAGTTTACCCGAAAAAAAGATGAGATTACGCTGCTCTCTCTTTTGCGAGACGATAGGTCCAGGAGAACAGTATGATCGAAATAATTACCGTAACTCCGTATCCTGCCGCAGCCGGTGTCTCCATCACAATGTGCCAACCGGCAGCGATGCCCCCTTCGCTCAGGAAAATCACGAGAACCGAATGCACGAGTACTGCAACTACGCCAATCAGTGCCGCAAGCCAGATGGAAGGACGGTCACGGAAATAATATCCGGCAGCCGCAGCGATACATCCGGCAAAAAATGTTCCGAGACTACAGGGAATCATAGTGACGCCGCCTTGTGTCACCCGAAAGAGTGCGCTGAGGGCTGCTGCACCCACACCAATGACCGGCCCGAAGTAGAGACCTGCCGAAACCGGTGCGCTGTCGCGGTTGTTCATTATCACGCCGTTCAGCTCAATCATGGACAGCGTTCCAATAATGGAGATAACGCCAAAGATGATGATTCCGCAGATGTTGCGAAGCCATCCTGTCAGCCTGCCGCCTTCCCTGTCGAGAAGTCGCGTTTTTCCCAGATAATATCCGGATAACGCCGCAAGACCAAGGTTTATGATGAGAAACAGTCCAAGCACTGCGAATTCCATGCTAACTCATTTCTTCTGATTCTATTAGAGTTTTTGCTGCAGCAGGTCGCCGGTATTCCCCCCTGTTTCTTACAAAGTTGTCTGTAGTATTCAAGTGTTTTGAATGACTCTCTGTTTACTATGCCCAATCTCCGTCTGATACGCAGCGATGGCCGCTGGATCTCCGGCATATCTACTCAAAAACCCTCCTCACGTTTTGCCAATGAGTCGCCGTTCTCCGACCTCCGTAAGGGCTGTTTAAGGCTGTTATATTTCCGGGCAAGGCAATCCATCGTCCGAAAAACACCCTCTTACTTCGCAAAACGCCTCATTTTCACAAA
Organism: uncultured Methanomicrobiales archaeon; assembly: GCA_964483485.1. Classification (GTDB taxonomy): domain Archaea; phylum Halobacteriota; class Methanomicrobia; order Methanomicrobiales; family Methanocorpusculaceae; genus Methanocorpusculum. The sequence goes on from CAZABQ010000010.1 coordinate 3,354, forward strand.
ATACTCTGTTTTATGGGTTATTTCAGAAACGTATGCCGGTTTGCGGATACATCATTGGGGCATCCCCCTAAAACCGGGCACTTTCACACCACGCGGTCTGGGGTTTATATACTGATATGTCGTATTTTATTTTGTAACACCCCTCGAGACAGTGGATTTCTGACAGTACCCGGAGTTTTGGTCCTTCACGAACCCTGCCTCTCCTACTCTTTTCGCAGAATCCGTGTTGATGCTGTTAAGCCGGGAACATCACCGCTGCTGTGTTCGAGGGTGTTCTTTGTGACAGGATACTTATCTTGTTCTCATCAGCGTTCTTTTGTCTTTCTGCCGGATCTGACAGCTGTAATGTTTCGGGGATCAGGGATGGCACTTTCGCCGTATGGGCACTTTCACACCACGCGGTCCGGGATTTATATACTGATATGTCGTATGTTATTTTGTAACACCCCAAGAACTGAAAAGAGTTGACAGTACCCGTGGTTTTGGTCCTTCACAAATTTTTTCGGTTCTCCCTACACTCTTTTGCTGATGTGTTTACCCTACACGCTGTAATTTTCTGATATTTTGATAGATCTGAGAGAGTTTTCTTATACTGTATACTGCCCAGTTTCTTGTATGTCAGGAATATTCCTGATAGAACAGGTGAATTATCATGAAACAGTCCTCTAAAATTGCGGGCATCCTCGGAGTTGCCGTCGTAATTCTGCTGATTGCAGTTGCAGCAGTTCCGATGAGCGCTTCTGAAGAGCCTGCCAATCCGCCGATGAGTTCGGCGGAGTATCTTGCCACGTACTGGCCGGACGTGTATGCACAGATCACGTCCGAGAACAAGGATATGCTTTCCACTCTTCCTCATGTATGGGAGTACAAGGAGATCAAGAAAACTGAAGGCGGTCACGGTCTTGACATGACGCTTGAGGATCCGCAGGCAAAAGAGCGGTATGCTCTCATGGATGCGGTTTCGGATCTCGCTATCTCCGAGGCGGTCTATATGCAGATCGTCTGGCCCGAACTGTATGAGGATATGAGCGAAGCTACCCGCGAGAGCCTTGCCCACACGCCGAACATGCACCGCCCAAAGGAGATCGCAACCTCTCAGCCGGTTGTTGTTTCCGTGGAGGAACGGGACCGGCTTGCTTCCCGGCTTGGAGACGATCTGACCGGTAAGAAACGGTTTGCGCTGATTGAGGAGCTGAACGGAACCTCCATGACGTCTGCAGAATTTTTGGAAAAAGTCTGGCCGGATGTGTATGTGATGGTAACTCCTGAACACAAAGAGAAGCTTTCAGCGTTTTCCCATGTGTGGGAGTTGGTGCCTCTGAATATTACTGAAGGCGGTCACGGAATCGGTCTGACACTGAACGATCCGCAGGGGCCGGAGCGGTTTGCGCTTCAGGATGCGATCGAGAAGCTGGATATCTCTGAAGCTGAGTATATGCAGATCGTCAATCCTGAGTTGTATCTGGATATGGGTGATAGTACGCGTGAAAATCTTGCCCACATGCCAAACATGCGAAAAAATATCTGATCAAAAATGATCTGAGGATTTTTCCTCTCTTTTTTTGAAATATTTTTTTCAGAATTTTTTTGTACTGACCTTTTGACGGAACTGCGAGAGAACATAAATATGTCCTACAGCAAAAACAGCCGCATGGTAAAAATTGTCTTCCTTCCCCTCTTTCTTCTGATAGCGATCATCTGCACTGCGTCTGCCGCAGCTGTTCCGATTACTATTGTTGGAGAACCGCAGACGATCTACGAATTTCAGGAAGGTTATTATTTTAATTCTGTGGTAACAGACGGAAACTACGTCCTTATAGCGGAAAGAAAGCCCAATGATGCCCAAAAAACCGTTAAGCCCGTTGAAGGATATCGATGGCTCGGCTCACTGTATCTGTATGATATCAAACGAGGAATGCTGGAAAAAATTCCCGGAGAAATTCCTTCTGAATGGGCGGTCATGGAAAATGGAACGGTGTACTGGATAGATGGTTCCTATGGAAAAAAAGTTACCGCCCCCGACGGTTTTGCGTATCTGGAGTACACCACTCACTACTATCAGTACACACCGGGCGATCCCGCTCCTGTCGAGATTGCGATCCCGCAAAACTGCCATCTGATTCGTTTTGCGACTGATGGGGTACATCTTGCCATGATACGAAGCGAAGTACTGCGTGAGGGAGTACTTGAACGAACTCTCACGCTATTTGATCTGAGAACCGGAGAATGGGAACGTCTTCCTCTCGTAAACCAACCGGATGCATATTGTTTTGGTGTGTCCGGGGATTATGTGGTTTATGCTGATGATGGAAGAGATCGCCCTGTTCCGACAGACCGGTACATTCATGTTTACACCATCAGTTCCAAGGAAACCTATGACATTGAACGTCCGGACGGATATGTCCAGTCAATTGATTGTATCTGGGGAGAAACACTTCTGTATAATCAGGTACCAATAAAGGGTGATGCGGATGGAAATTATCACGGAGAATATTATCTCATCAATCTCAGAACGAAGGAAACCGAATCGGTGACGTTTTCCGAGGATCTTCATCCTTTGAATATCTATCCTCCATACGCTGCATTCTACAAAAAAGACGAATCTACCGGCAGACTTGTGGCACAACTTGCCACACTTGACATGCCTGTGGTCACACAATCCACGATTCCTCCAGCAACGGAAGAGACTCTTCCTCCGCAGCCTACGCAAACTGGAACACCGCTTGGTATGACCGTCGGTCTGATCGCGTTTGTTCTTGCCTGTGTGCTTGCTGTTCTCTGGCGAGAGAAATAATTTTTCCCACCTTCATTTTGACGCAACTGCCAGAGATATTATATATATCTCCTTGCGAATGAAAGCATATCGAACAAAGGAGGTGCTACCAATCAAAAAAATACCCCGAAATATCCTTCTGGCAGGAATACTGTTCCTTCTGTTGGCAATTCCTGTTCTGGCCGCGGATCCTGCGGAGGAGAACTATCTGCAGATCCAAAAGAGCCTTTCCCTGATGGAAAAGTACAATGGGACCGAAATGACCACAGCCGAGTACCTGGAAAATGTCTGGCCGCAGGTGTATGCGAAAATTTCCCCTGAACACAAAAAAACGCTTGCAAACTTCACGCATATCTGGGAGTTCAAAGAGCTTGACCGGACGGATCACGGCACCGGCATCGGATTTACGATCAATGAAGCAATCGGCAGGGAACGATTCGCTCTCATGGATGCCATTGAAAAACTGGATATCACTGAAGGGGAGTATCAGGCAATTGCCCAGACTGAGATATATCTGGATCTCTCTGAGGATCTCCGGAAACATTTCAGCGGCATGGTACGTGCCCAGAGGGGTCCGTATGCCGGCGTCCGCGGCGGTGCGTCCATCACTGAAGGCGAGACCCAATGGTTCTCCAAAAATGTCACTGCACATGTGACCCGGCTTACCGTTGATCTCCAATGGGAAAATCCCGCTGATATCGAAAACAACCTCAGCATCACGATTTATTCCCCGGACAGATGTGTCTTTGGTCCCTTCACCGAAGCCGAACCGTTCTACAGCAACCCGCAGAAGATGCAGATTCACACCTACATCGCCCGCCCTGACGGCGTCGCCGAAGGAGAATGGTGGTACTGCATCAAAGGAGTGAACATCCATGGAGTACAGAACTACACCATTTAATCTGATTATCGCAGTCCTTCTCGTCTGCCTCTGCCTCATACCCGCGTCAGCCGCAGATGACGGGATCTCCGTGATCAGTGAAACCCCTCGCAGTTTTGCTGATGTCCCTGCATGGATCAGTACGGGAATTGGCATCAAAACCCCGGCGGACGGCGGCTACACCGTCAATCAGCAGTTGCCAGAACATCCCGGAGGCTTCTCTGACATCAACCGTGCCGATTCTGCCCGCGACGAATCCGAAGTTCCGTCGTGGATTCTTGCGACTGCCGGCATCTCCGGCGTTGTCGCTTTTGCCTTCGCCTCCCTTCATTTCCTGCCGGTTCTGATCGGCAAAACCCGTGAGGCTCCTCCAAGTCCGGTACGTGACGGTATCTTTGCCGCAATCCGTGAAGTACCCGGCATTTCTGCGGCGTTTCTCAAAGAAAAAACCGGTATTCACCATGCAACACTCAGATACCATCTGTGCGTTCTTGAAAAAGAGGAACGGATTGTATCCCGAAAAGCGGGACACATCTACTACTACTTCCCAAACGGCTCAACACTCAGTTACGCAGACACCATTCGAATCACCCTCTGCCAAAATCCCACCACCGAAAAAATTCTCGGAATCATTGAAACTGATCCCGGCATCTCAGGAACCGTTCTGGCTGCCCGGGCCGGCATCACCTCGGGAACCCTCACGTGGCATCTGGGCAGACTGGAGAAAAATGATCTCGTCACCGTTGAGCGGGCAGGACGCGGCATGCGGATCTTCCCGCATCAGTGAAATCACTTCTCTCACTATTTTTTCAGAAATTTCGGTACTTCCCGAGAACCTATATATTCTCCATACAAATACATCAAGTAGAACCGACCCCAATACTGTCCGGGGAGCTTTTTGTATGCTGGAAATCTATCGAACCTCAGATGACTCCATTACACCTTCACGTGTCGATGAAATCACCAGCGGATGCTGGGTTCGCATGATCCGGCCAACCGAAGAAGAGATAACGCGTGTCTGTACGACCCTGTCGATCCCCCGCGATGACATCACCACGCTCCTTGACGATGAGGAAAGCCCCCGCATTGAACATGACGAAGGCCGGACACTCATCATTGTGGACACACCGTATGTGGACACCGACGACCTCGATGAAAATTCCCCCCGCAAACCGGACAGCGTTGCAAGTTACTCCACAATACCGTCCGGCTTTATCGTCATGGAAGACATCATCGTCACCGTCTCTCTTCGGCAAAACCCCGTTATCCAGTCCTTCATCGACGGAAAAGTGAAAAATTTCTCCACCGTCAAAAAAACGCGGTTCCTTTTACAGTTCCTCTATAAAAACGCAAAACTCTTCGTCCTGCATCTGCGCCAGATCGACCGTCTCACGGTTGAAATAGAACACACACTCTATAAAGCCACCAAAAACGAGGAACTCTACGACATGCTCCGCATCTCAAAATCCCTCGTCTATATCACCACGGCCCTCAAGGCGAACGGTGCAGTACTGGACAAACTCTCCCGGTTTCCCACCCCCGAAGTACGCATGTATGAAGAGGACGAAGACCTCCTTGACGACACCATCATTGAAAACCGCCAGGCACTCGAAATGGCACAAACCTACAGCAGCACGCTTGGCAGCATCATGGATACCTGTGCATCCATCATCAACAACAACGTCAACAGCATCATGAAACTGTTCACCGTCGTCACCATTCTCCTGACCATCCCCACCATGATCGCGAGTTTTTTCGGCATGAACGTACTCATTCCTGATCTCTTCTCTGCCAATCCGTTTGCTTTCCTCATCCTTATCACAGGATCCCTCAGCGTGTCGGCGATACTGTTATGGCTCTTATTCCACAAACGATTCATCTGAAAAATTTTTCCAGGACTTTGGAACTTACTCGTTGTTCACCCGTTTTTCCCGGAATATTACATGTTCCAGAATCATCACGGCAACCGTCCCTGCAACAAATCCGTTTGCAACCAACGGCCGCAGAACTGCCGGAATCGTATCCACCGCCGCCTCCGGCAGAAACGCAACCGTTGCCGCTATCAGCAGGGAAAATCCGATAATAACCCCGCCGTTGAATGTCATCGGAGGGGCATCGTCGCGTCCGGCAAGAACACCGAATGCCGCAGCAAGCTGACTGGTCATAATAAAAATCAGCAGACAACCGGTAACCACTGTGGGAATCGAGTTCATGAGAATAATCAGCGTTGGAACACAGGCGCACAGAATCATCAGAATGCCTCCTGCAATCAGCGGATAACGACTGGCATTTTTCGTATCAAGAACCATTCCCGACGAAATAGAATAGTTGACACCTCCAATGACACCAACAGCTCCAGAGATGATGTTCATTATACCGGTAATCGAGAGGGCACGCCGCAACCGGGAATCCGTCTGGGACGGTTCGGCTTTGGTTACCTCAATAACACTTCTGACACTTCCGATATCATTGACCATCACCGCAAGATAACAGATGAAAACAGACAGAAACACACTCGGCGCAAATCCGGGAGTGATAAACAGATCTGAAAAGTTCTGGGAATGTTCGGAGGGAACATCCAGTGTCGGCAGGGTTGTTTCCGGAAAACAAAAAAACGCTGCAATCGTTCCAAGAACGAGCATCCACAGCATCAGTGTTGCCCGCCAGAACCCCTTCAGCCGGTGGTTCAGGGTGATAATGCATATGAGGAGAACAAACGCGAAGATGAGCTTTAGCGCCACACCGCCCGGCTGATCCATATTTACCAGAAGGTGGACAAACGTCGGAACAAGGGTGATGGATAAAAGCATCAGAACTGTTGCAATAACCCTGACCGTGAAGAGCCTTGCGACAAACTCAAGAGCTTTTGTTCTGGCAATAATAATTCCTGCAATACTGCACAGAATTATGGACGTTGCAAAAACATCCACGGAAAAATCGATCGAAGCAGTCACCGCGGTCAGAAATATAACGGAAGGTCCGAACACCACCGGCAGTTTATGCCCGAACACCACCTGCAAAATCACGGCAATGCCGGAGATGATGAGCATCTTCTGGGTGTACCAGATGGTGTCTGCAAGCGTAAATCCGTAGAGATTTCCTACCACGCTTGCAATAATAATGACGAAAACTGAGGAGCAGATTGACCACATGATGCCGGATGTTATTAGCTCCTTTACGGGAACGCGGTCATCTATGTGGTAACGGAACTGCATGCTGAGACTAAAAAAACTATACGCGGTTCAACGTGATAAAGGAATTCCCCACGCAGGCGTCACGCTTCATTTTTGGAATCTTATTATTGACCCTCAGCAGAACATATTCTATATGGATACTATTTCACGATCCGAGGTGAGAAATTATGCCACTGCAGCAGGTTTTCTCGTTTTGGCGATGATTCTGCTGGAATGTTTCGTGTGCCAGATAGTTCCGTCTCTTTCTTTGCAGCAGGCAGGGCCGGTTACGTTTTTCGGCGCACTCATTCTGATGCTTGCCGGTGTGATTCTTGCGGTTGAGAAACAACGCGATATGACGGCAATTGCTTTTCTCATGACCGGGCTGGTTATTGCGTTTTCCGGTCTTCAGCCGGTACAGACAGTACTTCCATACTACGTGACGCTGATATCAGGAGTTTTTCTTCTGATTCTCGCACTGATTTTGCTGACGGCAAAAGACCGGATAAAGTATCTCCTCTGCATTCCTCTCATTCTCATTGCCCTGTACTGGATACTGACATCTGTTGCCGGTGCAGGGACTCTTACGATGATACTCTCGATAACTGCCGCCGTGATATCTCTCTATTTCGTCGTTGCCACCGCATGCGAGCGGATAACGTTACCTCTGGGAGATCTTCTCAGATCCGATACAAAAACAGATTTCAAGTCGGCAGGTTCTGTTCTTGGCTATCTGCTGCTTGATATGATCTTCATCTTATGGGCGGTATCGTATTTTACCGGCTGGGGAGTGGTCCTCTCGGCAGAAAATGTGGCGGCACTGGAGCAGACGATTGGTAGCATGCTGATATTTGTGGGTGTTCTTCTCTGGGCTGTCGGCAAAATGAAGTTCACTCCGTTCATGTTTCTCATAATGGGTATCCCGGCGCTTCTTGGCTCACAGGTTGCTGCAGTGGAGATGTTGTATCCGTTTGCTCTTATGATAATTTTTATCGGAGTTATGGCAGTGTTGCGCAGTGATGCACGGGTTATGCCGGCCATTATGTTCATTCTCTCTGGAACAAGTATACTGCTCTTTATCATCCTCGGCAGTTCCCACATCGCTCCTCTTCAGGGTCTGCTGAATATCATTCAGGCACTGATTGCGGTATATCTTGCCTTCGCGGTATTTAACCAGAACAAAAAGCTTCCTTTGTTCTAAATCCCATTTTTTCTCTTTTATCAGTGACTCTTATCGCTGAGATTTCCCTCCTCACCCGAAACGGCTTTTATCCCAGAACTCATCCTGTTTTTCCTGACTGAGCCGCTGCTCCCGGAAAATCGTCTCTTTTCCCACCAGCAGATAAGAAACTGCAACCGCTCCCATTGCCGGAACGAACAGCGTGAAGTCGCCCGTCATCTCAAGAACCATAATCATGATGGCGATTGGGGCATGGGATATACCGCCGAACAGTGCGAGCATGCCAATCAGCACAAATACCGGAACACTTGCCAGGGGAATAATCTCAGGGACCACGGCATGCAGTCCCAGCCCGAACGCGCCTCCGGTAAATCCCCCGACCGCAAGACCCGGAGCAAACACACCGCCGCTGCTGCCGGTTCCAATCGTCAGTGCAGTTGTTATTGTCTTTACAAACGGCAGCAGAATCAGAACCCCCAGCGGCAGCATGTTATAGAGTGCCAGCTGTACAAATCCGTACCCGCTGCCAAGACTTGCAAGACCCACCATCATCGTTTCCGGAGAAATGTAGGACAGAACAATTATCAGAACACCCATAATGCATGCTCCCAAAACCGGCTTGAGATATTTCGGGAGATTATGTCGGGTGAAAAACTCGGTGAAAACGGTTTGTGTTCCGTAAAACGTCCGCACGTAAAAGATACCGACAGCAGCAGAAATTACGCCGAGAAGGAGATAGAACGGGATCTGTCCGGTTGTCCAGAAAAGCTCGGTTATTGCAAAAATCCGCGTGTACCCTTCAAAAAATCCGAATATGGCATAGCCTGTAACGGATGCAAGAAATGACGGGATCACCACATCCGCACGAAAATCCCGCAGATACAAAATTTCCGCCGCAAGAATCGCACCGCCTAACGGTGCCTTGAAAATTGTTCCGATACCTGCCCCGATACCGGTTGCAATCGCAATTTTTCGTTCCCGTTCCGACAGATGCAGAACGTCTGCGATGAAAGCGCCAAACCCTGCACCAATCTGGGCGGTAGGTCCCTCACGTCCGGCACTTCCTCCTGTGGATATTGTAATAATAGATGCAATCGCCTTGACGATGGGAACCCGCCAGCGGATTTTTCCGCTTCCGTGATAGGCCTTAATTGCCGCGTCCGTTCCGTGCCCCTCGGTTTCCGGCGCAAAAACATGTACAATCAGACTGGAAAGCAGTGCTCCGCCGCAGAGAATCGGAAGAATCAGCCAGATAAATACCGGCGGCGTCCACCCGGATATCTCCGCCATGGTCTGGCCCTCCAGCGGCAGACCTGCACCGAAGAGGATCTCCATGACAAACGCAGTTCCATACTCAAGTCCTTTGAAAAAGAGCAGTGCTCCAAATCCGGCGATAGCTCCAACTGCGATACTGATGAATATCAGTTTCACCAGCGAGGACTCACTACTCGTTTCATCCATATCATGCCCCCTGTTGTAAGTTGATAATAGATGTTTATGATATAAATAGGGCGCGGAAATTCCTGTTTGCCCCAATAATCCTGCAACGGAGGCTGTATTCAGGTGGGCTTTCTCGGAATGGGTGTATCAATGCCCCGATTTACCCAAGTTATATATACCTTTCGCCTCAACATACATTTGTAAATCCAGATGAGTACTATCCCCGCCTTCCAGAAATTGAAAAAATGGTTCCGTGAGAACTTCGTATTTTTCGGTCCCGGTCTCCTTCTTGCCATTACGGCGGCAGGAGAGGCAGGGGTCACCGAGGCAACCGAGATCGGTGCACATTACGGCATGGCTCTTATCTGGGTCGTTTTATTCACCCTCGTCTTCAAATACGCATTCACGAACGGGATTGCCCGTTACACTCTTGCTACCGGTCATACCATATTCGATGCTCTCAACCGCATTCCGGGACCGAAGTACTGGGGTTCTGTTCTCATCATTATCGTTTATCTGGTAGAAATGCTTGCAATCGGCGGCATGTTGATGTTTGCTGCCTACTTCCTTGATTATCTTCTGCCGGGCGTCTACAGTGCGGTACTGATTGCCCTCTTCCTGCTTGTTGTTGCCCTTGCAATGCTTCGGACCAACTCGTATGAAGTACTCGAACTGTTCATCGCAGTTCTCGTCGGCGTTCTCTCCCTTGCGATTGTCTTCTCGCTGTTTGAGTTTCCGATTCCTCTGAATCTTTTCCTTGGAGGCCTCGTGCCCTCCATTCCTGCGGGATCCGAGATGGCAATTCTTGCCATCATCGGTGTTGTGGGTTCCGGTCTTAACCTGATGCTTTACTCGGTCTGGCTGCATGAAAAAGCCAACCGCCATGCGGAAATCGATCAAGCCTGCGACCTCTTAAATGAATCCCATTTCCGCCGTTACATCCGCAGCGTTAATGTTGACGTTCTGATCGGTTTCTTCTTTGTCGCCCTGATTACGATCAGTTTCCTCTTCCTTGGGTACTCCGGCTATACCGTTTCTTTCATGGGCCACGGAGCAACCCTCAGCCTTGACACGCTCATTACGCAGGTACTCTATATTGTCGGAACAATTCCCTACGGTGCCTATGTTTTCCTTGCAATTGTTGCCTTCATCTTCTTCGGTGCGGTCGTTGTTGGAATGGATGGTCGTGCCCGTGCAATTGCCAAAGTCATCCGCAAAGTCGGTGAAGATACCGGAAAAGAGCTTCCTTGTGAACACACGCTCTATCAGATAATGCTCCTCGTCTTTTCGGGCATTATCGTCGCATCGTTTGTTATCAGCGATCCTATGCTGATTATCAGAAGAATTGCCGCGTTCTCTGCAATTGTTTTTGGTATTTTCGGATTTATCGTCATCTATCTGGATCTCAAACTCCCGAAGTACGCCCGCGGCAACCGCCTGTGGCTGATGGTTATGGGAATCGGGAGTGTTATCTCGATTTATGTCGCCCTCCTGCTCGAATCGGCGTTCCTCACGTATGGTGTGCCGCTTATTGAACGGATGCTTGTAGTCGCGTTCGTTCTCTATATCTTCTCCAAGACCGAGCTGTTCAAAAAACTGCTGACCGGCCGGGCAGGTCTTCTCGATAAATTCTGGACAGTGATCCTGTTTGGCGCTATCTCCGTTTACGGCACGTTCCGCGGCATTCCTGTTGAAGGAGTCATTATCAACTTCCGTGATGTAGGTCCCATGATTGCCGGTCTTATCGGAGGACCTTTTGTCGGAGCTGCGGCCGGTGTTATCGGTGGTGTTCACCGTTATCTCGAAGGAGGCGCGACCGCACTGCCGTGTTTTGCCGCGACGATTCTTGCCGGTATTGTTGCAGGTCTTTTGATCCGGCACTGGCGCGGCAGACTGTCCATGTTCCGGGCGGCAGTTCTGGCTATCGGTGTGGAATGTCTGCACCTGCTGTTTGTTCTTCCGGTCCTGACCATTCCGTTCGGCACGGTAACACCGGCGGGCGTTCTCGGCATCATTACGATCACGATTCTTCCGATGTGCATGGTCAACATTGCGGGTCTTTTGATCTTTGCGTATATTGTACGAAAATATGACGCGTTCAGTTCCGGACTTTCCCCGCAACTGTTCAATCTGCAGAAACTTCGTGAGGATCTGCGGACACTGATGCATCCGCCCGACGAAGAAGAGGATGATACTATTCAGGAGGACAAAAATGTCAGGTAGCCACAGCAAACCGCAACGTACCAAATGGACTACTCTTATTGATCTGCTGCTGATAGCTGTGGTGATCCTGTTGTTCGTCTTTGTATTCCATCCATTCGGGACGACACTGTCCGAGCCGTTTCCGGAAGATGAAGTGGTTATTGCTGCAATCCTTCCGCTGGAAGGATCTCTTCAGGACTTTGGTATCGAGTATCAGCGCGGTATCGAGATGGCCGTTGAAGATATCAATGCGAAAGGCGGTATCCGCGGTGTTCCCCTCAGAGTTGAGTACTTCAATGACAAGAGCGACGTCGATGTCGCGGTCGAGCAGATATGTGAGATACGGGATCAGCATATTCCGGTGGTTATCGGTGCTATTGGCAGTGGAAACTCGATTGCAATCGCTCCTTATGCGCAGGCTTATGATATTGTGATGCTGTCTCCGGGTTCTACTGCGGCTGCCCTGACCAGTTTTCAGGATGTCTACCGGACGGTATCTTCCGATGTTTATCAGGGCGGGGGCATGACCAAGATCCTTGGCGGTATTGAGAATATGGACTCCGTACTTGTTTTTTGTCTGGACAATCAGTACGGGAAGAGTCTGCTCTCCTCTTTTGAACATGAGGTTGGGTATTACCTGCCAAACGCCTCTGTTACGATGGTTGAGATTGATGAAAACACACCAATCGATGTTGCAAAAGTGAAATCCTCGCTGAATAAGACTGATCCTGACGCGGTCGTGCTGATTACCTATCCGGATCAGGGTATTGAGATTATGAATGCTGCCAAAGCTACGGGTCTTGATCCTATCTGGTTTGGTTCGGATACCATGACCTCGCACGATGTCCCCAAAGAAATCGGTGCATATGCGGAGGGAATGGTCGGGTTTACCCAGGCGAACAGACTGACCACTCCATCCTTTGCGAAGAGATACACGGAACGCTATAATGAAACAACGTCACTGACGTTCCCGATTTCGTACGGGTACGATGCGGTGATGCTTCTTGCGGTCTGTATTCAGGACGGCGGATATACGTATGAGGGAATTAAGCAGGCCCTTGACAATATCCGCTACGTTGGTATTGTCGGCCCCCGGGTCTTTGATGAGCACGGGGACGTGCAGCCTGCGTATGATCTGATGGTTATTCGCGACGGGTCCTGGCAGTCGTTGAAATGGAATGAGATTCTGAGCTATGATTATGGCTCGCCCGAACACTGAAGTTCTGGTTTACTGCCGCAGGATGAAGAGTCCCCATCCCATGTACTCGCGTCCGTAGACGAGATACTCGTCCTGAATCTGTTCGAGGTACAGGGCGATTTCTTCGCTTGCCGGATCATTTTGCCGGGCGTCGATGTACTGAAGGGCATTCTGCCAGATTGCCGATTCATAGGTGTCCCACTCGTTGTCTGTTGCGGTGATAAGTCCGGTCAGGGTGAAGCCGAGTTCCCGGGCAGTTGCGGTAAGTTCGTAGGCTGTCGGAACTTCCGTCCATTCGCGGGCGAACTCGGCCGGTACTCTGTCGGTCCGCCAGAACCGGTCGCCAATTACAACAGTGCTGCCGTTTTCGTCGGCATGTTCAGCGAGATGTGCGAGGGCCTTTTCTGCGCCTCCGAAGATGAAGGAGGTGCCAAGAGCTGCGACGGTGTTGTAAGGTTCTTTTGGGACGAGCGTTGCGGCATCGACACAGCGTATGTCAATGGATGTTCCGGCAAGGGCGTTTCTGGCAAGAGCCGCCGAGCTTGCTCTCAGTTCGATGCCGGTTCCGGTAATGCCGAATGCTTTGTGCCAGAGGGCGAGTGTTGTTCCGTTACCGCATCCGATATCAAGTACCCGTTTTCCCGGAGATAATCCCGCGAGCTTTCCGGCCCTCAGGAGTTTTTCTTCGGAAACCGGATTCATGACGGCAAGCGTTCCCTGTGTTATCGTTTCAATTTCCGCGAAGTCCATAGTACTCAATAGATCTTTTCTTCTCCTCAAGTAGTTTTTCACATATTTAGTTGCGCGATTGTCAAATTATTTTGTGTTATCAAAAATAAATGCATAGTTATTATACGGTTCTTCGCCCACTATACCTTCAGATTGGTATGGATATGAAAAAGCTGTCCGGATCGGTTGTGCTGTGCTCACTTCTCGTGCTGCTCGCAGCCTGCTGTTACGGTATTTTATCGACGATTGTGAAAATAGCTCTCGGGAATGGTGTGGGCATTCCTGTTATTTTGATCGGCAAATTCTTCTACGGTCTGGTTATCCTGTTTGTATTAGTGATTGTTGTTCATTTTCTGTTCCCGAGAAAGGATAAGCCGGTAAAGAGTACGATGCCTGCGTGGAAACGCGGCGTGATTTTATTCTTCACAGGTATTGTGATGTGTCTGGTGACCGTCTGCTACTTCTATTCGGTGAGTTATCTGCCGGTTTCCGTTGCAGTGATTCTGCTGTTCCAGTTCTCGTGGATGGGTGTGGTCATTGAGGCGGTAGCAAACAAAAAGATGCCGTCACGTAATCAGCTGATTGCGGTTGCGATCATCTTTGTCGGTACGATTCTTGCCGGGGGAACAACCGGTTTTGGTATGGAGATCAATCCGGTCGGTGTAGTGCTCGGTCTGTTTGCGGCGTTCTTCTATGCGCTGTTTGTGTTCCTGAGCGGACGGGTTGAGCCGTCGATGACGCCAATGAACCGGAGTTTCCTGATTGCTCTTGCGGGTTTTATCTTCGTGTGCGGTCTGATCGCCTGTATCGACAGCCCTGCATCGATTCCTGCCGGCATCTTTGCGGGCGACTCGCTGATTTACGGTGTGGCTCTTGGTCTGTTCGGTGTTGCGCTGCCGATTCTGCTCCTTGCGATTGGTGCGCCGCGGATCAGTACGGGTATGGCGACGATCTTAAATGCGGCTGAGTTGCCGGTTGAGGTTCTTGCGGCTGCACTCATTCTGGTCGAGGCAGTGTCGGGTCTTCAGTGGGTCGGCGTGCTGGTGATTCTGGTCGGCATTGCGTTCCCGCATGTGATGGAGAAAAGAATTTCGAGCGGTCTTGAAAAAGACGCTGCATAATTTTTTTTTGAAAATATTTTTTTCCGCAGAAAAATTTTCAGAATTTTTTTCAGAGGAGTTCTGCGATGTACCTGGAGTCCTCCTTTGAAAAATATTTTTGTCCGGCGCAACGTCTTCTTCATCTCAGAGTTTCGTTCCGCACTCACCGCAGAACTTCGTGCCCGGAGGATTTTCCGCTCCGCAGGAGGAACACTTCCCCGGCTGCGGCGCGGCTGCGGCAAGATTTGCCCCGCAGTTGTTACAGAACCGTACCGTCAGGGCATTCTTTGCTCCGCATTTTTGGCAGACCTTTAGTTCCATTGACGCTCCGCAGTTGTTGCAGAACTTTCCGGTTCCGGCCGGTTTACCGCAGACCGGACAGATGGTGGTCTTGCTCTCAAGTGCTCCCTTCCAGACCGTTGCCGTCTCTCCCGCCTCATCGATGTTACGCTTCATTGCATCCGCACGGGCCTTTGCCACATAAATCTCCTGACGAGGTGCACACTCAGTACAGAGTCCATCGTTCTCATTCCAGCAGGCATCGCAGACGTACTTGTTGCAGGAGGGACAGCGGTGGAAGTGCTGCCTTGACTCGTTCTGCGCCATCTCGAATGCACGCTCATGCTCCTTCTGCCACTCGGGACTTTTGCCCTCGAACCGTTCGGAGAGGATGCTCCCTCCCTGTTGTGCAACATTGCCGACGTTTCCGGCAATGCCTCCGAACAGACTGCCGACAATGTTAATGCCCTGAGAAAGTCCTTTCAGACCGCTTTTCTTCTTGTAGGTCTCGCTCTCGATGAAGGAACTTTTGTATCCGTCACCGCAGGTGTCGCAGTAAAACGTAAATTGGAATCCGGCATCGGTGGAGTTGTCTTCATAGTTTCGGGTAAATGATTTCAGCATATAGTCTCAACCTCATTTTTTGCCAAGTTGTGGTTTGATCTTTTTTCCGCAGGCGGTACATTTGGTATTCTCAAAGAACTGCAGGACTCCGCAGCGTTTGTTTTCGCACGGCACCATTAGGCTTTCGCCGCAGTGCTCGCATTTCTCCTGCACGAATGTCTGTTCCCCGCAGTGCGGGCAGGCCACGTAAAGTGGTCTGCCGCAGCCGGAACACCGTGCCTGGCCTTTAACGATTTGCAGCAGGCAGGAGGGGCACTGATATCCGAATGGACTCTGGCTGCCGCAGGACGGGCAGAACCGCACGTCCCGGTCAATCAGGGTGCCGCAGTGAATGCAGGGCTGTTTGTAGCTTGCCATCTTGGGATTCTCCTTGGTTTAACACACATGTTTTTTTCTGCCGTAGCAGTCAGGGATGAGAGATCCTGACTTTTGGAGTTCAATTGCCGGATAACAACAGCTTCTGATGTGTACCAATACATACGATAGGCTGTATTCAGCAACAAAGTCATGATCTATCGAAATGCAAGGCAAACTCCACGATAATCGGATATTTTTCAGTGAGTCGAAATCCTCCTATGATAGTATATTCAGTATAACTTATAATAAACATACCTCCAACCGTGGTTTTGTAGATTTACTCATTCCTCCTTCGCGGAATCACGATGAATGGCGAGTGATCTCTGCCGATAAACAAATTTAGCCGCAGTTCCAACAATTCTCAGAGATCACGGTATTTTGTCAGACCTTTTTACAAGGTACACCCTACTCAATTCTCTGCAGAACTAAGTTACAAGACTCCGATCCGAAACGCCGCCGCAGCTGCACCAATAAGCGGTGCCCGCCCGTCAAGCTGTGTTAACCGAATTTCCGGCATCCGCAGATACCGTTCAGTATGCGCCGTCATCTTTCCCGCAACAAGTGACGGATAGTTTCTGACAATCGGGCCGTCAAGGATAATCCGATCCGGATTGTATGCCGCAATCACTGCCGAGAGTCCCCGTCCGTTCACTACTGCCAGCTCTTCAGCGAATTCAAGGAACAGGGGACTGCCGAGATTTGCCGACTGGAGTATCTGCCCTGCTGTCAGTCTGCCGTTTGCCGGGCAGTGGTCATTACATTTTTTCGCATACCATGCGCGAAAGAACTTGGGAATTCCCGTTCCGCTTGAGTATCCTTCCCAGTGACCGGAGCCGCCGCAGCCGCACGGGACGTTGTAGTTGGTATCCACAAAAATATGTCCGATTTCCCCGGCGTTTCCGTCAGTACCTGAGAGCAGCGCTCCGTTCGAGATGACGCCGCAGCCGATCCCCGTCGAGATGGTGAGATAGACAACCGTATGCGCTGATGCGGCACCGCCGTAAAAATACTCGCCGAGCACGCCTGCCTTGCAGTCCGAGAGCATGACTGCCGTCACTCCGAAGAGATCTGAGAGCGGTTCGCGGAGAAGAATCTCTGAACAGTTCATATTCGGCGACCCGACAACCGATCCTGCTTTCTGGTCTACGGGTCCTGCCGTACTGATGCCGATTGCGTCAGGACTGATGCCGGTCTCTTTTACCATGGACGAGATCATGGCAGCAATTTTTTCCGTCACAGCACTTCCGTTATCGCAGGAGTTTTTGGGTACTGCCTCGGCAGAAAATGAGACAACAGTGCCGTCTTTACGAATTAAGCCGGTGCGGATATTTGTTGCGCCGAGATCGACGGCGGCGACATGCAGGTTCTCGGTCATTTCACTGATGGTATATTGTACCTCCCTGTCAGATGAACTATTCCCTCCCAAACCTTTTCCGTCCCCCATAGAAAATTTATCGACAAACGATAATTTATTAATGCTGTATGACATATGTGTCAGTGAGGAGTTCCGGGAGTCCGCCGTACGAAAGATCGTTTTCCCGGGAGCGTTATATCCTATGAATGAAACTGAAATTCAAACCAACATACAAAACAGTGCAAAGATTGCTGATATTGCCTTGAAGATCGGAAAAATCCTGATTGTCCTTACCGTTCTGCTGCTCATTGTCATCGTAGCCGTAACTCCGCTCATCTATGGAATGGAAGGTCCGGCCGGTTTTTCCCAATGGGTCGTGGAAGAGAATCTCATGAGTACCTTTGGTCCCGGCATCGTTGTCCCTGCCGGCGTTGAGCCGGCAGCCGCGTTCATGCAGGCATCTCTTGTGTTCCTTGCCTCGGCGATTGCCTCCCTCGTGCTTCTTGCCGGCATGATCTGGCCTGCGGCAAAGATCTTTACGGAGATTCGCAGAACCGGACTGCCTTTTACCCGATCCAACGGGCACCAGCTGAAGATAGTCGCAGTCTTTATGGGACTGCTTGCCTTCGTTCCTTCTCTGATCGAATATGTCGGCAGCATCATAATTCATATCCCTTTGAATAGTACATACTTCAGTATCGAGATGCTTCTTGCCGCAGCTCTTGTCTATGGAATTGCTCACGTATTTGAGTATGGAACACTTTTGCAGCAGCAGGCGGACGAAACACTCTGAGATACTATGTCCATCATACTAAGACTTGATCGCGTCATGGCCGACCGGAAGATGTCCTTAAATGAACTTTCGGAAAAAGTCGGCGTGACCAACGTCAATCTTTCCAAAATCAAGACCGGCAAGGTTAGTGCGATCCGGTTCTCCACGCTGGAAGCAATCTGTAAGGCACTCAACTGCCAGCCGGGCGACATTCTTGAGTACCAGCCTGAAGAGGGTCAGTGATCCGGCCGCGGGTTCAGCTGTTCCCAGATATCTTCGGCTTCGGAAGACAACAGGTATCCGTCTTCTTTTTTGACGATTACTCCCGATTCCCGCAGCCGGTCAAGATGCCAGACAAGGGTCGTCTTACAGACTCCCATTCGCGACGCCAGTTCCCCGCTCCCGCACCCGGGCGATTCGGCAATCATTCGGAGCAGCTGAGCCGGTTTCTCCCGGGCCATGATCGTTTTGATGGTCATCTCCATTGCCGACCCGCCGGTGCCCTGGAGGAAGTACCGCACACTTCCATAATAGGACGCTGACTGCACAATCTTTTTTTGCTCAAGTCTTCTGAGATTGTAAAGAACAGAACCCCGCGAGTAACCGGTAGCATCCATAATCTCTTTCTGTGAACATCCCGGATGCCCGGTAATGAATCCTTCAATTTTCCGGGGTCGTGACTCGGGATCACCCGGAAGATCAAGAATCCGGGAAAATCCCACTGTCGCAACCGCCGCAGTCAGAAGAATCAGGAGAACGGATCGGAAGTGATTCGCCTGCGGCGGTTCGCGGACGAGGGAATTCTTTTCTGCGGTGAGCGTGATGCCTGACGTGAGATGCCCGTTGATATATACCGTGTAGTTCCCGGAATTCGCGGTGAAGTTTCCTCCGTACTTGAACTGTACAGGAATTCCCCACAATCCTTCTTCTGCCATTGACTCGTTCAGCCATACGTAAATCCGGTCCATCTCTTCAGGAAGGAGGGGTTCAGTCCAGACTGTAATCGTCCAGCCGTACTCAATTTGGTTTACCGGACTTTTCGCGGAGTCTCCGTAATAATTTATTACACTCTCCCAGAACTCTCCCTGATACTTGGTGTTGTTGTCGTACCAGCTCCATACTCTCCCGTAATCATAGTCCTTCCCTTCCCGCTCCCATATCTCCTCCCATGTTGTCCCGTAAGATTTTATCACGGTTCCGGCGTCAATCTTCTGCTGCGGGTCCTCAGCCGGCACAGGTATGGTTGTTTTCTCCGGCAACTGCGGCATGTCTGCCGGAACAAAAAGCACGACGGCGGCAAATGTAGCGAGTAACAAAATCAGGAGAACAGCCGTCTGCTTCGTTGACATGTGTATGGTATCATCCGTTGTTCTCAATTAAATCAAGTGTGATCAAAGTATCGGACACCCACATCTGCATAACCCTTAACTACGTAAACTCTGATATTTAGTAATATGATCACCGTCGGTCTGCTTGGATGCGGAAATATCGGCCGCGTCATCGCTGCAGGTCAGGAAAACTTCAAAATAACCGCTGTGTATGATGTAGTTCCGGCGCGGGCACAGGCATTTGCCAAAGAGTTCGATGCAAAACCGTTCTCAGACTTTGCCGCCTTCCTTGCCGAACCAACCGATATCATTGTCGAGGCAGCCTCTGTACTTGCTGCCACCGAACATGCGCAGGAAGTACTGGAAGCCGGAAAAGATATTGTCATCATGAGTGTTGGGGCACTCGCAGACAAAGAGTTCCGGTTCCGGCTTATCGAGACCGCACGGACGCTGAAACGCAAGATCCATATCCCGTCCGGCGCGGTTATGGGACTTGACAACATCCGTATCGGTCAGATCAGCCGCATCGACAAGTTTGTGCTCCGCACAACCAAAAATCCGAAGTCCCTTGCCCGTGAAGCGACCGAGCGTACCCAGCTGTTCGCCGGTAAAGCCCACGACTGTGTCCGCCAGTATCCGAAGAACACCAACGTTGCCGAGTCGCTGTCGATAGCCTGCGGCCGCGATGTTGACGTGGAGCTGTGGATGGATCCAAGCGAAGACCGCAATATGCACGAGATATTCTTCGAGGGAGAGTTCGGTGAGGCATACATCAGAATCAGAAACCTTCCTTCGCCGGATAATCCGGCGACGAGCTACCTTGCGGCGCTGTCGATTCTTACGCTGCTGAAAAATCTTGATAATCCTCTGGTGATAGGTGCATGAACTACACTCAGCAGATCAAAAAACTTGCCGCGGAAAAGAACGCGGTGATTCTTGCTCACAATTATCAGCCGCCGGAGATTCAGGACGCCGCTGACATCACGGGAGATTCTCTGGAGCTTGCACGGCTTGCTAAAGAAGCCAAGGAGTCAACGCTTGTTCTCTGCGGTGTCTACTTTATGGCGGAGACTGCAAAGATTCTCTCGCCGGAAAAGACTGTTCTGATTCCCCGCCCTGATGCGGGATGCCCGCTTGCGGATCAGCTGACGCCGGAGACTGTGCGGCAGGCAAAGGCTGCGCATTCTGGCGCGCCGTTTGTGGTGTATGTGAACTCGAACGCTGCAACGAAGGCCGAATGCGATATCACCTGTACCTCGGCAAACGCTGCGGCGGTCGCCGCATCGCTGCCGGAGAAGACGATTCTCTTCGGACCTGATGCAAATCTTGCCGGATGGGTGCAGCGTCAGCTGCCGGAGAAGGAGATCATTCCGGTTCCGGCCGACGGCGGATGTCCGACGCATCACAACTTTACGGTGCGTGACGTCGATATCGCCCGTCGCGAGTATCCAGACGCGACGATCATCTGCCATCCTGAGTGCAGTGCCGAGGTTCAGCAGGCATGCGATATGATTGGTTCTACGGGTTATATGATCCGCAACTGCGGTACGAAAAAGGAGTGGGTGATTTTCACTGAGGAGGGTATTGCGCACCCGCTGCAAAAGCGGTATCCTGATACGATCTTCCATGTGATGAACACGGCTGTCTGCCCGAATATGAAACTGATCGAGCTTTCTGATCTGTATGTTACGCTTCGCGACGGGGTGTATCCGGTTCAGGTCGCGGATCATATCGCTGCAAAGGCGCGGACGGCGATTGAGCGGATGATTGAGGTCTCGAAGTGATGCTGCCGACCGATCAGCTTCTCTCTTTTTTTGCCGAGGATGTTCCCTTCGGAGATATTACCACGCTTGCTCTTGTTGAGGACAGGGTTGCTGCGGCCCGTATTGAGGCACGGCAGGGTATGACGCTTGCAGGTGTTGAGGAGTGTGTGTGGCTCTTTGAACATTTTGGTGTCGGGGTGATGGTTGAGGCTGAGGACGGCGAAACGGTTCTCGCCGGAACAAAAATTCTGTCGCTTGCGGGTTCGGTGCGTGCGATTCTGTCGCTTGAGCGGACATGCCTGAATCTTCTGGGGAGGATGAGCGGGATTGCGACGGCGACTGCGGCGGCGCAGGAGCTTGCGGCGCAGGTGAATCTTCATGTGAAGGTTGCGGGAACCAGAAAGACTGCTCCGGGTCTTCGCTACTTTGATAAGAAGGCTGTTCGTCTCGGCGGCGGCGAGTCGCACCGTGATAGTTTGTCGGATGCGTTTCTGATTAAGGATACGCATCGTGCTCTTGTGCCGGTAGCGGAGGCTGTCCGGCGTGCGAAGGCGTACTCGGCGTACCACAAGGTGGAGTGCGAGGTGGAAAGTCTAGCTGATGCGATTGCGGCGGCGGAGGCGGGGGCTGATGGTATTATGTTTGATAATATGACTCCTTTGGCAGTGAGTGAGTCGGTTGCGGCCCTTGCGGCACGCGGTCTGCGGAGCGGGCTGGTGCTTGAGGTGTCGGGCGGGATTACGGCGGAGACTGTTCCTCTGTGGGCGGGGGTTGATGTGGATGTTATCAGTATGGGATCTCTTACGCACTCGGTGAAGTATGCTGATGTGAGTCTGGAGATTGAGTGATTCTGTTCCGGGTAATTTTTTGAAAAGTGGCGGAGGATGCGAGGTCTGTTTTTGGGATGGAGCGTCTGTACCGGTTTCGGCAGACATCCTGCGGATGTGTGTGTTGTGATGAATCAGTTGTAATGTTGTGTGATTGGGATGGAATTTATGCTTTTACGAAAATATCCCGTGTGTTCATCATCTTTGCCGCAGAATGTCTTTTGCCGCCGGTCTGGCTTTTTGTGTACTCGGTTTGTGGTTGCGTGGTTCCAAGGGGTTGTCCCTCACCAAAAAAAGAGAGTGGTTACTCTCTTCTTCTGATCATTACACCAGCCGCAAGGAGTCCGGCAAGCATGCCGAACACTGGTGCGGGTGCCTGTGTCATGGTTGGCGATACACCTGCGGGCGCAGTGGTCGCAGAGGTTGCCGCCCGTTCCTGCGTTACCGAGGCGGTCTGCGAGCCGGTCGGTTTTGCCGTTGAGCCGGAGGTTGCCTTCTCGGTCGGCTTCGCTGTTTCGGTCACTGAGGATACGGAAGATCCGGCAGGGACCCACTTTGCATAGAGGGAGATGTCTCCGGGTACGGCGTCTTCGCTGAAGATCCATGCGATGGTGCAGGCGCTATCCTTGTACCATCCGGCGAAGCTGTAGCCGTCGCGTTCCGGGTCGGCGGGTTTTGCGATGCGGTCGCCGGAGGAGAGACCGGTTGCCGGCTGTACGAAGCTGCCGCCGGCGGTCTCGAAGAGGACACGGTAAGCGTTGTTCATGTTGCCGTCACCGGAAGAGGAGGAGACTGGTGGGACGACGGGACTACTTGATCTCAATCCAAGTCCCCACGGTGATGCTTCGGAGGTAGTTATGGTGAATATGTAGTCGGTACCATCATCAGTTCTCTGTGGTGTTCCTTTGTCCTGAATATTCGTACCATCGAAGTGGTAGGCACGTACCGCGTTGAGATCTTTTCCGACGAACCATGACATGGGTACTTTGAATGTCAGGGTAAGTACGGGATTTTTCTGTTTGATCTTGGTGATGTCCACGGTGACCATGGAGATCAGCGTGGCTGTTCCCTGAAGTTTGGTTTTTGCATCTTCGTTGATCTCCGTGGAGATGGTTGGAAGATTGTCTGAGGTAAGGAGGTCTGACCCATCTGCTGTAACGATGAGGAGAACCTTTGCGTTGGCAGTTCCGGCGGTTGCCGGTACGTCAATGGGTTTGTATTCAGCAGTAACTTTTTCCAGAGTTTTATCTGAGGTTACTTCGCTACCACTCGAGCTCACCGCTGCCCCTTCCGGGTAGGTAAGTGTCAGATTTACTTTTGCATCACCGGTTGTGGTGATAGTGGCGGTGGTGCCCTCTACTGTGGTTGTCGCTCCTGATTCGGTGGTGACTGTTTTACCCTCATCAGCGGTTGATGCTGATGGTTCCTGCTTTTTGATCTCTACAGGCGCGTAGTATCCTTCTTTGACCGGCGTGTCACTCATGGCGTGGTTAGCAGCATACTGAACTTTTGGTTCACCCACCAGAAGTTTGTCGTAGGAAGGTGCAAGATAATTTCCGCCGTTGAGTGTAAATGCGGATTTTGTAAATACCGGAGTTTCTCCAGTGTATTTCTGGTTGGCAATGGCTGCCTCTTTCCCCTCAATCTTTGCAGAGTCTTTGATCTCTACCGAGAATGTTTTGGAACTCAGATCGCCGTCACGAACATAGTTGCGAATCGCAACTCCTTTCTCGCTGGTGATTTTTGCATCATCTGAGATGGTCAGGGCGATGTTCCCCTTATAACTGTCCGTCGTCCGCAGAACAATTCCGGAACCGTCTTCCAGAGATCCACTCGAAGGTACTGGAACATCTTCTGCGTAGTTACCTTTACCGGTGATTGTTCCGCCGGAAATGGTGTAGGTTCCTGAAACAATTTCAAGGCCGCTCTTTCCGGTAATGGTTCCGCCCGTCATGGTCATCTGAGTGTCTTTTGCAGAAAGGAAAATTGCCGCTCCGTCAGTACTGGTGAGCGTGCCGCCCTTGATTTCAATGGTCGGGGGCGTGTGAGTTCCGTCTCCGTTTCCTCCAATGACTGATTGCGGTGCAGTCAGTGTGATATCTTTGTTGTCGATGATGATCTTTCCGTAGTTGCTGACAAAGAACAGTGTTGCCTCCTCGCTTGAACCTTTGTTGAGAACAATACTGCCTTTACCTGTACTATCTGTCACCGTGAGAGAACCAAGGTCGCTCTGGGTACCATTGATTTTAATGAATCCTTTGTTTCCTGTTCCGGTTGATCTGGTTACAGTCAGAGCTTTTCCATTCAGATCGAGTGTGGTCGCAACTTTCTCAATGTAGACTCTGTCAGAGTCGTCGGTGTAAGTGCCAGTAATGTCTTCTGCGAGCTTCACACTCACGCCTGCTTGAAGACATGTCTTCAGATCATCGAAAGTGTGGACGACGAAGGTTCCGCCGGTGATAGTGGTAAATGGATTCGCTAACTCTTTTGTGTCACTGGTGTAATGATCACATCTAAACGACGCAATTTTTCCCTCGATGATACCGCCGGAAATAGTTACCGACGCTGTTTTTGCAGACGTGTCTTTATTTTTCAGATCCTCTGTGCGGATAAAACTGCGAATCGCAACTCCCTTCTCGCTGGCGATCTTTGCATCATCTGAGATGGTCAGGGCGATGTTTCCACTATAACTGTCCGTCGTCCGCAGAACAATTCCGGAACCGTCTTCCAGAGATCCACTCGAAGGTACTGGAACATCTTCTGCGTAGTTACCTTTACCGGTGATTGTTCCGCCGGAAATGGTGTAGGTTCCTGAAACAATTTCAAGGCCGCTCTTTCCGGTAATGGTTCCGCCCGTCATGGTCATCTGAGTGTCTTTTGCAGAAAGGAAAATTGCCGCTCCGTCAGTACTGGTGAGCGTGCCGCCCTTGATTTCAATGGTCGGGGGCGTGTGAGTTCCGTCTCCGTTTCCTCCAATGACTGATTGCGGTGCAGTCAGTGTGATATCTTTGTTGTCGATGATGATCTTTCCGTAGTTGCTGACAAAGAACAGTGTTGCCTCCTCGCTTGAACCTTTGTTGAGAACAATACTGCCTTTACCTGTACTATCTGTCACCGTGAGAGAACCAAGGTCGCTCTGGGTACCATTGATTTTAATGAATCCTTTGTTTCCCGATCCGCTCGATCTGGTTACAGTCAGAGTTTTTCCATTCAGATCGAGTGTGGTCGCAACTTTCTCGATATAGACTCTGTCAGAGTCGTCGGTATACTCTCCAGATATATCTTGTGCCAGAACAACTGTACCTCCTGTTGTAAGTGCAGTTTTTAGAGCATCAAAAGTCTCAACGGTAGTTGTACTTTCTTCCGCACTGACAGCTCCCGCCATCAGCACACAGAGTAGCACGACAGCTACCGCTAACAAAATGTGTTTCTTCATAGTT
>CAZABQ010000011.1:0-27877 GCA_964483485.1 uncultured Methanomicrobiales archaeon
CGCAGCAAAAGCCCTGAATATTCCGGCGGCGGCGGCAACGGTTGTCTCGGAGTTTGCGGTTCCGGGAGAAACGGAACGTGCGGAGGAGTTTTGTAAGAAGCTCGGGGTTGTGTGGTATCCGGTTCATATCAGAATTCTGACGGATCAGGCGATTGCCGCAAATCCGGTTGACCGCTGTTATTTGTGTAAGAAAAAAATCATGGGTTCCCTCACCGAACTTGCCGGAGTGTACGGATACCATGTCTGTGACGGGACCCACGCAGATGACATTCCTGATGAACGACCGGGATACGTCGCCCTGAAGGAACTGGGCATACGCAGTCCGTTTGCCGAAGCAGGAGTCGGTAAGTCAGAAATATTACGTCTTGCAAAGCAGTTAGGTGTCCCGGTAATCCCGCCTTCATCATGTCTTGCGACGCGGATTCCGTTCGGATCACCACTCACCGAGGAAAAACTCAGCCGTGTTGCGGCAGCGGAGACATTTCTTCGGGAGCGGGGAGTTGTGAGAGTTCTTCGCGTGCGGTTGATCGGCGATGAGGCGGTCGTAGAGGTTTTGGCAGAGGAGATGCAGCGTGCATCAAGCCTTGTAGCAGAGCTTGAACAATTTGGTTTCTTCCGCGTAAAAGTCGCGGGCTATATTTCGGGTGGTGTAACTCGATGGAGATAAACACAGCAGTAATGGTAAGAATCGGCGAGCTCTGGCTAAAGAGCGAGCCGGTAAAAAAGCAGTTCATGACCGCACTGATGCGAAACATCCGTACGGCGCTTGAGGCAAAAGGTCTTGTGTATCAGACCGAGGAGTATCGCGGAAGGATTCTCATCTACGGGGATGCCGAGAAGATAGCCGTGGAGGTCGCACGGATTTTCGGAATCGTTGACGTGAGCATCTGTACAACCTGCGGCAACAGTCCTGAGGAAATGGCGGCAGCAGCAGTACAACTCGCAGAAAGAAAACTCAAAGCCGGAATGCGGTTTGCGGTACGGGCACGGCGGCAGCAGGTGAAGGGAATCACGAGTCAGGAGCTGGCACGGTTTGTGGCGGATGCGATCTGGGAGAAGGTTCCTGATTTTGTAGTGGACCTTGATAATCCCGAGTATGAGATCTTTGTAGAGGCACGCGAGTACGGGGGAATCGTCTATGATGATCGTATCCCGGGTCAGGGAGGACTCCCGCTTGGGACCGCCGGACGCGCGATGATTCTGCTTTCGGCAGGTATTGATTCGCCGGTTGCGGCATGGCTTCTGATGCGCCGTGGTGTGGTCGTCTCGGGTGTGTTCATGGACGGGGGAAAATGGGCCGGTCCTGCAACGAAGAGTCTGGCTTTGGACAATGCGAGAATTCTTTCGACCTGGTCCCCGGGCAGAAATCTGCAGGTGTGGGTAGTGAATATGGAGCCGTTCTTTGATGCGGCGGCGGTATCGTGTGATACCCATTATACCTGCATCTACTGTAAGCGATTTATGATGCGGGTTGCAGATCGTCTCGCACTCCGGGGAAAGTATGATGCGCTGGCTTCGGGAGAAAATCTCGGGCAGGTTGCATCCCAGACGATTCAGAATATGGGGGTGATTACTGCCTCGGTCACCACCCCGATCCTGCGGCCCATTCTCACCTATGATAAAGAGGATACGGTTGCAATTGCCAGAAAGATCGGAACGTTTCACGAGTGCCCGGGAGACACCGGCTGCCGGGCGGTTCCGAAAAAGCCGGCTACGCGCTCGGACGTGGCACTGATCGAGGAGCAGGAGGATAAGCTGGATCTTGCCGGCCTGATTGAGGCGGCAGCGGCAACGGCTGAGCTCTGGATCGCACGAGACGGCAGTATTTTCCAAAAGATCATCGATGAGTGAAAATCCCCATCGCTGCTTTTTTTTCAAATCACACCTATTTTTTGACACATCTAAAATATTTATATAGGACAGTGCCCTACAATATAAACAGGGTAACTACCCTGGTACTAGCCTGTGGAAACGGGACCAGTGTCAAAAAGAGCCTATACGTCAGAGCTGGGGAGTTCTGTTGGCGTAGGTGGATTCTGGCGATGATTCTGACAGTTGTAGTTTTTGCTAAAAACTGTCAGAAAGGTGTACCACGCTGGGCATAGCAGCTCCCCTGAAAGAAATGCCTGCAGAATAGGAGGATTGTTTCCTTTTGGTAATGGCTTTGGATTTGATCCGGGAAAAGACCGGAGATACAAATAGATTCCATTCCCACGAGAAACCAATCAAACTATTTTTTGCGTTGTATCTGTTGTGTTCGGATTGAACGATCGTATTTTCGTGTTGCGTATTTCTTCTTGTAAGACCTAATCTTCCTTACTTAGGAAGTTGTTTTGGTCTATTCGCTGTTTCGCCGGAATCATCCCGCGTAAATCACCGACAAAAAAAGACAGGGTGAATCTAATATCTAATATCCGTAGCGTTCGCGGTAGGTGTCAATCAGTCGGAAATAAATGTCTTCAACAGAGCGCAGCTGATCTATTCTCACCCGTTCGTTTAACCCGTGCAGGCCGCACAGTTCACCGGGTCCGTACTCAATTGCTTTAAACCCGGCTTTGCGCAGTGCCCGGGCATCTGATGCAGCCCACTGGACCATAGGTTTAGACGAAACATTATACACACTGCTGATAGCATCGCACGTACTTTGTACCAGAAATGACTCGGGATCGGTCAGTGAGGCGTTCACCTTTGTAATCGGTGTTACCTTCGCCGACACCGGTACCTGATCGCAGATTTCTCCAAGGACCGTCTCACAGTCGCATCCCCACGGCAGTCGCATGTCCATGGTGAGAAGACATTTCTGTGCGACGATGTTGACCCGTTCTCCGCCGGAGATCAGACCGGGATTATACATGATCTGACGAAAGATCGGTGCGAGGTCCTGTCCCTCCTGTGCGTCACTGATGGAGATTGAGTGCTGAATCAGCTGCTCAAGCTCTTCGGACTGCGGATACACACGTTTGTGCAGTTCGTCCATCCACCCGATGAACGAAACTGCCTGCATAATCGCACTGTCTCCGACAACAGGGAAGAGGGAAGAGTGACCGGGCGTTCCGGTAAACCCCACCTCGAACCGGCAGATGCCTTTCTGTCCGACTGAGGGGGCAAACGCAGGGGTAGGTTCTGCAATCAGCACGTCGCAAGAATGAATCAGCTGTTTTTCGATCAGATACCGGGTCCCGGATCTTCCGCCCCCTTCCTCATCGCATACGAATGCCAGCGAAACCGGCATGCCGCCAAACTCATTGACCGCACGTTCAACCGCTGTAAGAACAGCAGCACAGCCGCCTTTCATGTCTGTACTGCCGCGGCCGTGTACATACGTATCGTCGATGACGCCGGCATAAGGAGGAATATCCCATCCTTCCTCCATTGCCGGAACCACATCGATGTGACCGGACAGCATCAGTGCTCGATTCTGTTCTCTTGAAATAACGTTACAGTGACCCGGTGTCCCTTCAGTGATATCAGAGCGGATACCCAGAGAGTCAAGAAGCAGCGCGATGTACTCTGCTGCTTCCCGGGTGTCTCCGGGAGGATTTTCACTTTTGATCTTTACCAGTTCCGAGCATATGCGTACGACATCCATCGCTTACCTCGCACAGTGTTTTTCTTTAAACGCGGCGAAAAGTTTTCCAAGTCCGCCGGTCGGATACAGACTGCGGAGAAGCGGCTGGGCAAACAGATCGTCTGCCATATCATGGAAGAACTGCGGCGGCAGCGGTGTCCGGGACGCAGGGTCCAGTACAACACGGAATCCCGCATATCGCGTTGGTTCATCCGGATCATACACCAACTGCCAGAGAATCGGTGTGTTCTCAAACATCTCCTGATTCGTGTCACGAAGCCAGATCATAAAATCAGGGAAAAGCCCATTGTCCCCTTCTTTTGCCAGATCCACACGGTGCCGGAGGTACTCTGCAGTCATTGCGCAGCGTATCGAGTCGATATTGTAGGCGAGAGCGCTTAAGGTATAGTCAAGGTGGGCAATCGTATCAATAAAATAAAAATATAACACCGGGTCCATCTCGGATGGATTTTCGAGAATAAGCGACTTGTGATAGAGATAGTCTATCTCATTGGAATACTCGTTTCTCTGCGGTAACATACGTATAGTTTGGCGGGATAGACAAAAAGTCTTGGTATGCCGAATGCAAAAAAGTCGGATCAGATTTAAAAAAAAGAAAAGGAAACGAATTTACAGAGTTATTCCATGTGGATGGCGCTTTCGGGGCACTCATCAACACAGGTCTCGCAGTCGACACATGCGCTTGCGTCAACAACGGCGATCTCATTTTCCAGTGCAATTGCTGCTGCCGGGCAGATATCAACATAGGTTCCACAACCGGTACACTTGTCTTTATTAACTACTGCTACCATTTTACATACCTCAGATACTTCTTACTTTATTTCGGTCGAGACCAAAAATAGGTTTCGACCGGAGAACACACGGCTTATAATCCGAGAACTTCTTTCATCGTGTAGATACCGGGGGCATTGCCCAGCACCCATGCTGCGGCACGAACCGCACCGCGGGCAAATACCGCACGGTCATATGCCCGGTGCGTCAGTTCGATAGTCTCATAATTCTGGTGGAACTGGACGGTGTGATCTCCTACAACGTCTCCGCCGCGAATCACGTGAACACCGATCTCGTTCTTCCTCTCCGTCATGCCGCAACGGCCGTAGAGTTCATCGCGCTTGCCGACTTCCTCTTCGATCACCTTAAGAATCGTTTTTGCCGTGCCGCTCGGGGCATCCTTCTTGTGGCGGTGATGAGCTTCAATGACTTCAATGTCATAGTCGCCGAGACGTTTTGCCGCTTCGCGGACAAGCTCCCAGAAGATGTTGACACCGACACTGAAGTTTGTCGTCTTTACTACCGGCACATTTCTGATTGCGTGCAGGAGTTCGGCATCCTCTTCAGGAGTAAAGCCGGTTGTTCCAATTACCAGAGCGACACCTTTTGATGCCGCGATTTTGGCGTTCACCATTGTTGCTGCGGCAACGGTGAAGTCAATCATGACGTCTGGTTTGTGTTCATCGATAAATGCTGCAAGGTTTGCCGACTCGACTACGGGCTTACCGAGGATGGTTCCCGGGCGGATATCTACCCCGCCAATCAGTTCCAGCTCTGGATTTTCCACAACCATACCTGCGATGGTCGTACCCATACGTCCCATCGCTCCGCAAATCATAACTTTAGTCATAGTGTGATAACACGTCCCGTAATGTATTTGTCATTTCCAAGGAAAGGGAGTCCAGCGGCAGCCGGACGTTTCCTGATGCAATAAGCCCCCGTATTTCTGCGGCACGTTTCACCGGCACCGGATTTACGTCCATAAAGAGGGATTTGGAAAGTTCCATCAGTTGATAGTGCATTTTACGTGCGCTGCCCATATCGCCTTTTACAAATGCGTCATACATCGTAACCATCCGCTTTGGTTCGATGTTTGCCGTTACAGAGATACATCCCTTGCCGCCGATGGAGAGAACCGGCAGCATCAGGGAGTCGTCACCCGATGTCAGCACAAACGGAAATTCACGTTCAACACCTTCGAGACCGTGAATGATCGCCATCATCTGATCGATGCTGCCGCTCGCTTCTTTGACGGCTACAATGTTCGGGATGGTCTTGGCCATCTCGATAATCAGATCAGGCGGCAGGTTCTGACCGGTCCGTCCCGGGATATTGTATACTACTACCGGAAGACCGATATCCGCGACTTTTTTGTAGTGCTTTAAAAGACCGCTGCGGTTCGGTTTGTTATAGTACGGACTGATCAGGAGAGCGCCGTCAGCGCCGGCAATCTTTGCGGCCCGGGTCATCAGCAGTGCCTCTTCGGTATTATTGGAGCCGGTTCCGGCAATTACCGGAATCCGGTTGTTTGCTGCTGAAACAGCTTCTTCAATGACGCGAATGTGCTCTGCATGCGTCATAGTAGCAGACTCACCGGTAGAGCCGCAGGGAAGAAGACCGTGCACTCCGCCGCGAATAACATGCTCAATGCAGTTCCGGAGACCCTCAATGTCGAGAGACTGGGATGCATCGTCGCGGAACGGAGTGATGAGTGCGGGTATCACACCTTCGAACATAGTACTTATACGTAAGGTGTGCCTGCTACATGTATCTTCCCTTATCGAAAGGAAAACAGCACGCACCAATCGATGAAAAATGTATTTACCCAAAACCCTCCAGTCCCTTGAGACCGAAGGTTCCGGGATTTACCGGCGGCGGTTGTTGGTATTGACCTTGCGGGTGATGAAGCCGGCAACGCGGTTGCGAATGCTCTTGCTTTCGATGGTGGTGATCTCGGAAACAACTTTCTTGTTGTCGTCAAAGCTGTTGTTGAAGCTTTTTCCGTGCTGTTCCATAAGGGCGACGCCCATTGACTTGATATAGCTTGGCTTAATTCCCATGAGATATTCCTCAGATGTCTGTATATGTAAGTCGTTCTGATATGATAAGCATTCTGTTTGCCACTTCGTCAGGGTTTGTACCAAGAAGACGGATCAGCGGCTCGGTAGTATCTGGTCCGGCACTGATAATGGCCAGAGGAACACCGTTTCGGCAGCAGGAGGCTATACCCCAGTCCATGCTGATGATTCCCGGAGGAAAACGAGCCGGATCATACTCGACTACGTCCCGGATGGTTTCCCTGACGACATCGGCAATCTCTTCCGTGAAGCGGAGAGTTCCCACCGCCCGGCAGTCGGCATCGAATCGTACCACGGTGAGGAGCACACGGACAAGAGGATCATCGGTTCCAAAACCGATTCCCGAACTCCTGACTACGGCAACGTCTTTCATATCGCGGGGATTTTTGATCGCATATCCAAGGGCAACCCCTCCTGACGGAAGGAGGTAGCGGGGAAGGTTCAGGACTTTTCCGTGTGCCTGCTGAAGGGATTTCAGCACGACTGACTGTTCTGCGGCTGACATGATCTTACTCGAGCCCCAAATGATCCTTTACTGCGCATATCTCGCGAATGGCAATTTCGTACATCCGGTCACGGGGGACTAAGTTGTCTCCGAGTGCAATGCGGGTACGATCGCATCCTGCGGCAAACGATGAGGTTTTGTATTTTTTTGCGACGGTCTTTGGCGAGACCTCGGTGATTTTTCCGCCTTTGACATAGGCACAGGCGATTACAAGGCCTGAGACGCTGTCGGCAACCTGCAGACAGATCTCAACCGGTGTTGTGTAGGTGTCGCCAAACAGCATGTGGTTATGGCGTCTGATGGGGTCAGCAATCTCGTCCCCGACCCCTGCTTCCTGTACTATTGTGTAGCCCGCCACACCGTGACGGGTCATGTCCTCGTTTATTTCCTCAAAGTCGATGTCATGCAGAATTCCGATTGTTTCCCAAAGTACGGCATCTTCGCCAAGTTCTTCGGCAAGTCCCTTCATTACGGCAGCGGTTGCGATGCAGTGGCCGCGAAGGGAATCCGACTTCACGTGCGACTGCATGAGGGCAAGAGCCTCATCTTTTTTCATGCCATATACTTGCGTTATCAAAACTCATAAAAGCACACACGCCAATTCATATAATCATGAAAGTCTGGCTTCTGGATATCATTGTCGGGGTATCATCCCTGATAGTGTTCGGCATTCTGCTGTTCGTTCTGCCGATGGTGATGCCTGCGGCATACGGATATATCGGTGCGCTGATCCTCTTTATTGCATACCTCGCGGTTGCGGGTCTCACCGTTATTAAGAATTCAATCACCTGAGAATTTCCTCAGGGAAAAATAGTTTTTTGTTTTGGGACGGTCTTATTGAGACACGTTTTTCCTGGATTCCAGTTCTTCCAGAGCACGGTAGTCGGTCTTTTCCATCTTGGTTCGCGGTAGAGAGGCAACGACCTCGATTACCGCAGGAACGCTCCAGCGGTTCAGTCGTGCAACGGCATACTCAATGAGTTTTCTTTCCGCATCAGCCGGATCCATTTTGTGTTTCAGGGTGACATAGAGTTTGATTCTTGTGTCACGTTTCCAAGGAATGCCAATCGCGCAGACTTCTTTGACGTCAGGATGCGTCTGCATGACTTCCTCAATCATCATGGGGTAGACGTTGTAGCCGTTGACTTTCACCATCCGCTTGTGCCGCGAGCGGAAACAGATGTTGCCGGTCGGCGGATCTATTTTGACGATGTCACCGGTGTGAAGCCATCTGCGTCCGTCTTCATGAAGCTTCAGAACAGCGTCGGTTGCCTCTTTGTTGCGGTAGTAACAGGTCATGGCGGCACCGCTGTAGAGGCAGAGTTCTCCTTCCTGACCATTGGGCAGAACGTTTGTTGTTCCCGGTTCAACCGTACAGATGCGGTTGCCGTGAAGGGGGACGCCGACACATCCGGTCGGGATGGTCTGGTATTCTGCACCGGTTAAGGCACAGACACTGCATGCTTCGGTCAGGCCGTATCCGGGCCGGAACTTTGCCGTGCAGTTTCCCTGTCTGAGAAGCTGATTGTACCGGTTGATCAGACTGCCGCTTACGCTGTCACCACCGGCAACGATCAGTTTGATGAATGAGAGATCTTTTCCGTCGAACTCGCTGTACATCCGTTCGTACATTGCCGGAACGCCGGCGATGAACGCGGTTTTTTCTTTCAGAATGGTGTTGGCACATTCCTTGGCGTCAAATCTTGGAAGAAGAACGACGACAAGGCCTGCGGAGAGCGGGGTGTGGGCCGTAACCGCAAGGCCGAAGGCATGAAACATCGGAAGAATTGCGAGGAATCTGTCGCCGACCCGAATCATTTCACCGCCGACACCGACAACCAGTTGTTCGGCAACCGTGTTGATCGCAAAGTTGGAGAGGACAACTCCTTTGGATGTTCCGGTTGTTCCACCGGTGTACATGATTACCGCGGCGGATTCCGGATCTCCGATCACGTCGGGAATGCCTGAGGCGGCAACGGCTGCTCGGCCTTCTGTCATCAGATCATCCCATTCGGTGATCTTCCTAACGTTTTCTCCGGTCAGATATTTTCTGACGGCGCGGCGGTACACCCATCCCATCAGATATCCTTTCAGGGACCCGGGGAAGTAGGCGGGCGTTCTGCAGCGGATGATCTCCACATCCATGCCGGAGCAGAGGGATTCATTAATTTCACAGGTCAGGACGTATTTGCTCTGGGTCAGGTCAACCGCATAGCCGATTTCACCGGTGGTCGAGAGCGGATGGACCATATTGGAGATTGCGCCAATCATATTTACTGCGTAGACGGCAATGACACACTGAGGGATATTCGGGAGAAAAATCGTTACATGATCTCCTGCCCGCACACCATGGGCACGAAGTCCTGCGGCGCAGGCATGAACTTCGTCCAGAAGTTCCCCGTACGTGATGTATCGGCCATAATATGAAAGAGCAGAGCCTCCACGCCCTGCCCGCTCAGATCCAAATCTGAGCATTGTATAAAGGGATTTTTTGACGTCCACGGGATAGGTTACCACTGCCAAGTTACTCCTCCGTTCACCACACTGATCACTATAACTTGTTCTGGCGGAGTCTATAAATATTTACGGAAATTCGTGGCCTTGTACCTTTATTCCTGAGTATCCCCCTAAAAACACTGAATGCATGCCGAAGGCATGCGTTCGGTGGGCTGAAATACGATTAATAAGACCGTCAAAAGACCATACACGAATTTCGGCACAAAGCCGAAATTTGTTTAATTGTTGGGTTTTTCCGGGGGGGTGTTTTCAGCGGCAACTTTTGCGGCTGCTTCGGTACGAAGACGTTTTCTTTCGAGAAGTTTTTTCTTTGCCCGGTAGTAGTTCAGAGGATGGGCTATTTTATCGCACTGTGAGTCGCGGTTGACACAGATGCCGTGAGTGAGCATTGTCTGACACGCCGGTGTCGTGTACTCGTGTGTGGTGATATGGTCGACCTGATACATGGTCATGTCAGGGTTGAAGTCGGGGCTTCGTGCAAAGATTCCCGCGACCTGCGCAGGCGTCATACCGATGTTGTTGAGAAATGCGGTCATGGCAAATCTGCCCGAGTGGCTGAGGTTCGTGCCTGCCGCAGCTCCCGCAATCAGAGCCTGAATGCAGGGAGGGTATGCTGATTCGTCAATTGCACCGAATTCGGCGAGGGTTTTTTCCTGTAAGGCGGCGGTGATCTTTTCACACCATGGGGAGAATTCGTGTTCCATGGATGGGGGTATGGTGAGCGGCAGCTGGGAGGAGAATATTTTTCTGATGCGTTCACGAAGCAGGATGTCCTGTTCGTCGTCAGAGATTTTGACGGTTCCTGCGTCCACATCACGGTTGATCAGTCGCCATTTCGGTTCACGGACGGCGGCGGCAAGTTCCACGTAGCGAAGCACCGGCATTTCACCGGTTCCAAACGTGATGCCAAGGGTTTCACAGACATGATTTTTCAGTTTGGCGTTGTCTTCTTCCTGAAGGTAGAAGTACGCACGTTTTGCTTCCATTCGGGCAAGACGGTCAATGAGGTTCCGGTCTTTGATGCAGGAGACGAGAACGCGGGATAGAACGTAGGTTGCAATGTCTGCAACGACGTCCTGAGATTCCGGATACATGTCTTTGCCGTCAACAGCGTACTTCACCCGTTCGATGGCAGAATCAAGATATTTGCGGCCGAGTGCTGAGGATGAAAGGTCGTTCATTTTGATGCCGCGTGCGGCAAGAAATTCCTGAGACTCTTTCAAAAAAGGATAATGGGTTAAATCGCGCGGCTCGACGGCGAGACGCATGGTCAGTCTGCCTCAATTCTCGGGGCAAGCAGATAGCCGATCTTTCCTTTGCCGTCGGCATAGACGAAGGAGAACTGAACCGGATGGTCGTTGCCGAGACGGATCTGGACTTTGTCTGCTTTTCCAATGGATTTGCCCATGTCTTTTAAGTAGTCAAGGGAGAAGAGGGAGCGGGCTGCCGCACAGGTGATGTAGTGGACGTCGTCGCCTGCAAGTTCGCGTTTGATTCTGTCGCTGTCGCCTTCGGCGTTTAAGGTGAAGACTTTTGTTTCCGGATTTACCGAGAGAGAGATTTTGTCGGATACCATTGCGGCAGCTTTTATTGAGTCGTTGAACATGGATCCGGAGATTTCAAAGGTTGCCGGCAGTTCAAGGTTGGGCGCGTTTGGATCTTTTCTGATGGTTTTTGTGTCCAGCAGTGTTATTGAGTATTCGTATCCGCCGAAGCTGATCTTCAGTTTTTTTCCGGTGTCGTCGAGTTCGAGTGCGACGACGTCGGATTTGCCGATCATGCCCATCATGGCGCGGATCTTTTCAATGTCAAGGCCAAGTTCTGCGGGTTCTGCGGCATAGGTGGTGAATGCCCCTGCTTCCAGCTCAAGAGATACCATGGCAACATTGGAGGTATCCACTGTGATTGTACGGATGCCGCTTTCCGTGATATGAAGTCGGCATTCGTTCACCAGTGCGGAGACTGCGTCAATCGTCTCCCGGAAAATATCTGCTTCGATTGTTGCTTTTAACATCAGTATATACCCCTTGACACACCGGAATAGACAGTGTGACGGTCGTTAATGGTAGTATTATGTGTTTTAGTAACATATATATTGCCGGTATCTTCGTAAATAAATTGGGAGAGCCTCGGGGCAGTGGTCTCTCAAAAAAGTTGGGCGCTGATGAATCTTTTCCAGACAGGAAAGATCAGAGCATCTTCATGTCTGAGAGATCCTTATAGATCTTCTGTACGGCCCGTTTTGCGTCATCTGGCTTTTTACCGCCGGTGATGATGAGTTTTCCGGAACCAAACAGCAGTACAACTACTTTCGGGTCGTCCAGACGATAGACAAGGCCCGGGAACTGTTCGGGTTCATACTCGATTTTGTCGAGGTTGAAGCTCATCGCGATTTTGTTGAGGTTGATGCGCGAGCCGAGGTCAGCGGAGGTGACGATATTCTGAATGCTGTAGGTGGGGTTGTCGACAATATCGATGTTGAGATCGCGCAAGAGTCCGACCAGATATTCCAGACCTTTGTTGAGGCTGTCAATACTTTTTGCACCGGTCAGCACGACTTTGCCGGAACCGAAAACCAGTGCGGCAATCTTGGGGTTCTGCATTCGCAGGACGACACCTGGAAATCGCTGTTTGTTGTACTCTGCGCCGGGGATTTGTGCGGCGAGGACGAGGAGATCCAACTTATCATTTACCTTTGTCGATGCGACCACATTTTCGATCTTTAAAGATTCATCGGGCAGGCCTGACATATTTATATCTACCACAAGTAACTATTTAAATACTCGGTTGAGGAGTATAAGAAAAAAAGGTACGGAGATACTTCTCCGCCATATATATGATATTAATCGTATTCACGCCAGGTGTGTTTGCATTTGGTACAGCGGAAAAACCTGACCTCGGATTCATCAGCGCTGCGGAGCTGACGGAGCCACCATTCGGCAACGCCGTGACCACAGTTGGGGCATTTGGCTGCGCAGGTCGGTTTTGTCTCAATAGCCATGTCTTCGTCGACGATGAGAATGTCATTTTCCTGCATGTAGGCGACTTTTTTCATCTGTTCTTTTTCTGCGGAACTAATCTCTTCGGTATATCCACATTTCGCACAACATAATTTGCCTTCTTTGGACTTCATCAGTTTCCCGCACGTTGGACAGAACATCATAGAGTTAAATTTTGGTTGTGTAACCATATATATCCTTGACCTGTTTGAGCAGGGTGAGTATTTCCGAACCGGTCTGTTCCGGCAACAAAACCATATTTATCCATCAGGGTTAACATATAGCCGGTTCTTATGCTGGAGCAATTGATCGAAGTTGTTGTCATCTTATCCTGTATTGCATTCCTGCTGTTCCTGATTCCCGGGAAACATCAGAACTATGTGGCGATTACCGGATGGGTTGCAATGGAAGCCGTGCTCCTGCTCATGCTGCCTGAGTTTTATGCAGAGGGCAACTTTGTGTATCCGCTGATTGCAGTTGTCGTCATCCCCTGTATCTACATTACCGCAAAGCGTCTTCTGGCAAACGATTACCATGTCCGCAGACTTACCTATGCAGCGTCTATTGCGTATCTGGTCTACGCGCCGTTTGCGTTCATTCCGGCGCTCGGCAACTGGCTTATCAGTGTGGTTGTGGATCTCGTGGCGGTTGTTCTGACGGCGATCGGGACACCGTTTACGATGCACAACTGGAATACGTTTATGGGCAATATCATTCCGGGTCTTGATTTCGGATTCCGTGTCGAGGTCGTTCTGGGCTGTACCGGCATTCAGGCGATTGCGATTCTCCTTGGTGTGGTCGCAATTATTCCGTCCAGTTGGAAGAGAAAGCTTGGTTTGTTCTTTCTGGTGACGATTCCAATCTTTGCGGTGAATATTTTCCGTAATGCCTATGTAATCACGGCATATACGCAGCAGTGGTATCCCTGGTTTCAGGAGTGGTTCCCGGAGCCGGAGATGTATGGGTATGCGAGTTTCTTCTGGGCACATAATGTGTTCTGTGAACTTCTGGCGCTCGCGGTTCTGGTCGGGGTTGCGTTTGCTCTCTTCAAGCTCAATCCGACAATGGTAACGACGCTTCGCGATATCGGTGTTGTGTATTATGATGATCTGATTGTCTTGCGTGATCGCGTCTTCGGACGGAAAAAATCAGAATAATCTTTTTTTATGAGTGATTGTCCGTTCTGTAGCCCGGATGATGTTGTCATCGAAAATGAACTGGCGTATGGGAAGTTTGATCTGTATCCGGTTTCGCCCGGGCATCTTCTGATAATTCCGAGACGCCATACGGCGTCATGGTTTGATCTGACGGCAGAGGAGTGTTCTGCGGTGATGGCTCTGGTGAGTGCGGCAAAAGTGATGCTGGATGAGAGATATTCGCCGGATGGGTATAATATCGGGGTCAACTGCGGTGCGGCGGCAGGCCAGACGGTGATGCATGTTCATCTGCATCTGATTCCCCGGTATGCCGGAGATGTGCCAAACCCGCGCGGGGGTATCCGGGCAGTGATTGCGGCGAAGCAGAGTTATTAATATCGAGATTATTCAGAGATTGGATGAATACAGTTCGATAAAAAAAATTAGACCAGCCGGTAGGTCTCAAGATTCTGAGGTGCGACCGTCTGGATGTGATATTTCTTGTAGATCGAGCTTGCCAGATCGATCGTTTTTGATTCTTCGCCGTGAATGGTAAATACGCGCTCGGGTTTCGGCTGGAGGTACTGCACATAGTTCATCAGCTGGCGGCGATCTGCATGACCGGAGAAACCTTCCACGGTCTGGACTTCCATATTGATGATGATGCTGCCTTTCTTGCCGACCGGGACTTCACGCCATCCTTTCTGGATTCTGCGGCCGTATGTACCGTCCGCCTGATATCCGACAAAGACCAGCATGTTTTTCTCGGATTCGGCAAGGTTACTGAGATATTCAATAACCGGACCGCCGTTTAACATACCGCTGGTGGAGATGATGACGCACGGGTCGTCAGAGAAGATGATCTGCTGGCGTTTATCCTGAGAGTCGACCTGTTCAAAGCATTCTGCAAGGAACGGGTTGTAGTTGTCGCGGAAGATCTGGTTTCTGAGATCATTGTTCAGATATTCGGGGTATGCCGTGTGCAGAGCTGTTGCTTCTTTAATCATACCGTCAAGGTAGATTTTGCATTTCGGCAGTTGACCGTTTCTGAATCCTTCTTCAAGGGCCAGCATGAGTTCCTGCGACCGACCGACCGCAAAGGCCGGGATGAGTACTTTGCCGCCGCGGGTTACGGTGGTGTTGATGACCTCATACAGCCGCTCTTCTGCTTCCTTTCTTGACGGGGAGAAGTCCTCCGATCCGCCGTAGGTACTTTCCATTACGAGAGCTTCAAGCCGAGGGAACTGTGAGACTGCCGGATTGAACAGCCGGCTTTTGCTGTAGAAGAAGTCGCCGGTGAATGCGATGTTGTAGACGCCGTTACCGACGTTGAAGTGAGCAACGGCAGAGCCGAGAATGTGGCCTGCGTTGTGCAGGGTGAGCTTCAGATCGGGAGCGATGTCGGTTACGTCACCATAGCCAAGGGCGATGGTGTGTTTGACAAACTCACGAATTTCGTTGGATGAGTACGGCGGGACTTTGTCTTCTTTGTTGTTCACGTCAAGATAGTCCAGCTGTAACATTGCTGCGGTGTCACGGGTGGCGGGTGTTGTGTACACCGGACCGTCATAGCCGTAGCGGTAGAGCAGCGGGATGTACGCGGAGTGGTCAAGATGGGCATGGGTCAAGACGACTGCATCCAGTGTGGTGAACGGGTAGATCTCCGGCACGTTCAGGAACGGGGACGATGCGCTGCCGGTTGCTCCCGGCGATTCACCGCAGTCGATAAGCACTTTGCTTTCCGGTGTGGACAGCAGAAACGCTGCGCGGCCGACCTGA
This sequence comes from uncultured Methanomicrobiales archaeon, assembly GCA_964483485.1. Lineage (GTDB taxonomy): Archaea > Halobacteriota > Methanomicrobia > Methanomicrobiales > Methanocorpusculaceae > Methanocorpusculum. Next base: position 15,375 of record CAZABQ010000011.1, read on the forward strand.
CGACAGCAGCCGAGTGTGGTGAGGCGCAGCCACTGTTCTTTGTCGCGGCCCGAGTACATCGAGTCACGGTGAATGCGTCGGCCGCATTTCCGCAGAAAGTCTTTGCGTTCGTCGCGGGTTTCGCGGAGGAACTGGCGGACCTGTTTGATTGTGGTCGATGGGATTGGCGGCGTACGGACGACCTTCGGGGTCCAGCCGGTTTTCATGGTGATGTCACGAAGTGTTCCGCCGTTTTTGCCGATCACGACACCGGGTTTTTCTGCTTCGATCAGTACTTCGCCGGTGTCGGTGTCGAAGAAAATATCGGTGATTCCCGCGGTGTCGGGGACGACGTTTTTGATCATGTCGTACGCCTGTTCGGTGTCGCCGAGAATATTCGGCCGAACAACGATACGTTTACGTAAGTCACGCGCGAGTGTCCTGATTAAATCCTGTTCTTCGGCAAAGCGTTTTGGATCGTCGGTGTAGATCACCATTTCCGGTCCTTCGTACTCAACGTCCGTTACGGTGACGCCGCGCGGTACTTTCCGGTTAATAGTGTCTTTTAGTTCTTTGAGTCTGTCTTCAACCTGCATAGAAATCGTTTCCAAAAAAGTGTAAAAATCAGAGGGTGGCAGAGGATGCCGGAAGCATCTCTGCTATTTTCGCTTCGGGGACATACTCGAATTTATCCCGCGTTATGACAACGACGTTGTATCCTTCACCAGATGCTGCATCACGCCGCATGGCTGCACGAAGAGCGCGAACGGCAAGATCAATTGCTTCGTTCTCGGTCATGTCCGCTTTGAAGCGGTCTTCGAGTACACCGTATGCGGTAAGAGAACCCGATCCCGTAGAGACGAAGTCTTCTTCAAGGGTTGCGCCGCCCGCTGCATCTACTGAGTAGATCGACGGACCGCTAATGTCAACGCCGCCAACGAGGAGCTGAACATAGTACGGGGAGAAACGGTTCTGGTTCAGATAGTTGGAGAGAATTGTTGCCGCAGCGCCAACACTGATCTCTTTTCCGCGACGGATCTGGTAGAGGTTACACTCCACGTTGATGATACGGACAAGCTGCTGGGCGTCGCCGACGCCGCCGGCAATGGTCATGCCGATGCGGTCGGTGATGCTGTGTACTTTCTTTGCCTTTTTGCTGGCGATGAGGGTACCCATTGTGGCACGCCGTTCGGTCGCAAGGACAACACCGCCCTGGAAAACAATACCGACTGTGGTAGTTCCTGTTTTAACGTCCTGATATTCCTGTGACATGGAGACCTCGTGTAGGACACCGGCAGGGAAAACTCCGTGCTGGTAACGCTGAAAGTTCGTGAGTAATACCGTCTGCGATGTGCATACGGATAAAAGCGCTATTATTTTAATGTGCGTGGGATGAGATAAAGTTTCTTAAATCAGCATTGCTACATCTTTTGTCCCGCACCGTCCACAGAAAATTCGTGAGTCAGCGGGTAAGCGGGCAAGATGAAAAAGGAACCGCAAATCGCATTTGCGGTTCCTTATCTCAATGATATCACCCCGGAAACCCTCACAAAAGGCGGACCATCCCCATGTTCACCCATTTACTCGCCGCTGATATCCTCTTCATCACCCTGAATCTGAGGAAGAATCAGCTTCAGCTTCAAAATCTGCCGTCCCCGCATCTTCGTCACCACAATAGTAATCTGCTGATCGGTAAGAGTCACCGACTCCCCCAGACGGGGAATATGACCGAGCCGCGAAAAAACAAGCCCGCCAATCGTCTCATAACTTCCCGGATCCTCAGGAAGACTAATCGAGAAATGCTCATTCAGCAGAGTAACACGGGCCTGGGCATCCACCATATAAAGCCCCTCACCAATCTCAATAATATCGGCCACCTCATCACCATCCGACTCATCCATAATATCGCCGACAAGCTCCTCCAAAATATCCTCAAACGTCACCACACCGGAAAACCCGCCGAACTCATCAAGAACAATCGCCATATGCATCCTCCGCACCTGCAACTCGCGCAAAAGATCATCGATCTTCTTCGACTCAGGCACACAGTAAACATCAAACATCAGCGTCTTCACCGGTGCCCGGTGGTTCCCTGCCGTATACGCATTGAAAATATCCTTGATGTTGAGCGTTCCAACGATATTATCAGTATACCCGTGATACACCGGAACCCGGGAAAAACCCGTATCACGGAAATGCGCCACCGCCTCTTCAAGCGTAGTACTATCTTCAATGACAGCCACATCAGGGCGGGGAGTCATGATCTCCTTTGCAGTCGTATCATTGAACCGGAGAACCGAGTAGATCATCTCCTTTTCATCCTCCTCGATTGCCCCTTCCATCTCACCCACATCAATCCATTCGCGGATCTCCTCCTCCGTCACCGCAGGCACAGCTGCTCCGCCGTTCTTTCCCAGTCTGCGGGCACGATCATACACCCAGAAAAGCGGTGAAAGTACAACCGTCAGATAATAAATCGGCGTCGCAACAAACAGTGCCACACGCTCCATTTTGCGGGTAGCAAAAGTCTTTGGCCCGATCTCACCAAAGATCAGCAAAAGCAGCGTCACAATACCGGTCGCAATCGCAACTCCCGCATCTCCAAACACCGTAAACGCAACAGCAGTCGCAATCGCCGACGCTCCGACATTTGCAATATTATTACCGACAAGAATTGCAATCAGGAAATGATCCGGATTATTCTTCAGCTTCTCAAGACGCTTTCCGGCATTACCCTCCTCAGACAACGCACGAACCTTCGCACGATTGATCCCGACAAGCGCAACCTCAGAGGCTGAGAAAAACGCTGAAAATACCAGCAGGATCACAAAAATAATAATATTCGAATATTCTATCATATTGCCCACGCCGCAGCTGCGGCAGATCTATTCCTATGGCCTGAACCAGTAGTCATCATTGATATATCTCTTTATAATTTATGTTAACCCTTCGGCTTAAAGTGATCGGAGACCGGAAAACCACTCCGTCTCCCGGGCAAGAACAGCAATTTTATCCTCATACGCCAACCTCCGTCCGAAATTCAGATCCTCCAGCTCAAAAGTAACAAGACCCGAATACCCGAACCTTCTAAGCTCCGTAATCAGAGCAGACCCTTCAGGCGTTTCCGCAAGAGTCGTATGCATTGACGCAGCATTTCCCGAACTCGCATGAATATTCACCATATCATCACCGCAGAGCCGCAGAAACGCAAACGGATCCGACGAAGCTGCCGTTGCATGAGCATAATCCCACGTAAACGACAACCAGGAATACTCATCAAGAACACCACGGACATCCTCAGGCGTCACCAGCTGCGCATTCACCGCAGGCGGCATATTCTCAATCGCAACTCTGACCGAACTCCCAAACGCTGCCCTCCCCACAGCCTCAAGATACGCATCAAGACGCGCACGATCCAGCGGACCCACAGGACGCTTCGCAGTACGCTTTCCCGGATGAATAGTCACCACACCCCCGCCAAGCAGATCCATCATCTCAACAGCCCTACACGTATACTCAGCAGACAACCTCGCCACCCCCGGATTAAATGAACACGGATTCAGATCAAAAATCGGAGCATGTATCGCCAGAACCTCAGGCGAAGAAAAACTCCTCTGCAAACGCAGAAGATCCTCAGGATCAGCACCCTGCATCCAGAACTCGGGAGTCTCCATCCAGAACTCCACATAATCCAGACCTGCCCGATGCAGGCCGGAAAATATCTCCGCAGGCTGATACTCGTGAAAAAACATACTGGACGCGCCGAGCCGAATCATACGTAATCGTTACATTTCTCTCGTTCAAATACCAAACTATTGTTTCATGGCAGGGAAGGGACAGCAGATGCAGCTGACGTTTGACACAGTAGAGACAAAATCTCCCGCAGCAAACGTAATTACGCCGGTGCTGGAAAACTCCACGCTTGAACCCTTAGTACAACAGGAACCGCAGGAACCCTCGGTACTAAGCGTATCACAGCTCGCCGAACGAATACGCGACGCAATCGACACCCCGCAGCTCACAAACATCTGCGTTCAGGGCGAAATCACCGGATACCGTCCCCACTCCTCAGGCCATCTCTACTTCTCACTCTCCGAACACGGAGACGAATCTGCAACAATGCCGTGCGTAATGTGGAAATATGCCGCAAAAAACGTAGCATTCCCAGTAAAAGACGGAGCACTCGTTCAGGCAACCGGCTACGTCGACTTCTACCCGCCATACGGGAAAATGCAGTTTGTCATAAAAAAACTGGAACCCGCAGTCTCGGGAAAAACCGGCCTCTATCTCCTAAAAGAACAGTGGAAGAAACAACTGACCGACGAAGGCATAATTCCGCGCGCAGAAACCGCACGCAGAAGCCCGCCGCTCTTTCCGGCATGCGTCGGCGTAGTAACCTCCCGGACTGGGGCAGTCTTACAAGACATCCGCAACGTGATCAGCAGACGCTACCCCCTGAACATTCTCCTCGCGCACACTGCGGTTCAGGGTGACGGCGCGCATAATCAGATCACAGCCGCAATCGCATCACTCCAGGGAAAAGTAGACGTAATCATCGTTGCACGCGGCGGCGGAAGTTTTGAAGACCTCTTCGAATTCAATCACCCGGATGTCGTACGGGCCATAGCAGCCTCTGCAGTACCGGTTATCAGCGCAATCGGTCATGAAACCGACACCACCCTTGCTGATTTCGCCGCCGACCGCCGGGTACCGACACCCTCCGCCGCCGCAGAAACCGTAGTACCCGACAGAACCGTTCTTTTACAGCAGCTCGAAGAAATGAGGAGACTGATCCGCGACAACATCTCCGGCCGCTTTTCCGAAGAAAAAACCACACTTGCTGAACTTCGTCTGCGGGTAGACCCGGGCCGTCTCGCAAGAAAACTCGATCAGATGCAGCAGCAGACAGCAGACTTCGCCGAACGGATCACCACTGCACTATCCCGCAGAATTACAACAGAACGCGAAAACGGTAAAACACTCAAAGACAGCATCGTACGCCTCGCGCGAACAAAAATAACCACCGCGCGGCTGGAACTTCTCGCACAAAAAGAAGTAATCCGCGCAAAAAATCCGTATAAACCCCTCGAACTCGGATATGCCCTCGTCTGGAAAGAAGGAAAACTTATCAGATCGGCATCAAACATCAGTGACAACGACCGGCTTGACCTCCAGCTTGTAGATGGAACGGCAACCGCAGTTGTGGAGAAAATAAAACATGACAGAAACACCGCAGACGCAGACCTATGAATCCATGATCGCCGAATTAAAGGCGATCGCAAAACAGCTCGACGACCCGGAAACCTCCATTGAAGAAGCAGTCCGCCTGCACCAGCACGGACTTGTCCTCATTCAGAAATGCGAAGAATTTTTGCAGAAAGCAGAGCTTTCCATCACGGAAGTTCAGCCCGAAGAGTAACAATAAGCTCCGCTTCATTCTGGAGTATCTCGACAAGCTCGCGCGGCAGCAGACACGCAGTATGATCACTGTACACACCAATAGTCCGCGAACAGACAAATGTACTGCGCCGCCAGACAAGATCAGTATCATGCGTTAACGTGATGCCGGAGAACCCTTCGGACCGCACAACAGCAGTCATGCCGCCGGCAGACAGCGTCGTCGTAAGAATCGTGCCCGGCATCCCGAGCGCCTGTCGAAACGCGGAAGAAAGATCAGCCGCACCCTTATCGGCACCGACCGCAATGATACAGTCACCATTCGGCGAAAGCTCGGTCTCTTTCGTAATCTCAAAAGTACTTTTGTGCAGTGCACGGACATTTTTATGCCCGCGGCAGTGAATAGTCTCAACAATCTCCATTGCTTTTGCTAACATGTGGTCCTTTACAGACAAAATAGATTGGGTGATTTTTGGCTTTGCACCGAAATTCGTGTATGGCCATTTAACGGTCGTCATTAATCGTATTTCAGCCCATGGAGCGCATCCCTTCGGCCTGCTTACCGCTTCCGCAGACTACGCAGGAATAAAGGACGCGGCGTGGTCCCATCAAAAAAAATCAGATACCCCACGTACAATGACAGTAGCTTAACTATCTGCGAAGGCAACATAAACACCACAATGGATAACGATATGATAATTCTTGACTGTCCGGTCTGCGGTGAGGAGACGGATTTTGAAATCCTCAAAGACCCGCCGGAAGCAGTCGTGCGCTGCGCAGAATGCGGTCATGTCATGCGCATCACCTTAAAAGAGCCAAAAATCTACACCATCAAAGCAATCGTCAGTTACGGTACCGAATCACACACCGGAACCATTGAACTGATGGAAGGCGACATCTGTACCGTAGGCGACCTGCTGGTTGCAGAAGTCGGTGATGAATCATACGGCGTTGAGGTCATGTCAATTGAGCAGAATGATGCACGTAGAAACAAACTGCCGGCAGAAAAGATCGACACCCTCTGGACGCGGCTGGTAGACAAAGTCATCATCCGTGCATCCCTCAACAAAGGCGCTGTCACAATCCCTCTCTATGAACAGGTACCCGGAGACAAAGTCTATACGGTAGACCACATCACCTCGGTCGGCGGAAAACAGTTTCGGGTCACCAGAATCAAACTCAGAAAAGGAAACGTCCTCGAGCGAAAAGACAAAACTGCTCAGGCACGCGAGATCAAACGCATCTACGGCGAACGATCATAAGTACATCCTTTTTTTTATGAACCACACAACTGCGTCACACGCAGCAGAACCCCTGTAACTACAGGCATCAGAAAAGCAAAAAAAGGTATTTTTAGGAATTAGATTTGTATGCCTGAATGACCTTCATCTCAATGGTATCGTAACCATACTGAAGGACCATCTCATCATCAGTCTTGCTGGTCACAAGAGCCGGGCGCATCGCCATGGTAACATTTCCGGTCTCATTCTCGGTCGGGAAATTCATAATACCCATAGTACCTACTGTCCAGTTGGCATAATCAATACCCATCTCTGCGGCCTGATCCTTGGTATAGATAGTCTTAAAGAAAGCACCGGTCGACTCAACTGTGCGTGACTGACCTACGCCAAGACCAACTACGCCGGTAGTAATCTGGTTAAACTCCTGATTCAGCATACGGAACGGAGTCTCATAGGAACTGTTCAGAAGGATTGCAGAGCCGTTCACGACATCCACCTGCTGACCTGCAACAACACCCAGATTCTGGGTCCATGCAGGAAGTTTGTCTGCGGGAGACGCGTTGAAGACGTCAAGGGACGAGGTCACCATAGGAGTCTTATTGATGTACATCGTGTATTCAACCTCGACAATATTACCTGCTTCAACGGTACCGGTTGGCGTTCCGCTGCTGCTTTGATTAAAGATCGTACTCAAACCCGAGAACGAAATAATACACATTACAACAATCAGGACACAGAAGCAGACAACGCCCACTTTGGTCCAGTTGATGTCCTTTTTCTGACGCGGCTTATCGCCTGCGTTACTCTTCGTCTGTACTGCCATTTCTCTATACTATGGGAAGGGATGCCTCATAAAGTAGTTGCTGTATTTTTTTCTGCTGTGTGGAGAAAACATATATAAAATTACAACTTACTATTAGTAAGTCACAATGAACAGAACCCTGTGTGAGTGACTAAACCCGAGGTAAATATCATGCAAATCAGACCATACCAGTTTAGTTTCAGCTCCCTTGGAGGAGAAATCGACTCAATCTTTGCGGAGATGGAAGCACGTGCAGCAGCCCTCATGAACCAGTCAGGAGCGTCGAATCTTCCGGCTGCGGTAAAAAGCGGAAACCTGTGTGTGTTCGGCAATGACTTCCACGTAGACCTCTGTGAAAATGAAAATGAGATCATTGTCGTAACCGACCTTCCGGGAATCGAAAAGGAAAATATTACCGTCCGGCTTCTGAACCCCGACACTCTCCTTATCAAAACCGAACAGCACAGCCAGATCGAAGAGTCAGGCGAAGAAGGAACCTATCACCTGCGCGAAAGAAAAATGGGCAGCATGCAAAGAACCATCCATCTGCCTTCAGAAGTACTCACCGAAAACGCCAGAGCCAGCTTCAAAAACGGCGTAATGGAGATCACCCTGCAAAAGAAGCATGCTGAGGACGGTGTAGCAATCGATATCGAATAACCACGCCCCCTCGACCATTCTGCAGGGACGATTCGCTCCCGATCCCACTATATACTCAATATTCCCCTCACTTTTTTGTTCGATGCATTGATGATGTTCTGCCGCGAATAACTACCTCAAGCCATGGAAAAGAAGCAGGTCCGGGACTACATGACGCATGACGTTATCAGCGTTGATGCGGGTGAAACCATCGGTGATGTAATCCGGTTGATTCGTACAACGCATCATGACGGCTTTCCGGTCGTGCGGCAGGGAAAAGTCGCCGGCTACATTTCCGCGCGTGATATTATCGGGGAACATCCGCTGACAACAGTTGACCAGAAGATGTCGCGTCACCCAATCAAAGCCACATCGGATCTGACGATCACCGAAGTTGCCCGCAGAATTTTCCGGTCCGGAATTCAGAAACTGCCGGTTGTTGATACAAATAATACCCTGATCGGCATCGTCTCTAATGTTGACGTCATTCGTTCCCAGATTGAACGGGTAACACCGGAAAAAGTTTTCAATTTTATGAGTACCCTTCACACGCTCTATGGTGTTGACACAAACCTGAATCGCGGAACCATTCCGGTTAAAGACATTCAGCCAACCCAATCCTGTGTCTATCAGGACGAACTCGAAGGGCGGATCTACGAACTCAAGATGCATCTTGCAGAACCGGTAATCGCAGTCAGGTGTTGCGACCGGCTGATTCTGGTGGACGGACACCACCGCGCGGTTGCAGCTCAGCGTCTCGGACTCGCCGAACTTGACGCATACGTCGTCAATATTAATGCAGACATCGAACTTGGCCTTGAAAAAACCGCTCATTCGATGGGAATCTACTCTCTTGCCGATGTGAAGATTGATGACAGTCCCGAACACTCCCTCGTAGGACCCACACATCCCGGTCTGATACCGTCCGAGAAAAAACTGGTCTCCGAATACATGACAATGCACGTCTTCAGCGTACCAATCTCAGGAACAGTAAAGGACGTAATTCGGCTGATACGGGAGACCGGACACGACGGTTTTCCGGTGGTGGATCCGGAATCAAAAGTTGTCGGCTTCATTGCAGCGCGTGATATTGTAGGAGCCGCAGCAGCAGACCCGATCACCGCAAAAATGGAGAAAGTTCTCCTGAAAACCTACCCCGACAGCGGAATGACGGATGTTGCCCGCAAGATGTTCCGGTTCTGCATTCAGAAACTGCCGGTCATTAATCACAAAGACGAACTCGTCGGCATCATCACAAATGCAGACGTCATTCGCTCGCAGATTGAAAAAGTGACGCCGGAAAAAGTCTTTGACTACATTCAGACCCTCAAAACACTGTATGGCGTCCAGCCGCACCTTACGCGCGGCATGGTACCGGTCGACCGCCTGATGCCGACCCAGTCAAAAGTGTATATGGATGAACTCGACGGGAGAAGCTATGAAATTAAGAAAGGGCTTGCAGAACCGCTGATCGTCGTGAGACGGCAGGGAAAACTGATCCTGATCGACGGACATCACCGCGCGGTCGCAGCGAACAAAATGCATCTGAAAGAACTCGATGCATATATTCTTGAGATTACACTGGACACAGAGCTCGGCATCGAAAAAACCGCACGCAACATGCGTCTGAGAACACTTTCCGACGTGCAGGTGCTGGATGAGTCACGCTGTGCATTTCTTGCATAAAATAACGAAATCCCCTCCATCCCTTTTTTTCCTTTCCGGTATCATACTGAGTTCAGAAAAAAGGATTAGAACTCAAACGAACCGTACTTTCCGCCGCCACCCGCAAACAGCGCAACGCGGCCTTCCCGCATCTTCACAACTGCCTCGGCAACCTCGGGCGATACGGAACGCAGATCACCGACCGGCACCTCCAGAAGAACTGCGATCTCATTGTCAAACGCATCGATGAACCTGCTGTACAGCGCCGCACACTTTTTCGTACTCGGCGACGAAACACCCAGAACCCGGGCAATAACCTCGCCGAGAGGAATCATCTTCACATACGGCGGTCGCACCGTTGGTATATCAAGTGTTGAGAGTTTTTCCGCACGTTCACGCACACCAAGCTTAATTCTTCCCTTATCATGCGGGCACTTCCAGTGCAGAGCCTCCGCTTCCGCAAGAGTAAACTGCGCATAACAGCGGGTACATGCCGTACGGTTGTACTTTCCCTCCTCCGGGAAAAAACCCGCATTCAGAACAACCGAACCGCGCCGGATTGCAGCAAGAACCGCCCTTTGCGTTTCCCCGGAAACGTCCATGCGCGTAAACTCGCGCCCGAGTTTCACCGGTGTCGGACTGTGGGCATCCGAGTTCGTCAGAAACGGAACCCCTGCAAACTCCGCAATACCCGCCCCATAGGTTGAATCCGCAGAAAGACCCAGCTCGCAGAACTCGAAACTCTCTTCACCGTAGCACTCGGACGGGGCCGAGTATGCGGCAAACAGTGACGTCCACGGCGTAAACGCGTGTGCCGGACCAATCATACCTCCAACCTCATGAACACGGGAGGCAATAGCCTCACCGTTCATATGCAGATGCGGTCTGCCGGACGTTGCGAGATGATCACAGACCGGCGAAAAAAGCTCCTGCAATTCAGCAAACTGATCAAATGTCTCTGCGAGGATTACATGGTGCACGCGTGACGAGTCTTCGACCTCGGTCTGCGGAACAACCGTAATACCATACTCATTCTCCACAAACGGCTCCCACAACCTCCGCCACTCAGGATGCAGTGCATCACCGCTGCCGATAACATGGATACCTTTCGTCCTACAGCCGGCAAGAATATTTTCCGGCAGCATATCAGGGGATGTCGCCATCGAAAAACAGGAGTGCAGATGAAGATCGGTATTTTTCTGCATCAGACTCACCCGATATAGCTGAGATCGTCCGAAGGGCGCGGCATCGCCGCGGCCGCAGCCGCTGCAACATCGGTCATCATCTGCTGTGCAAGATCCGTCAGCTCAGTACGGTCAGCCTCAAGATGAACCAGCCGTTCCAACACATCAAGAACAGCGGTCGAACTTACCGGATCCACCAGATACCCAGAAGTCTCGCCGAGGAGTGCAACCCCTTCCATTCCATGCAGACGCCCGAGAGTGATTAAAAGACCTGCCGCACCAATGATCCCGCCGACCGGTTCCTCAGGATTTATTACCGCGCCTGCCGCAATCACCTCATCCTTCAGCTTTGCAGAACCAAGCGCCGAGAGAACGCGGGGCATCTCCACCATCCTGCCGACACCGTAACCGCCGAGCGTGTAGATTCGCTGAACACCTACCAGATCAAATACCCGCAGATATGCCTCTGCAAGGGTGTAATGACCCTCGGGCGTTGTACTCTGACAGTCACCTGCAAGAAAGATCAGCGGTTCATGCTTTTCCGACCCGGGTACAAAAAAAATCTCATTTCTTGGCAGTCTCAGAACCGAATCCTCAGACAGATACATCTGCGGGGGAAAAAGTGTCGACGTAATCTCCGCAACCTTTACTGCGGACAGCGCCCGGACAAGATGATCTACCACCAGTTTTCCGACATGCCCGACGCCCGGAAGTCCGGTTATCGCAATCGGAGCGAAATGGGCGGACACATCCTCCACATACCAGCGGACGCTTACCTGTTCCATTCGCGCACCAGTCTTCGATATCTTCCATACCGGTCCTGCGGAGAATACCTCGCAGGATGTGCACTCACCGTTGCAGACCCGCATTTCGGACAAACATTCAAAAGAGTGAAGGTATGATCAATCGGGCATTGCCGGATGTGACCAGTCATAAACCAACCCCAACTTACTTCTGCTTGCGTACCAGTTTCCCGGTACCCTCAGCTCGCTCCAGAACACCGATTGCGGCGCCCGCAGCCTTTTCAAGAGCTTTCTCAGCAGTCTTGTAATCGGGTGCAACGACCTTTATCCGGTATTTTGGTGCGCCCAGATACAACAGTTCAATCTCGGCCCCGTCAACTTTCGGCTCGGCTGAACGAAGAGCGCGACGGATCACATTCACACCGTCGGGTTTATTGGACGTAAGTTCAAGGATGGCTGAGACCGTAACCTTGGGAACTTTCACGTTTTCCGACGCAACTTTCATCAGCGCGGCTTTTCCTGACTCGGAAAGAGCGAACTTGTTCAGAGTTACCTCACCATAGACGGCAATATCTTCAAATGCCGCATACAGGGAGGAGAACTCCTTGTACATCGCATCCTCAATCTCCTTTTCCGGGACCTTACTGTCCGCTGAGGCAAAACTGATCCACTTGTGGGCTTTCTGTTCGTTCTTCCAGTCCTGAATCTTTTCACGGCGCTGGTGCTCATTCACATCCTTGAGGGAAAGATCGATATGACCGCGAGATTCATCGACGTGAAGAACTTTACAGACAACCTTCTGTCCTTCACGAATATAGTCCCGGATGTACTTAATCCATCCACGGGCAATCTC
>CAZABQ010000012.1:0-26086 GCA_964483485.1 uncultured Methanomicrobiales archaeon
CTTGGTGTTGAGGCCCCAATCTATGAGAAGGGCGTCATCGAGATGATCATCAGCAAGGCATACAGACAAGCAAACGCCCTGAAGGCATAATTATCATACAAAATAGGTGAAGGTAAAATGGAGTACATTTACGCAGCTCTGTTAATTCACTCCGCAGACAAGACTGTGGATGAAGAATCGGTTAAGGCAGTTCTCTCTGCCGCAGGTATCGCAGTTGACGACTCCCGTGTGAAGGCACTCATTGCAGCACTTGACGGTGTTGACATCGAGGAAGCAATCTCCAAGGCAGCAGCAGCACCGGTTGCAGTTGCAGCAGCAGGTGCAGCAGCACCGGCGGCAGCAGCAGCTGAGGCAGCAGCAGAGCCGGAAGAGAACAAGGAAGAAGAAGAAGAGAACGCCATGGCAGGCCTTGGCGCACTCTTTGGATAATCCTGAGTTCCCTTAAAAGAGGTTCTTTGGCGCCGCAGCAGAATACTGCTGCGGCATATCCATATTTTCCTAAAAATCTGTTTTATTGTATTTATGTTGTCGGATAGTTTTTTTGTTCAATGGGAGCTACGCGGGATTTCGTTTTCCTTGAAACCTGTGTCATCCAATTCATGATAGAACGAACTTTTGGGATTTGGTAACGGGACGTACTGTTTGGGTGCAGAGGTGCAGGAGTGCAGATGATTTGCATGTGGTGAGATCTTTTTTCAAGAGAGAAGAGAGATAATATTTTTCGAGTGAGACACAAATCAGCTACACCCCTACACCTCTGCACCAACCGGAAGTCATCCTGTTTTTTGATTTACCGACGTTTTTTCTGCGCAAATACAGCGCTACATGAGAATCAGTGTCTCGGTTTCCAACCCTTTATTCCAAATCCGCGACTCCACCGGCATCATAGTAAGAGTTTCAAGCACGGCAAGATCGTCCAGCAGATCTCTTCTGTCGTAGAGATAGAACTCCACCGGCTTCCACAGCGCCACCCATCCGATGATGACAAAACTCTGGGCAAATGCGAAGTTTATGTCATTGCTGTCGAGGATGCGGGTAACAATATTACTTATCACCAGACACACCATCAGAAAGATGAGTCCACGGAGTAAGTAGCGCTTTCCCCGTTCCATGGCAAATACATATTTCCGCCGTTCGTGCAGCAGCCGGTAGGAAAAGTTTGCCGTGACTGCTCTTTCCATATTCTCCCGCAGACTGCTGTTCCGGTACATGTCCGAGCCCAGATAGAGAACAATTCTGGCGTTTTTCCGTTCATCGGGCGTCAGGTCCTCAACTGCCTCTCGTATGTAGGCTTCCGTATCCTCGTTCAGATCCTTTTCGTCTTCGGGTGAAGGATCCAGAGAGTTGTAGAACTGATCGAGGCTGCTGATATGTACGTCGATTAAGAGAGACCCGTTCTCTTCTGAGAACTCCGGGGTTTTCATCTTCGCAGATATGCTCACAATTTACCTGCCTTTGCTAAGATTCCTGCTGTCACTACCTGTCCGCAGGAGATACAGCCGTCGCCGAACGGGTAACGGGAATTTATTCTGCAGGGTATTTCCGCGTCAGAGAGAACACTGAGAATGGTTTCTCGGATCGAGCGGTTGATTGCAACACCGCCGGAGAGCGCCGCCAGAGGGACGCCGGTCCGCTCACTCGAGCGGACGGCCATCTCTGCGATGCCGCGTGCAAGAGCCGTCTGTATGGATGCTGCGGTATCTTCAATTGAACATCCCCGCTTGATCATAGCCCTCCCTTCTCTGAGGATATCCGATGTTGCCAAAACATCAGCGCCGTCATCACCCCGAACAATGTTTGGTCTGATGTTCTGTGCTGTTCCGCGTGCGGCATATGCTTCAAGCATCATTGAGGGTTCTCCGTCGTAGGTCCTCTCACGACAGATGCCGAGAAGTGCTGCTGCCGCGTCAAGCACGCGACCTGTCGAGGTGGTCGCCGGACAGTTGAATTTTTTTGCCGTCTGCTGAGAAAGCACGCGAAGCGAGACGTCGTCCCATCCGCGCCCGGCAAGTATCTCAAGGGTTCGGTCGTCAGGCAAAATTCCGTAGAGCATTCTTTCCGGAAACTTTGTCGCAAGATCTCCTCCGGGCATCAGGACCTGTTCAAGATGGCCTGTCCGAACATATCCGTCTTCAGGAGTCCCGGTCAGAATTTCCCCGCCCCAGATTGTCGCGTCATCTCCGTAGCCGACACCGTCAATCGCAATGCCTACGACCTCTTCGGTTGTCACCGAGGCAATATGCGCACGGTGATGCTGGACCGGACAGAGTACTGCGTCGTATTTTTCAGCAAGTTCATGCGCGACGCGTGTGCTAAGGAATTGGGGGTGGAGATCATGAGCGATGATCTGCGGACACGCTCCAGTAAGGCTCGTGAGTTTTTCAATCGTCTCCTTAAGATACGCGACTGTCGGCGGGTTGCGGATATTTCCAATGTGCGGCGAGGTTACCGTAAAGCCGTCCTTATAGATCGTCGCGTTCGCATTCAGCTCAGGACCGACACCCAGAATCTGCCTGTCTCCCAGATCCATTGCGGTCCGGGCAGGTGCAAGACCGCGTGAAAGCCGGATAATGTAACCGTCCCGGACAACGGAGTCGTCGCAGCGGTTCACAATCTCGCGGTTGTGTGAGAGGATGTACTCCGCAACATTTCCCATTCTCTCCGTTATATAGGATGTTTCGGTAATCATTGGCGTTCCCGGAGCATTTGCGCTCGTCATCACGAGCAGGGGATGCCGGAGTTTTTCAAAGAGAAGGTGGTGCAGACCGGTATAGGGAAGCATTACTCCGAGATTATGGAGTTCTGAAAGATCCTGATGCGATGCGGGGTCGCGTTTGTCGAGGATGACGATCGGGTGAACCGGTCCTTCAAGCATTTCCAATTCCGCCTCGGTTAGCGGCATCACATAATTCTTGAGAGATTCAGGCTTCATCATCACCGCAAGCGACTGGTGCGGGCGTCCGAGCAGATCTTTCAGCCGCGCGGCCGACTCTTCTATGCAGCAGATGTGATACCCTCCTGTTCCGCGAATCGCGACGATACGCCCTGCGTCCAGAAACTCGGCGGCTTTTGCAATCGGATTGTCCGTTTCAATGATGGTCCCGGCAGTGGTTGTCAGCGAAAGTTTCGGGCCGCAGGCATTGCACGCGATTGTCTGGGCATGATGCCGTCTGTTGCCGGGATTTTCGTAATCCGAACGGCAGTTGGGGCACGGCGGGAATTCTTCCATTGACGTTCTTTCACGGTCGTAGGGCACTGACCGGATGATGCTGTATCGCGGTCCGCAGTCGGTACAGGACGTTGCCCAGTAGCCGTAATACCGGCTTTCGGGGTTCAGAATGTCTGCGAGGCAGCTGCTGCATGTTGCAATATCTGCCGGAATGAAACCGGTTCGTGCGCCGTCCTCACTTGGAAGAATGGAAAAATCGTTCGGGGAGACTGTTCCGGGCGGCAGCGGTTCGATAGTAACCGAATCTATCACTGACATTTTGGGACCGCGTGATACTTCCGTGCAGAACTCGTCAAACCGGTCGCCAAAGGCTGTTATTTCCACCTCGCTTCCGTGATTGATTACGGTGCCGCGAATGCCGGACTTCACCGCCGCTGCATATACAAACGGCCGGAAGCCCACTCCCTGCACGATCCCGCGTAAAATAATTCTGCCGCCCCGCATGTATGTAACTCAAAAACCATTATAGAATCACAGACAATATAAGTGTAGGGTTTCTGCACCAGAAGCCGGAGGAAACAATGCCCGACGATCCATTAGCCAATATACTCAGAAGCAAGCGCGAGACTACCCGTTTTCAGGTTCTTGTGGAGGTTGCAGAACACCAGCCGTCCATTCGCCAGCAGGAGATTGCCGAAAAACTCGGTGTCACGCCGCAGGCAATCTCGGAGTACGTCCGTGATCTTGTTGATGACGGATTTATCAGTGCGGAAGGGCGCGGCCGTTATTATGTGACGCACAAAGGCGTTGAGTGGGTCTTAAACAATGCCGAGGTTCTTGAGTCGTATGCCCGTCATGTCCGCCGCGATATTATCCATCAGGTTGCGACATGGGCGGCAATTGCGGATACCGATCTGAAGACCGGCGACTCGGTTGGTGTGTATATGAAAGAGGGATGGCTGTATGCAGGCAGAAAGCCGCAGACTGCCATGGGCATGGTGACTGCGGATGCAGCCGCCGGTATGGATGTCGGGGTCGCCCGTCTTGCGGGTATTATTGAGCATACGGAAGGTAAAGTGGATGTCGCCAAGGTCCCGCGGATTGAACGCGGCGGATCGAAAATGATTCCTGCCGGAAACCTTCTTTCTCTGGTAAAAAGTGCGGATATTGTTGGTGCGGTTGGGCTTGAGGCATATCTTGCACTGAAAAATGCGGATGTGACTCCTGATATGTTCTTTGGCGCACGCGAAGGTGTTATTGAGGCGGCGTTTCATGGAATGCACTGTCTTATGCTGATTGTGGATGAAGAGTTCACGGATTTCCTCAAACGGCTTGAGACGGCGGGTCTTTCCTATACGATACATGAACTGGTGAGTTAATACGTGGTAACTGTTGTTCAGCCCTATAAAAAAGGGTACAAAGCCTATTTTTGTGATGATTCCAAAAACGGTCGAATAAAGCATGTGGGAACGGTTGAGCTTGAACAGACTTCGAAAGGTATCCGGCCCTCGGAGTTTTTCGTTAGAAGGCCCGGGACTTCGCATGCGCAGAAGACTCCGACAAAAGAGCTGATAACCGTTCTCAGATCGAACGGGATGGTGCAGCTGACGGAGACGATGCCTGAGTTTCAGGATTTTCTCAGGAGTATGCAGATTGCGTGGGAACAGGTGACGCTGTGCCGGACCTGTATGTTTGATGACCGGCTCACTCTTCTGACGGATGCGACCCGTATCCGGTGCGGGCAGGAGTTTGTCTGCCTCGATTGTGCGAAGCGTGAGCTCCGTCGCGAGCTTGCTCATATCAAGCGGCTGGGGAAACGAACGCAGGGACATATCGAGGATCTTCTGGAGGAGTACCGCGATCTTGATATGGTTCTTGCAATTCTCCAGCCTGAGTCTCTGGATACGAAGAAGACGATGTTTGACCGGCTTGAGGCTCATGAACAGACGCCGACCGAACGGATCGAGAATCTTCCGCTTCCCCGGGAGTTTGTGGATGTGTGTGGTGTGGAGACACTGATGCCTGCCCAGCAGAGAGCGGTTGAGTCCGGTCTTTTGTTCGGCAAGGATCTGCTGGTGGTTGCGGCGACTGCGAGCGGTAAAACATTCATCGGTGAGATGGCGGGTCTGAAAAACTACGTGGAGAAGCGCGGGAGGATGCTGTTTCTTGTGCCGCTTGTGGCACTGGCAAATCAGAAGTATGATCGGTTTTCGCTGAAGTACGAAAAAATCACCTCAACATCTCTGATGACCGGTGTGTCGCGTGTGAATCTTCCGGAGACGAAGCCTGTCGGCAATCGTGGTTCTGGCGGCGGTATTGTGGTCGGAACCTATGAGGGGGTGGACAATCTTCTCAGAAAGGGTTCGGGGATTCGCAATGTGGGAACGATTGTTATCGATGAGGTTCAGATGCTTGAGGATCCCGAGCGCGGTCACCGGCTTGACGGTCTTATTGCCCGTCTGAAGTATGTCGCGCCGAAGGCGCAGTTCCTCTATCTTTCGGCAACGATCGGGTCTCCGCATCTTCTTGCAAAAAAACTCGGGGCACAGCTGGTTTCCTATGCGGATCGTCCGGTCGCTCTTGAGCGGCATCTGATCTTTACCGAGCGGGATTCTAAGGTTCCCTATATCAAGAAGCTGGTGTTTGAGGAGTACGATAAGACGTCGTCCAAAGGTTACCGCGGTCAGACGATCATCTTCACAAATGCACGCACCCGCTGTCATACGGTTGCGGATGCGATTGGAAAGCTTGCGGCACCGTATCATGCGGGTCTTACGTCGCAGGAGCGGCGGGCTGTTGAGCGCCAGTTTGAGGAGGGAAAGCTTGCCTGTGTGGTGACCACTGCAGCTCTTGCGGCCGGTGTGGATTTTCCTGCGTCACAGGTCATCTTTGATGCCCTTGCGATGGGTATCAACTGGCTGACGGTGCAGGAGTTTCATCAGATGATGGGACGTGCGGGACGTCCGGATTTCCATGATCTTGGTCGTGTGGTGATTCTTGCCGAGCCGGGAGGTTCGTACTCGCGTGAGACGAAACTTACGGAGGAAGAGGTTGCGATTCGTCTGCTGAAGGGTGATATGGAGGAGGTCGCGCCTGTCTATGAGCTTGAGGAGACTTCTGAGGAGTTTGCGGCGAACGCGATTGTGTGTCGCGGTCGCGAGGCTGATATTGTTAAAATCGGTGAGACGATGGTTGGCTGCGGTGAAGATCCCCTGCCTGAGCTTCTCCATCATCGTTTAGTGAAAAAGAGCGGCGGGGTTCTTGAACTGTCTCCTCTTGGACGCGTGATGGCCGAGCAGTTTATCGGTATGGAAAAACTGCTCGAGATTGATCGTCTGGTTCGGGTGATGGATGATCCTCTTGAACTTATTGCGGAGATTGAGTGTTCGGAAGAGGAACGCGGTAAAGAGCGGCGCAAGGCTGATCGGCGGGCGTCTGAGAAGAAGGAGTCTGACTGGATGGCAGGAAAGAAATCTGCGCCCGGCAGTTCATCTGAGAAGAAATCTTCCAAGAGTGATGCGCCGCCCGCATGGGTTGCGGAGCGGAAGTCTGCGTCGACTGCCGCAAAACGCGTGCATGAAGGGGAGCGCAGAGCGCGGTCCGGAAAGGCAGAGCCGGAGCGAAAGCTCCGTCGCGAGCGTGAGGAGGTTGAGGAGACGGTGAGTGCTCCGCGCCGTGCCAGTAAGGAGCTTGAGGAGCGCATCG
The DNA here is from genome assembly GCA_964483485.1 of uncultured Methanomicrobiales archaeon. GTDB lineage: Archaea > Halobacteriota > Methanomicrobia > Methanomicrobiales > Methanocorpusculaceae > Methanocorpusculum. The sequence continues at coordinate 6,875 of CAZABQ010000012.1, forward strand.
AGCGCAAGAAACGTGAGGCAGCTTCCTTTATTCCGGCGCCCAAACGCAAGCGCGAAAGCGACTGGGATGCGATTGAAGCGGGTGTTGATCAGCGCCGTGCCGGAAAGTATGACGACGCCCTGAAGATTCTCGGTAGTTATGTCGCGGATCATCCCTCGGACAGCCGTGCGCTGACCGAGCTTGGGAAGGTCTATGATCTTCGCGGCGACCGTGATACGGCATACTCCTGCTATCAGCGTGCGGCATCTGCCGATACCCGGAATCGTGAGGCAATTGATCGGATGAATGCGTATCTGATTGGCATCACGGTTGATATTGATACTGATGTTCCGTCAGATCGCGTTTCAGCCGGCGTGCGGAAAAAGAAAGAATAATTTTTTTTTTCTGTTCTCGATGAAAAAATAGTCTGTTTTTTTGACTGATGATATCTTTATGCCGCTTCAGCAATAATTGGAATAACCACTTTTCTATAGGCTCCGTCATCACTCTGCTGAATCATCCTCAGTTCATAGATGCCGGGTTTTTCCGCCTGAATTGTCCATGAGTAGAACTGTCCGCCGGCGTTGTTTGATGAGGACTGGATATCGGTTACTTTCAGTCCGCTGGACTGCAGAGTTTTCCATGACTGTTTGCTTGGGCTCGTCACGGTTACCGTAAAACTCCGCGCGTTGATTTTTCGGATCGTATATGAGTCCATGTTCTTTCTCTCTCTCCATTCTGTATGGTATAATCTTAGGATTATGCTGTATTGTACTTGAAAATATATTGTTATACTATATAAATACGGTGGTGGTATTTTGCGCATAATCATCTATGTTCAGGTAGATTTCCGAGATCACTCCGTCGAATTATTGTTCGACGCATATCTGCGGAGGATGTATCCCGCTGTAAAAAACTGATTTTACAAGAATAGATTTGAAAATAAAGACGCCGAGGGGGAGATTTGAACTCCCGAGGTATTGCTACCAGAGGCTTTCGAGGCCACCGCCCTTCCGGACTAGACTACCTCGGCATGTCCATTTGTGTTGATTTTTGGTATGCGCGACTGTATCCGGCTGATGAAATCAGAATACGATCAATCGGTCTGCATTACCTGCCTATACACATAGACCTGTGGTCTAAAAAAGATAGTGTTTTTGGATATTGATTTTTACATCTGACCGGCGCCTTTGCTGACCATCATGTCATCAACACGGATCAGGAGCATTGCCGTCTCGGATGCGCTCTGAATTGCCTGACGCTTGACACGTTTTGGCTCGACAACGCCTTCTGCTTTCATGTCGACAACTTTTCCGGTGAAGACGTCAAGACCTGCATACTTCTGACCGGTTGCGTGGGCCTGACGAAGGTCAATGACTTTGTCGACGGTGTCAAATCCTGAGTTCTCTGCCAGAGTCTTCGGGATGATTTCGAATGCCTTTGCATAGCCTTCGATTGCGAGCTGAACACGTCCGCCTTCGGTTGCCGCGTACTCGCGCAGTCTGAGGGAGAGTTCGATCTCGACAGATCCGCCGCCAATGGTGTATGCACCATCTTCGATGACGTCCTGTACGACGCGTTTTGCATCCTCGATGGCACGGTCAAGTTCATCGACAAGGTGCTGGGAAGATCCGCGCAGAAGGATAGTGACTGCCTGCGGGTTCTTGCAGCCGGAGAGTTTTGTCATCTCAAGGTCTTCAAGCATCTCAAGGTTGCCTGCGGCACCGATGACTTCAGGGGAAAGATCTTCGGGCTTGTTGACGATCTGACCGCCGAGGGCCTTTGCTGCGTACTTCAGATCCTTTTCCGGTACGAATTCAAGGGCATAGATGCCGTTCTCAGCAAGATAGTACTGGACCGGGTCTGCAATTCCCTTTTGACAGAGAACGACATTTACGCCGTTTTCGACGAACGTGTTTGCCATTGTGCGGAGCGTCTCACGTTCTGCAACGGAGAATGCCTCAAGCTGTTCGTGGGATGTGATCTTAATCTTGGACTTGGTCTGGGTCTTGGTGATCTCAAGCGGGTTTGCAATAAATGCAGCCTTTACGCCTTTGATCTTTTTGGGCATCAGCTCATCAAGCCGGGTCTTGTCGATTAAAACACCTTTGATGAGTTCTGCGTCCATTGACTCGCTGCGTTTTGTCTTGACAAGGATGTCATCTTCGTTGATGATCGTTTTCTTGCCGACCGTGGTCGCAACTGTGCTGACTGCTTCGACGACAACGTCGCAGGCTTTGTCCATCATCATCTCGATGGATTTACCGGTCATTGCGGTCTTTGCAATCTGTTTGAGCATGGCAGTGTCTTTGGGAGTCACGCTGATTGCGAGACTGTCGAGAATCTCCATAGCTTTTGCCATACCGAGGTTGTAACCTTTTGCGATAACCGACGGGTGAACACCTGCATCGATCAGCTTTTCGGCCTGTTCCATGAAGGATCCAACCATTACAACCGCTGTTGTGGTTCCGTCGCCGCACTCGTCGTCCTGGGTCTCTGCGACCTCGACAACAAGTTTTGCTCCCGGGTGCTGGACCTGAATCTGGTGGAGAATTGTTGCACCATCGTTGGTGATGACGATATCGTCACTTCCTTGCGTGACCAGCATTTTGTCCATTCCGCGGGGACCAAGAGTGGTCCGAACGGTGTTTCCAAGAACTTTTGCGGCCATGATATTAGAGCGAAGCGCTTCCTGTCCAGGCACGTGCTCAACGTTGTCCCGTAAAATAACGACAGGCTGTCCTGATCTGCTTGACATAAATCCTATTATCTCCTGTACTCGTGTGATAAAAATGGAATTGAACTTCTATATAAATTATATGTATTGGGATCTTCCCTTAGTCAACAAGCCGGATGGAGAACAGCGAGTAAACCGGAACACCGTCAACTTCGGTCATACCGCGCTTATCGAAGATGACAAGGACTGCAACCGGGGTCGCGTTGTGTCTGCGAAGATAGGCGACGAGTTCTTTGAGGGTGTTTCCTGATGTGATGACGTCATCGACAAGAATACAGCGCTTACCGCTGATTTTGCCGAAGTTTCCGGAGATGCATCCGGGTCCTGATTCGGCGTTGTGCTTGGATGGGTGGTAGATGGAAAGATCAAGTCCTTCTTCTGCGGCAATCAGGGTTGCGAGCGGGACGCCGGAGATGGAGATGCCGACAATTGCGTCAACCTCTTCTTCGTCTCCGGTCTCTGCATCGAAGTGTGCTGAGAGCATGGAGGCGATGCCGCCAAGGAGGGTTGCGTTGGAGCTGACGGTCGTCCAGTCGATATGGACATCTTTGGGGACTGCGGTGTTTGTTTTACTCTGGGTAAGAAGCCAGGTGACCGTGTCTACGGATAAACTCATTTCGTCAGCAATCTGTCCGGCAGAATGACCGTCTGCGCGGAGATCTTTTGCTTTTGCCATAAGCTCTTCAAGGGAAGACATGTGATACAGTATCGAGTTTGGGAAATTATTAAACTTGGGTTTTCTTCCAATTGAAAATGAGGAGGAGAGGATAATTTGTGCGACGTGCCGATCTATTTTTTTCTGTTGTCGATCCTTTTTTCTGTTCCGCGTTGGAGCGGAAGAGATCCACAGACCGGGCAGTCGGTTTCACCGTCGGGAATTTCTGCACCGCAGCCGCTGCAGATACTTTTCCAGACTCTGCGCTTTGCTTTTCTCTGCATCATGGTTTGTACCGGAATTTTCAGATGCCGGCAGACGTTCTGTACCGCAAAGTCGTCTGATACCACTGTTCCTTCAAGGGATAGACCAAGAGCAATGACGGAGATGTCTGTCTTTGAAAGGACTCTTGCATCACCTGATTTGTTCGCTGTATCTTTCACACGGTCTGTTGATTCCGTGTCCGGGTCACAAACGGTGAGACCTTTGCTCTGCATCACTTCATACCGCATTCTGGAGGTTGCATCCTTTAGTTCATCAATGACTTCGGGCGTTGTTGCGAACTCTCCGGAAAACGGGTAGTCTCCGAAAAAAAAGGAGGCGTCTAAAATATAGCGCATGAGAGTTATTGCCGGACTGCGTCTGCGATCACGGTTGATGCGGTGATTTTGCTGCTCGCACGTTCAATGGTGTCAGATGATGCGATGTCGGCGAGACCTGCCTGCATCAGTTTCACGTAGCCGCCGCTTGCAAACACGCCGTGGACGCCTGCGGCCCGGACAGAGGTTGCTCCCTGTTCTTTGAGCATGCCTGCTGCGGTCGCCATTGATCCTCCGGTTGCGATGATGTCGTCTACAATAATGCAGTCGCGGCCGTTTGCGTCAAGATGTTTCGGCGCCATTTTTACTTCGGATCCGGAGAGTCTGGTTTTATCCAGATGGTCGCAGTCCCAGCCGCCGACTGCTGCGACACCTTTGGCAAACTGCCATGCCCCGTCGTCGGGTGCGAGCACGAGGGGGTCGGCGAGGTTCATCGTGCTGATGTATTCGCCGACGTTTGACGCGATAGTGAGGTTCTGCGCAGGGCATTTGAAGTGTCCGAGAACCGAGGGGTCGTGAATATTTACGGTGAACACGCGGGACGCGCCTTCGGAGAGGATGCGTGCGAGAGCCCGGGCACTGATGGGTTCTCCCTCATTGAACCGCTTGTCCTGCCGTGCGTATCCCATGTAGGGAAGGACAAGGGTTGTGTTTTTTCCTTCACAGGCGTCCAGCATAAGGACTGCCTGCAGAACTGACTGGGCATCAACCGTGCTTGCGACAATTACCATCTCTTCGTCAAGGTCCATGATCCTGACGTACTGTTCACCGTCAGGGAATGTGTTGTATTTGACCTCGGCAATTCCGCAGCCGAGATTTTTTGCCACGCGTGCGGCGAGCAGCTGGCTTTTTTCGGTATAGATAACTTTCATGGAAATACTCTTCCATCTTCTATCTTTTACTGAAACTACTTAAACCATCATCAAGCACAATATTAACACTCTCGAATAAGGTGAGGTAAGAATACACTATGAATGATTTTGATACTGCGACCGACTCCGCTGATGGTGCAAATATGGGGAATGCACCGGTTATCAGCCCGGGAGTCGAGGAGCCGACTGCTCCTGCGCGGGAAAGCCCGGCTGTGCCCAGGGTATATGCGTCGGATAGTTTTGATCCGGAACTTTTCGGCGGTATGCAGTTTGATACGACTGCTGATGTTACTATTCCGCCGTCCCTGATTGATCAGGTGATTGGTCAGGAGCATGCTGTTGAGGTTATCAAAAAAGCAGCAACCCAGCGCCGCCATGTGATGATGATCGGTAGTCCCGGTACGGGTAAGTCGATGCTTGCAAAGGCAATGGCTGAGCTTCTGCCAAAAGAGGAGATGCAGGACATTCTCACCTACCCGAATGCGGAGGATAACAATAATCCGATTATTCGCGTTGTTCCGGCAGGTCGCGGCAAGGAGATTGTTGCTGCCCACCGTGCCGAGGCACGCAAGCGTGCATCTTCCCGAAACACGTTGCTGATGGTGATTCTTCTTGGTGTGATCGTGTTCTCCATTTTCAGTGGTCAGCTGATCATGGGACTTTTAGTGGTCATAATGGTGCTCTTCCTTTTCAAGAGTATGATGCCGCGCGATGAGGCGATGGTGCCAAAGCTCATTGTCTCCAACAAGCCGGATTCTAAGGCGCCGTTTGTTGATGGTACCGGCTCGCACGCAGGTGCGCTTCTCGGCGATGTCCGTCATGATCCGTTCCAGTCAGGCGGTCTTGAAACTCCGGCACATGATCGTGTAGAGGCGGGGGCAATTCACCGTGCCCACAAAGGGGTTCTCTTCATTGATGAGATCAATACGCTTGAGCTTTCCTCGCAGCAGAGTCTTCTCACCGCTTTACAGGAGGGTGAGTTCCCGATTACCGGTCAGAGCGAGAAGTCGTCAGGCGCGATGGTCAGGACCGAGAATGTTCCCTGCCGGTTTATTATGATTGCTGCGGGAAATCTGGATGCAATGCAGGGCATGCATCCGGCACTCCGCAGCCGTATCCGCGGATATGGGTATGAGGTCTACATGGGTGAGACGATGGATGATACCTTCGGGAACCGTGCGCGTCTTGTCCGTTTCATTGCTCAGGAGGTGCAGAACGACGGGAAGATTCCTCACTTTGATCCGTCGGCAGTTTCTGAGATTCTCCGCGAGGCACGCCGCAGGTCCGGCCGCAAGGGTCATCTCACCCTGAAGCTCCGTGATCTTGGCGGTCTTGTGCGTGTTGCGGGCGATCTTGCCCGTCAGGCAGGAGATCCTGCAACCACGATGAAGCATGTGGTTGATGCAAAGCAGATTGCACGGTCTGTTGAGGATCAGATATCTGATGAGTACATCAGAAGAACCCGCGATTATGATCTGACGATTGTTTCCGGGACGCTGGTCGGCCGCGTGAACGGTCTTGCGGTTGTCGGCAATGATGCAGGATCCGTTCTTCCAATCACGGCAGAAGTCACGCCGTCACAGGGAGCCGGAGCGGTAATTGCGACCGGTCTTTTAAAAGAGATCGCGCAGGAGTCGATCAAAAACGTGAGTGCGCTGATCAAGAAGTTCTCGGGAACCGATATCCGCAAGGTGGATATCCATGTCCAGTTTATCGGTACCTACAATGGTGTGGAGGGCGACTCGGCGTCCATTACTGTGGCAACTGCGGTTATCAGTGCTCTTGAGGATATTCCGGTGCGTCAGGATGTTGCGATGACCGGTTCACTTTCGGTCCGGGGCGATGTTCTTCCGATTGGCGGTGTGACGTACAAGATTGAGGCGGCGGCAAAGGCAGGTATTCGTACCGTGATTATTCCGCAGTCGAATCTGGATGATGTGCTGATTGAGGAGCGGTACAAGCAGATGGTTACGATCATTCCGGTTACAAGAATCGAAGAGGTTCTGCGGTATGCTCTGGTGCCGGATGATACGACTGCGTTTGAGAAGAAACTCTCCATGATTGGAAAGCATATGGAGATCCCGAAGATGCCGGCTCTGCCGGAATCGGCAGGGGTCTGATTCCTTTTCTTTTTTTATTCGCGTTTATGCATACACAAAACCACGCTCTTCACCCTTTTGAAAATCCGGATCTGCCGCGCTATTCCAAAGTCAGTTATCTGCCTGCGGTCCATATGATCTCCAGCAATGGATCCAATACGCTACTATGATATCCGGTACGTCCGCGGCAACTCCACTACGATTACGGTGGAAAATGGTGATGTGGAGTCTGCCGGTTCCAACTTTTTCGGAAAAGCCCTGGTCCGTGTTCTTGGTGAGCACGGGTGGGGCTACTACTGTGCTTCTCCGTTTGATCCTGACAATACCAAGGCAAAGCAGGAGTATATCAGCCGCGCTGCCCGCGCAGCAAAACTTGCGAATGTTTCAACAGTAATTGCGGATGTGCCGTACGGTTCCCCCCGCAGCTGGTCGTGTTCTGCTGAGGAGCAGGCGACCGTGCCTCTTGAGGAAAAGGCGGGTCTTCTGCTTCAGATGGAGGCAGGCGCAAAAATTTCCGAGGTGTGCAGTACCTCTGCCCGGTACTCGGAGCAGTATCAGGACGTATGGTTTGAGGACTGTAACGGATATTCGGCATCGTCGTCCGTGTGCAGGACGCTGTTTACCATCTCCGCGGTTGCGGCCCGCAGTGGAAATATGCAGATGAACTATGAGCAGGAAGCAGTTGTCGGTCCGCTCAATCTGAAAGAGTATCTGGGATACGGAGAGAACTGTGCGAAACGCGCGGTTGAGCTTCTTGATGCGTCCGCAGTTTCCGGCGGCCGAATGCCGGCGGTTCTTGATCCGGCAATCGGCGGTGTCTTTGCCCATGAGGCTGTCGGTCATGCAAGCGAGGGAGACGCTGTCCGCGACGGTGTATCGGTTCTTGCCGGAAAACTCGGGCAGTCTGTTGGTTCGCCTCTCGTTACCATTGTCGATGATCCTTCGATGCACGGCTACGGCTATGAGCCGTTCGATGCGGAGGGTGTCGCCTGCGGGCCGACCGAGCTGATTAAAGGCGGAGTCATGCACGCGTACATGCATTCCCGCGAGACTCTTGCGGCGGTCGGTCTTGAGACCGGAGATGCAGGTCATGCCCGCGCGGAACCCGGAATGCAGCCGTTGGTTCGGATGAGTAACACCTACATCAAAGAGGGCGATTCAACGTACGATGAGATCATTGCCGAGTGCCGGAACGGCGTGCTGCTGATCGGTTCGCGCGGCGGTCAGGTGGATCCAGGCCGCGGTGCATTCCAGTTCAATGCGAAGTACGGTTACCGGATCGAGAACGGCGAGACGACCACGATGATCCGCGATGTTTCTCTGTCCGGCGATATTCTTTCGGTTCTTCACAATATTGCCCTCTGCGGTAATGATCGAAGGATGTCTTCGGGGATGTGCGGTAAGGGTCAGGCTGTACCTGTTTCAGACGGGGCTCCGCATGTGTATCTGACCGAGGCAATGGTGGGAGGTTCAGGAAATGCATGAGAGTATGATTGATATTGATGCGATCCTTTGCGCCGGGGAAAAGCTGGCCGATGAGGTCGAGGTTCTGGTTCTGTCCTTTGAGGATCTGTCCCTTGAACAACGAGAGATGGCGGTCTCTGCGGTCTCTGAACATGCGGGAACCACCGTGTATATTCGTGCCGTTACCAAAGGAAAGATCGGTGTTTCGGCGACTTCTGATCCTACCCGCTGGAAGGACTGCCTTGCGGCTTCGGTTGCTTCCGCAAAACTTGCCGAACCGGTGAAGGGGTGGCAGGGACTTCCGGGTCCGGCAGATCTGGTGGATGGGGATGATCCGTTTGATCCGAATCTTTCCATCGACCCGGATACCGCTGCCGCATTTCTTCGGAGAATGAACGAGGGTGCTGCTGTGCATGAGGAGGCACGCGTGGTAACCGCGGGTGTTTCTCTTTCGAAGGGTGCTTCGGTTCTTGCAAACAGCCACGGTATCTGGTACGAACGAAGGATGACCGGTATTTCTCTGGGTCTTGATGCGATTGCAGGGACGTCAACCGGGTATGAGTATGATTCGTCGCCGTTTCTGGCGCGCGTCAATCCTGAGAAGATGGGTGAACAGACGGCGTTCTGGGCGACCGCTTCGCGAAACGGTGTGGATGTTCCAACAGAGAAGCAGGATGTGGTGTTCTCCGAGCATGTGGTGGATTCGCTTCTGCTGGATCTGCTTTCCGAGGCTGTCAACGGCAGAAATGTTCTGACGGGGAAATCAGTCTTTGCCGGGAAAATTGGCGAGATGGTTGCGGACTGTGGTCTTTCTGTTGCTGATGTTCCAATGGACCCTCTGGGGAACAGCCGGAGAAGATTTGATACGGAAGGAACTCCTGCGTCCCGCCGCGAGATTATCACAAACGGTGTTTTGTCGTCATACCTCTATGACGGTAAAACCGCCGCTCAGGCGGGGGTGTCTTCAACGGGCAATGCACTTCGGGGAGGCAGCGGTGCTACCTACATTTCTCCGCATTGTCTGAGAATTTCCGGTGAGGTTTCGGATGTTACCCGTGAGCCGTGTATGTTTGTCCGGGAAGTTATTGGTGCGCACACGGCAAATCCGCTGACCGGTGAGTTTTCCGTTGAGGTTGCCAATGCATTTCTGATGGAGGACGCTACGTTTGTCAGTCCGGTGAAAAAAGCAATGATTGCAGGCAACGTGTTTGATCTTCTGAAAAACATCGACGGGATCAGTGCCGAGACAAAAACGTTTGACGGCGCTGTTGTGCCAAAGATGCGTATTGGTGATATGCAGGTTATCGGCTGACCTGGTCATTCATCATCTCTTTATTCCTGTAGGGTTTTTCCCTATCTGATGCCTGTTAGATGATGCGAATTATCATATTTGAGTACATCCTAAGTAATAGTAATGCCCCCAGCAAAACGTCTGTGCAAAAAACCCACCTCATATAAATTACCTGTTGATATTGAGGTGCTTCTGCATAATGCAGTGGAAAGCGGTGAGTACAACAATACGTCAGATGTTATTACTGCTGCACTTCGTTTCTTTTTCCAGCATAGAGATATTAAACAGGTCAGGGACGATGTGTCCCTTCTGAAAATTGAGGTTCTTGAACTCAATGACAAAAATCAGCGTATGGATCAAAAATTACATGATCTTGAGGCGCAGATGAATGTTCTGCTGTCCCGGAAATAATATTTCCTTTTATAGATTTTTTTCAGGCAAAGACTGATATTCTGTCGTGCTCAACACTCCTCTATATGATAGTAACCCGTCTTCTTCCGGTACTTCTTGTTATTGTGCTGGTGGTTGTTTCTATCGGATATATGACTGGTGCAATTGGCGGCGGTCATGGTGATTCCGGAAATATTTTTTCGGAAAAGACATCATCCCCGACGCTTTCTCCGACTCCTGTTTCCACGCAGAATACGTCTGCAACGCAGACGCCGGAGTCGACTCCAACGTGGGAGACTATTCCCATTTCGTCGCAGGTAAATGAAATTGTAACTTTTACTCCGACAGTTACGGCGACAGTTTCTGTATCTGCGGTGAATACCACTGCTCCTGCGTACTATGTCCACATGGATGACACGATGAAGTACAATACCTCTACTCAGAGGATGTTTGATCTGGATGTTGTTGAGGTACCGTTTGTTCTGTACTTCTCTTTTAATCCCGGGATGGTAAAAAAGACCTATGTCGAGAAAGATTCGACTTCATCTAATTCGGTAAGTTATAATGTGTGGAATCCGACAACCGGTAAATATGAGTCGAGATCTCAGTCTGAGTCGAAGTATGTGGTCAAGTCGACCGATGTGATCGATCCAAATGCATGGTTTACGATCGATGTGATCCGGGTCTATGATGATCCTGCGGAGTATTCTGCTGCGGTTTCTGCTGCGGGGGGGAAGGAGAAACTTACGGGGAAGAAACTCCTGTACGGGGACAACGGCATTATTGTGAAGCAGGACGGGTACGCCCGCGGCTACAGCAGTGAGATTGAAAAGGAGTTGAAACTTCTGAGTTCCGGTCATTATATCATAAAAGTCACCGGAAACCAGATCGTTGCAAATATTCAGATGCTCTCACCATAATACCATGGTGAGAGTTCTTTTTTTGTGTGTCTTATTCTTCTTCTGAGTCTGAGGAGTAGATGAGAATTGTTCCGTCGTCTTCGTCCATGCTGTCAGCAACGACGCGCTCTATAACTTCCATCCAGTTTCCGGTAGATTCATGTCTGGTCAGGGCACGGGCAAGCAGTTCGGTAAGGAATGCCGTGCGATCAGATATTCCCTCCTCTTTCATTTTTTCGTCAAGCAGCTGCTGTATTTCCTGTGGGAGGGTCAGTGTTATTTCTGCGGTCATCGTACATCCTCCTGTATGATTGTCTGATCACCATCATCTTCGCCAAGCAGGCTTTCTGCGACAAATCTACGGAATCTTTCCTGCGTTTCATGGGATCCGACGTAGGCGGAGATCACTTCCTGTATGGATTGCTGTTCCACATGTGTACTTTTGGTACTGGTCAGCTCATCAATGATCAATCTCAGAACAAATTCATCTCTGTTTGCTGCTTTCTCTTTTTTCATGAGCAGGTCTATCTGCTGCTGGGTTGTCTCCGAGATATGCAGCTGTATTTTTGCCTTTTTTCCGGATGCAAGTTTTGGAATGAGTGTACTGATCATGTATATGATTGCCAGAATCAGCAGGATGATCAGCAGCACAAGCAGTATAATAATGAGTGCAACTGCGTCGGAAGAGACGAAGACTATGGCATTTGAGGCGTCCGCAGAAAGGGTTGCTGATCCATTGTTGTCTGCCGCGGCAACAGGGATTATACCAAGGAATGCAGTTGCCAGTACAGAGATATTCAGGTGCACCATGATTTGTTTAGGGTTGATTATTTTTGATCACTCCTTCATCAGATGTATTACTATTTTTCTGTTCAAAAATATAATGATGCGTATGGATTCAGCATTGCACCAACACTCGTTTATTGCCATTTGACGTTCGTCATTCATCGTATTTCAGCCCACGGACCGTAAGTCCTGCGGGGCCTTGATCACCGCTTCGCGGGAGTATGCGCTCAGCGTTTTCCAAGGGATACTCAGGAATAAAGGTGCAATACCTATGGATTCATCCGATATGTATCTCTCAATGATGTTCTGATTTCTTTGCAGCTGAAGGATATTGGTCGGGGGAGAGTTTCTCCTGACCCGATTGTCTCCCGGAAATACGTTTTTTGAGATTATATTCCATTTTCCAGAAATGCCACTCCTCTGTCATCGAACTCCAGAATTCTTCCGGCACGTTCATGACGGCTGTAGCGCGTTTTGAGGACCAGCAGAATTTTCCGATACGGTTTGAGATAGGTGTCAGTTGGAAATTCCCGGAAAAGCAGTATGACCGCGTCGGCGAATTTTTCCGAGTAGCTGTTGGTACTTTGTACGGGATTTGTGGGGCTTGCAGCAAGTACAAGTACGGATGTGCAGGGGATGGATTTGAGCGTCCAGTAGACGTGGTAAATGGACATGACCGAAATGTTTCCGTTCGCGCGCAGTGAGTCTTCATAGAAGGTCATTGGATCGATTACCAGACGGGAGATGTTGAGATTTTCCAGCAGCTCCGGCAGACCGTTTCCCAGATAGTAGGAGAGGGAATCAAAGTTTTTTGGATCCAGCTTCAGAACATGGAACTGGTGATCCAGTTTTTCTTTGATCCACGGGTACATGTCTGTGAGTTTCTTCTTGATTCTGCTGGTATCCTGGGTCAGACTGATGTAGAGGACATTTTCTCCTTCGAGTACTCCGCTTGTGAGAAACTGAAGTGCTATTGTGGTTCTGCCCGATCCACTTTCTCCAATCAGCACGGTCACGGTATTTTCCACATATCCTCCGCCTACCATTTCATCGAGTCCGGAGAGACCTGTTGAGAGTTTTCGTTCTCCCTGTATGATCTGGTCGCTAAACATTTACGCCACTGTCCGCATATTGGTGATCTCAAAACCTGTTTTACTGGCTACATTCACGTTGAATGTCACCATGTCACGGGGTTCAATCCTCGGAAGCAATCCGTCAAATTTCAGCAGAAACATCTGCCGCTGCCGTTTTGTTGCAGTTCTTTTTTGCCAGAACAGGGAAAGAGTGCCGTCACAGGTATCAATCAGTTCACTCTCCTGACCATGATTCAAAACGCCTGCTGTCAGGAGAAATATGATGGTGATTTTCCATTTTTCCGATGCACGTGTCAGTCCCCGCATAAGAGTTATCAGGTCCAGCCATGCGTCAGGTGATTTTGTACAGTACGGCAGAAGTGCTGTCAGAGAGTCGACAATGACAATGCTTTCTTCCGGCAGCCGGGTTATTTGATCCATAATGATGGTGAGTCCGCCAAAGTCATCAGATGTTGTCATCTCCAGCAGTCCGTAGATCTGATCTTTGGATCCGTACCAGTTATAGGGGACGTGGGTTCTGCTGAAATAAATTTCACCAAAGTCGGTATAATGGATTTTATCCATCATGTCGTCGAACATCTGGTATTTGTCTATGTTGAAGAGTTCGGAGATTTTGCGTTTGAATACGTCTTTCGATGTTGTGAGGGACATGTAGTGAAGTTCTGACGGCTGTTCGGTACCTTTTGGTGGTGCTTCGTTGTAGGTCTGAGCGTTACAGTACTGCATAACCGAGGTTTGCAGCAGTTCAAAGCCACCTGCTCCCGGTTCTGAAAGGATAAGTAACGTGGAGCCTGAGGCAATACCTCCTCCGAGAACTTTATCGAGTGTAGGGATATTTGTAGGATGGATTATTCGTGGTCCGCTAATTTCCGGCATGAATTATCTATACCTCTTCCTTTGATCATCTTATACTTTCTCTCCCGCCAAGGGGGTATGATCAATTCCAACAGGTATACTATATACCTGATTACTTCCATACCATCTACAGACGCCCTAAGGTGTGTAGAGTGGTGGGTTCTGTGGCTCCTTTGGGATATCTCTCAGCGTGAATATCATGGCTGGAAAAAATACCTCGTTAACCCCGGCGATGGGGGTTGTACTGGTGGTAGTAGTGATTGCACTACTGGTAGGTTCTGGCCTTTTTGTGATGAACAATATTATGACTGAGGTCCAGACGAGTCGCGATGTTCAGATGAATCTTGTACTTTCCGGAAACGATATCATTGTGACTACTCTCCCAGGCGGCGATGCAGTGTCCCTGCGATCTATTACGGTATATATTGATGGTTCAAATTTCCTGTCTGATGCAGACCGGACAAGAATGGTCTCTATAGGTGTTCCAATAGTGTATGAGAATATTGCAAAGGGCATCACCGGTACCAGATTCGTAATGGTCAAGGGAACGTTTTCGGATGGTAATGATGAAATTCTGAAGCAGATTCGGATACAATTCTCGTAATGCTCGTGTTATTTCTGTTGAGGTATCGCGGGTTGTCAGCATTAGAAAGCTTCAGATGATTACGGGTGTGATGCTATAATGTTTCATAAAAAAACGGAAAGACCACCGGTTCCCGATTATGATTTTGAACGGGACGGTCCTCTTGTCTTCCCTGTTTTGGACCCTGGTCATGTGGTGATTGAGTCGTACTGGGCAGTTCGCGGTCTGTCTCTTGTGGTGATTGTCAACACGCAGGAAAACGAGTATCTGTATCTGGTGTATGAGCCTTCACTAACGCTGTTTGAGAAGGAGGTTCTTGAGCGGCTTTATGTTGGTGTCCGTGATATTCTGATTCTGGATGATGTTTATCGCGAGAGTGACAAGATCAATACTTTGTACGGCGCGATGGATAAGTATCTGAAGCGGTTTGAGATTGAGCTTTCGGCGTACTCTGTCTATAAGATCCGCTATTATATGCAGAGAAATTTCCTTGGGTGGGGGATTATTGATCCGCTTCAGTATGATTCGGCAATTGAGGATGTTTCCTGCGACGGGGCTGGTCTTCCGGTATTCCTGTTCCACCGCAAATATCGTAATATCCGTACGAGTGTAGTCTTTAAGAGTTCCGAGGATCTCGATACGATGGTGGTGATGTTTGCCCAGAAAACAGGTAAACATATTTCTCTTGCGACCCCGATTATCGATACCACTCTTTCTGATGGTTCGCGTGTTCAGCTGACGTACGGTAATACGGTTAGTGCTCACGGTTCTTCGTTTACTATCCGAAAGTTCCATGAAGTTCCGTATTCACCGATCGATCTGATTATTAATAAGACGTTCACGGTTGAGGAGATAGTGTACTTCTGGATGGCTGTTGAGTACAGTCAGTCTATCCTCTTTATTGGCGGTACTGCTTCAGGGAAGACAACGTCTCTGAATGCAGTGGCCCAGTTTATTCCGCGTCTGTCAAAGATTATTACGATTGAAGATACCCGTGAGATTACGCTGAGCCATGAGAACTGGATTGCGAGTGTTGTCCCCAATGTTACGAATATTTCCGAGACACAGGCTGAGATATCTATGTTTGATCTGCTGAAAGCGGCAATGCGTCAGAGACCTGAGTACATCCTTGTGGGTGAGGTTCGTGGTATTGAGGCGCAGACGCTGTTTCAGGCGATGAATACCGGTCACACGACATTTTCCACACTGCATGCGGGCAGTGTGGATTCTGCGATTCACCGGCTGGAAAATGAGCCGCTGAACGTGCCGAAGGCGACTATTGAGTCGCTGAATATTGTGTCTTCACAGATACGGTTGTATCGTGACGGAAAGCAGATTCGCCGGTGTCAGGAGATTGTGGAGATCGTGGGTCTTTCCGAGACAAAAGATGTGGTGGTCAATACCGTATTCAAGTATCGTCCTGCTGATGATGATGTGGTGTACTCGAGTCAGTCAGAGGTGTATTCGCATATTGCCGAGATTGCCGGTAAGGATCAGACCTGGATTATGCAGGAACGGAGGAGGCGGGGGCAGCTTATCCATGCGATGGTTGATCAGAAAATCCGGGATTACCGGGATGTATCTGAGATTCTTTGGAAGTATGATGCTATGCCGGATGTGGTGACGGATTCGCTGGATGATCTGAGTCTGCTTCTGAGAAACGGTATTACTGCGCCGACGCTTCACCGGAATATGAAAGCCTCTTTGGATGATCTGAGTCAATGAGTGGTCTTCGCCGTTTTTTGTTCAAGCCGAAATCAGGGTCGCCTGATGATGCGGATACGTCTGTTTTACCGGATGTTGATGTGTCTGATGCTACGGAGAGGTCGTCTGCCGGACCGAAGGGGGGGTTGTTTTCTTCTCTTTTAGGACGAAAGGGTTCTTCACATGGTGATGATATGCCGCTTCCGGAAAGAAGAGGTGTATCATCCCGGCATCTGCAGGATTCCGACTCTGATGGGGAGTCTTCTTTGAGTCGGAAAGGTTTTTTTGCCAGACACCGGCAGGCGCGTCTGGATGTTCTGGAGGGTCAGCTTTTTTCTGCCCGCATGCAGATTAAGGCTGAGATGCTGTATTCGTATGCTGTGCTTTCAGGACTTCTTGCAGGTGTAGCTACGTTTGTTCTGCTCGCCTATCTGTCGCAGCTGATCATTCCGCTTTCTTTCTTCGTTGTGTTTCCGATTCTTGGTTTGCTTATCGTTTTGGTGTGGCTGTCGATTGCTCTTGCGTCGATGTATGGTGCGTATACTGCTATTTTGTATCTGCCTGTTGTGGAGGGTAACAGCCGGAGAATGCGTATTGATCTGTCGATGTTTAATGTGGCAACCTATTTGTATGCACTGCATCACAGTGAGCCGAATTTGTATGTGGTGATCGCGTCTCTGGCGAAGTATTCTGATTATTATGGTGAGGCGGCCCGCGAGTTGCGGCAGGTTGTTTTCGATTGCGAGATGACGGCGTCAGATCTCTATACTGCTCTTCTGAGACTTTCGGAGACTACGCCTTCAGATAAGTTCCGTTTTTTTTTGACCGGTCTTTCTTCGTCGTACAAAACTATTGGAACGGCGAATGATTATCTGCGCATGAAGGTGAATGAGCTTCGCAATGAGCAGCGTATTTCCCAGAAGGTGTATCTGAATACGCTTGGTGTTATTGCGGAGATGTATATTACGATCTTCGTTGCGGGTCCGTTGTTCATTATTATCGTGGTGATGGTGATGGGGATGATCTCGAGTGCGAATCCGCTGATTCTTGCGGTGATTATCTACGTGATGCTGCCGTTTGGGACTGCAATTTTTCTGCTGATGCTGAATGTTATTTCAGAGGTTCACGAGGATAAGTCTGAGGAGATCCATATGAAGAAGGCGAGCCTTGCCCGGGAAGGTGAGCATTTTTCTTCGGTTCCGGTTGTGATGCCTTCTGCATCGGAGTCGCCGGCGTTTGCGAGGCTTGCAAAACGGGATAGTCAGGAGAAGTACCGGGTGTTTACGGATTCTCCGATTGAGTATATGAAAATCCATCCTGAGGCTGTGCTGCTGATCAGTGTTCCTGCGGCGTTGGTTGTTACGGGGATTTTGTATTTTCTGTTTGTGTCTGTTCCTCTGACGCCCTGGACGTTTATTGACTGGGTTACTGCGACTGAGGATATTGTGATGGTGGGTGTTCTGACAATGCTGATTCCGTTTTCGGTGTTTTATGCGGTGAAGTCCCGTAAGGGCCGAAGAGTTGAGGAGGCTATTCCCGATTTTGCGGATCAGATGGCGTCTGCAGTACGACACAATATGACGCTTGGTCGTGCAGTTGAGCTTATTGCGACGGAGGGTAAGAGTAACATCCTTGAGGAGATCAATCTGATTCGTCGGGATATTTACTGGGGTGCTCTTGCGACGGATGCGATTCGGCGGTTTAGTGAGAATGTCCGGGTCGGGTCGATTGATCGGATGACGATTCTGATTTCTCAGGCGGAACATTTTACGAATCGTCTGTCTGAGGTTCTGCAGATCATTGCGGAGGATGCGAAGAATATGGTGACGCTGAAGAATGAGCGCCGCGGTGATATGCTGTTGTATGTGATAGTGGTGTATCTGGCGTTCTTTGTGTTTGTGTTTGTGCAGGCTATTCTTGTGGTGATGTTTCTGCCGCTGATGGTTCAGGGAGGGGACGGGATGTCAATGGTCGGGTCGGGGATGTCGGGAAGTTTGGGCGGAGGTATTTCGCTTGATGTGTATGATCGTCTGATTTATCATTCGGTGGTTATTCATGGTTTTTGTTCGGGGCTTGTTGCGGGTATGATGGGTGAGGGTTCGGCACTTGCGGGTGTGAAGCATTCCTGCGTAATGGTGGCTATTGCGATGATTGTGTTTGTTGTGCTGAAGCTCTTTGTGCTTGTGTGAGCTTTCCGGGGTGGTACACGATAGAATACATGGGGTAACCACAGAATGCACTGAACTGTATGGAGGTTCACAGAAGAGTTCTTGTTCCGTACATGGATTCACTCAGGTGGAAGGAGAAAATGCGGATGTACTTGGAGTAACCACGGAATGCACTGAACTGTACAGAGTTTCACGGAAATGCACGGAGAATGCCTGCGGTGCCGGAATGCACGGAAGGGTTCTTGTTCCGTACATGGATTCACTCAGGTGGAAGGGGAAAATGCGGATGTACTTGGAGTAACCACGGAATGCACTGAACTGTACGGATCAGCACTGAAATGCACGGATCAGCACTGAAATGCACGGAGAATGCCTGCGGCGCCGGAATGCACGGAAGAGTTATTGTTCAGTAAATATATTTACTCTCATGGAGGAAAAACTACTTTATGAATCAGAATCCTATGAGATTCGCGGCGCCATATATGAAGTATATCGCGAAATGGGAATCGGTTTATTGGAAGCAGTATATCAGGAGTGTCTGGAGGAGGAGTTTCAACGAAGGAATATCACTTTTGATACCCAAAAATCCCTTTCTCTGATCTACAAAGGAAAAAAACTTCAGCACACATATCGCCCTGATCTCATCTGCTATGACAAGATAATTCTTGAAATCAAGGCAGTTGATTTTCTTACGGGTGCACATACAGCACAACTCCATAATTATCTCCGCCTTACCGGATACAGATTAGGATTCCTCATCAACTTCAATCATTTTCCGGGAGCTGAAATTAAGAGAATCATCATATAGACACACGATAAAATGCCCAAAAATTCCGTGTCTTCCGGCGCCGCCGGCGTTCTCCGTGCATTTCCGTGAAACTCCGTACAGTTCAGTGCATTCCGTGGTTACTCGAAGTACATCCACATTTTCCCCTTCCCTGTGAGTAAACTCCATGTACGGAACAAGAATTCTTCCGTGCAGTCCGGCGCCGCCGGCGTTCTCCGTGCATTTCCGTGAAACTCCGTACAGTTCAGTG
>CAZABQ010000012.1:26186-27534 GCA_964483485.1 uncultured Methanomicrobiales archaeon
ATTTTCCCCTTCCCTGTGAGTAAACTCCATGTACGGAACAAGAATTCTTCCGTGCCTTCCGGCGTCGCCGGCATTCTCCATGCCTTCTGTGGTTACCCGAAGTACACTCGGTAAAAAAAAGGTTTAGATGACAATTCCAAAGAATGAGAGGATGATGAGGAGTGCGGCTCCGAGAATTCCGCCGACTGCGCAGACGACTACCTGTGCCAGAGAGAGGTCTCCGATGGGTGCAAGGTTGAGGTAGGAGACGATAAAGAGGATAATGATACCGCAGACTGCGTTGATGAGGAGTTTGAGTCCGTTACGGATGAAGAAGAAGAGGATTGCCGCAATTGCGATGGCGACAATGATCATGAGTATTGTGCTGATCATAAGTGGTATATCTGTTTGGGGGGAGGGGTGATTAAGGATTGCGGTGGGTAGTACGGGGGTGATGCCGCCGGTCTTTTGGCAGGCTTCATGATCGGTTTATGCGCGACTGGGTATTTCAGGGGTAATCTCACATAATGCCGTGGGTGCCCTGTATCATTTCGCATTTCTTTGTTGGTCGTGTATTTTTTCAAAGTGACGATGTCGAGAGGGGTTTTGGCACTGTTTTTCGATGAGATTCCCCTCCCATATCCTTATATGCTGATCTAAACAATCTATTATTTATCATGAAGTCTGTAGCTAAGAAAGACGCAGCAGTTTCACCGGTTATCGGCACGATTCTGCTGGTGGCCATCACGGTTGTGCTTGTCGCAATCGTTGCGGCTGTAGTAATGGGTATGGTTGGGGGCGTCAGCGACTCCAAGACTGTTGGAGTTACTGCACAGCCGTTTGCAAATGCAACTGAGAGTGGACTTATTGTTACCGTTACGGGTGGGAAAGACGCCAATATGCTCACGAACATCACTCCGTACATGAATGGTGTAACGTTTGCTTCACCGACTAATGGTGTTATTCAGAACCCCAAAGTTGGTCAGCCGGTTACGGTTACGGTTATGGATGGTAAGGCAGCAAATGGATCGCTTACTCTTACCGCCTCTTTCACTGATGGTACTCAGGCAGTTATTTTACAGAATAACGTAAACATCCCTGCCAAGCAGGGTTCATAATTTTTTTATTTTTTATATTCTCGTTTGCATTTATCTATTTTGTACGTTCTACTCTCAGTTTGTCTCATCTCTGATCAGAATGCACACATAATTTATCAGCACGTTTCTTCAGTACCACCCTCCGCATAATCATTCTATTGCCTGCCGCCAAACATTCCACCTATGCGATCATCCGTGCGGCAATCGTCATTTGCCAACTCAGGAAAATCTCTCATGTGGCTTTTTTCTTATTGAGTTAATTGTGTACTGTT
>CAZABQ010000013.1:0-27526 GCA_964483485.1 uncultured Methanomicrobiales archaeon
CACGCTCTTTAGGAGTCGCGTGATAATTATAGGGAATTCCTCAGGTGGTAGAGAAACAAAAATACAATCTGTATCCATCCGCGTCACCTTTTGCTTCGACCACGCATATCATCCGATAAGATAGCTGTTTACTTCAGAACAAGATACCAAATATTACGTAAGTTCTCTTACTCAGAAAACCTGTCCCATACTGTATGAAAAATCAGCATTTGTCGATCAATATCAATAAGTCCCGCGGCATCAAATCAGTCTTCCACGACAAAATCGAAAAATCCCTTCATCCCATCACAGATGACACCAGCCAGATCCACGCAATAAACACCACTGACGACACAAACGTCAGAGGTACTCCTGCCCGGAAGTACTGCCAGAACGTCATCGTCATTCCGCGCTTTTCCGCATTCTGAATAATAATCACCGAACTTGCCGCGCCGAGAATCGTCAGCCCTCCGGAAACGGTACTTCCCGCTGCAAGCGTCAGAAACATCGACATCGGCGCACCCGCAGACTCCAGCACCGGCAGAACCAGCGCAACATACGGTACATTTGACACCAGCTGCGGCACTAAGAGACTTACCACAAACAGCGTAGGCATCGATGTCGTAAAGGATACCGGCAGAAGCGACTGGATCACTCCGGTATTCCAGACCGCAGCCATAAGTACAAACATCGACACAAAGAAGGCCAGCGTACTCCAGTCAATTCCGCGCATCAGTTCAACCCGCCTCCCAGACAACATCAGCAGCGGAGCAGCAGCAGCGACCGCAATTATCACGATCGGCAGCTCATACCCGGTAAACGACAGCACAATCCGCAGACAAACCATCGCAATCACCAGTCCGAGCGACAGCTTCACCAGCATCTCAAGCTTTGGATCCTCTGACTCCTTCGTATCAGGTCCAATCTTTAACAGTGAATCCCTGCCGGGCAGCCGCCAGATCATCAGCCGGTACAGGAAATACAGACTCACCATCGCAGGCACAAACAAATACCCAAAGAAATTGATAAACGCATTCGGGATTCCTCCTGACATTGCTACCAGTAACACCTGGGGATTGCCGATCGGTGTCATCACACTGCCAAACGTCACCGCCGCTGCAAGAGCCACCAGCATTCTTGTCACCGGAATACCAAACCTCCGGGCGCAGTACAGCGCCACGGGCGTACCAATAATTGCCACCGTATCATTCATCAGAAACGCAGACGCCCCCGCCATCAGAAAAATAAACCAGAACATCACCTGACGGCGGGTCCGCGCCCTCGAAAACACCGCAACCGACGTAGTATGCAAAAGGCCCGACCTCTCCATTGCAACGCCCAGAACAAACATTCCGAACAAAAACACGATCACCTGCACATTCACCGAAGCAATCGCCGCAGGAATACTAATCGAACCCGTAAGAAGCGCTGCGACCGCTCCTCCCGTCATAACTGCCCAGATAGGAAGCCGCACACGACCTACCTGACGGACCACAATCAGCACAAATACAACTGCGAGAATAGCAACTGCAACCGGAAACATTGTCTTTTATCCGCGGGAAATACTCACCAGATCAATTGGTTTGTAATGCCCCCGGTACAAAGAACCGTCCGATGTATTCACAACTGCCGTAAACAACACATGCGTACCCTGGCCAGACTCCACCGAAACACCGGCCACCGGAATATACACCACACCATCATCTCCTAAAATCACCGCCTCGCCTCCAAGAACCTCCACCGTTCCTGCGCCGGAAAACTCCTCGGTTTTCGGCATGCTCACATACCACACACACAGCACACAGGCGACCACCAGAATCACCCCAATAACCGTATTCTTCCTTGACATAATAAAAAAAATCAGGATTTTACCAGAATGATCTCAATACATGACACATTTGATAAGCCGCTATCCGTTTCAATCTGATCAGTAGAGGTGCTAACACTCCGCTTGACCACATGCGGAAGAAACTGGCGGACCACAATCTCCACAGCGTCCACCGCACGAACAATGGCCTTACCCCGTGCCTTCACGATCACCTCGGCATTGCCGGCATTAAACTGTGTCACCACAGCAAGCACATAGTTCATCACCGGCTTGTTTCCAATCAGGACTATATTATCCATCTTCTACGTATAATGTATCAGTTAATCAGATATATTTCATCGCTTCTTCTTTGCAGGTTCGGGTTACCAAAAAAATTCGGTATTTTTTGTTTCTTGTCCGCCCACCGTGTTAGAAATACTTCTTGGTATGCAGAAGTTCTGCATTCAGAACAGAAGCACCGGCAGCCCCGCGGATAGTGTTGTGTCCCATCGCCACAAATCTGATACCGTCCCGGACCCGTCCTACAGAAACAGTCATACCATTGCCGCAGTATCTGTCAAGACGCGGCTGCGGGCGGTCTGCCTGTTCAAGATACTGTACCGTCTTTGCCGGCTGCGTCGGCAGTCCGGAAAACGGCGGCTGCCAGGACTTAAACGCCTCGATAACCTCAGCCGGTGTTGCAGGCATATCAATCCAGACATTGAGTGTGTGGCCATCGATTACCGGCACTCGGTTGCAGGATGCAGACACCGTAAACGGAGCGCCTGTAATCTTCGTACCGTCAAGCGTACCAAGAATCTTGTTCGCCTCGCGTGCCATCTTCTCCTCTTCAGACCCGATGTAAGGGATTACGTTGTCGTAAATACCGAACGCCGGAACGCCGTCGAATCCTGCTCCGGAAATTGCCTGAAGTGTTGCTACATTGATGCTCTTGAACGGAAATTTCATCAGCGGTGCAAGGGCTGTTGCAAGCATAATTGTCGAACAGTTGGGGTTTGTCACAATGAAACCGTCTCGTTTGTGGTTCTTCTTCTGCACATCAATCAGACCTGCATGCTCCGGATTTACCTCTGCAATCATCAGGGGAACATCGGCTGCCATCCGGTGGGAACTTGCATTGCTGAAAACGCCGACACCTGCATCTGCAATCTCAGACTCAAGCGTGGTTGCGATATCTGCTGGAAGTGCGGAAAACACAATATCGCAGTCTTTCACCGCATCAGCCGTTGTCGGAGAGACAACAAGATCGCTCACCGTGTCAGGGTACGGAGAGTCAAGCCGCCAGTTGACCACTGAACCGTAGGTTTTTCCTGCCGACCGGTCCGATGCCGTCAGCGTTGTCAGGGAAAACCACGGATGGTTTGCGAGAAGCTGCACAAAACGCTGACCGACCGCGCCCGTCGCTCCAAGAATACCAACATTAATCATGGGATATTCATTTGCTTTGCCGGGTATTGATGCTTTGCTTAGATCAGGTTTTTGTTCCAAAAACCTGAAGAGAAGTTACGCAGGGGAAAATATTTTGAAACATGCGAATACTACAAAAAACACGAAATCCGGTTTTCGCTAACAACGGTAATCTCCATACAATAATTCCTATTTGATATTTTTCGTAGCATTATCTGTTTCAAAAAAATCATACCGCGTCCGCCTACCAGAAAAAAGCGAGCGGGATTATTTTTCAGCATCACACAATCATAAAAGAATGTAGATACAACCCCCTCAGTATTCTCTCACCATCTCCAAAACCTCTTCTTCAGAAACCGCAACTTCCCAAACGCCTCCGTCGTGCGAGAAATACACACACGCAAACGGCTTTACCAAAAACAGCCGTTCCACTGCCGCCGCATACAGAGAGACCTGCCGCCGGTACTGCGCAAGCACCTCCTGACCCGCAGACCTCATCTCGCCTGATTTGTAGTCAATTACCCGCATACTCCCGTCCGCATATCGAACCAGCCGGTCGATAACACCGGTAAACCTCCGTCCGGAAATTTCAACCGAGAACGGCAGCTCACAGAACTCCTGACAGACACCTTGCATAATCTCTGAGGACAGAAACGTATCATACGCGGCCCGGATCTTTTGTTCTTTCTCTGCATCAAGCCGGTATTTTCTGCACAAAACCGATGCATCAAGTCCCTGAAACACACCGTGCAGAACGATACCATACATAGCTGCATCCAAGGACTCAAACCCCGGCTCTATTGCATCCGTGCGGTTCATTGCGGTTATCGTTTCGGGCAGTCTTCGCGGGACCTCCTCCTCTTTTTTGGGTGCATAGGAGTAGCCGTCCGGTACGTTTGGGCAGCAGACGCTTCCGCAGTTCGATGCATTCTCTGCTGTTCCTGATGTCACCGAAACCGGAATTGACGTTTTGTCATCTGCGGCAACCGTAAACGACGCTCCCGTCTCTGGGGGAAGCAGATACGTATGCAGCCACTCGGCACGGCTGTTTTTCGGCGGAAATTTTTCTCCTCTCACATAGGAAAGAACCAGATGATCCTTCGCCCGCGTCATCGCAACATACAGCAGCCGTTTTCTCTCGGCCGCCTCCTTTGCCTCCCGCGTCTCTTTCGTGAACATCTTCACAAACGTATCCTGCGTTTTTTCTCCTTCGCCGTGCATCCGTATCGGAAGTCCCACGCCGAACTCCTTGTCAAGCACCAGACCTGTTCCGGGCGACGATTTGTTCCTGTCAAGATTTGCGAGAACCACGATTGGGAACTCCAGTCCTTTTGAGGCATGCACCGTCATAATCCGCACCGCATTTCCGTCGGGAAGATCGATCTGCGCTTCCCCTTCACTGATCTCCTCTTCAGTTCCCGTTGCAATCATCCGCATAAATTCCGGCAGCGGCATTGACCGTTTTCTGGTCTGTGATCTGGCAAGTCCTATCAGTTTTTCAAGATTTGCCAGAATAAACCGGCCTTCCGGCATCCCGCCGTACACCGCATACATCCCGGCCTCACGCAGAACCCGCCGCAAAAACTCAGGAACCGGCTCCCGCATCGAAAATCCCTGCCACCGCCGAATCTGTGCCATCGCTGTAGCAATCAGCGAGTCCGGATGATCGTTTGCATGATGGATAATCCTGCCGTAATAACTACCGGCACCGGTAATACACAGCTCGGCATCGGAAATCCCAAAATACGGAGACCGGAGGACACCATACAGCGCAATGTCATCCCCAACTCCTGCAATGACTGACAAAAGCAGCATCATGTCAGTGATCTCCTGCGACTGGTAGAATCCCTGACTTTTGTAGATGGTATAAGGTACTCCTTCCTCACGCAGGGCATGCTCTATCATCGCCTGATTGCTTCTTGTCTCAAGAAGGACTGCCGTATCCCCAAACTCTGCACGCCGCATACCACAGGAGTCGCGGATCATCACGCCCGAAGTAATCATCTCCCGAATCTTTGCGGCGATCATCCGCGCTTCAAGCAGTGAATCAGGCGCCGACCCATCAGGAATAGTTTCAAGAATCTGTACTGTTCCGGTATCTTGTGCGCGCGGCAGTGAGACTGATATTGGATCATATCTCACGTCCCACGCCTCGGACGACTCGGCAAACAGTCTGGCAAACAGTATGTTCACAACGCCGAGAATCTCTTTCGTACTGCGGAAACTCACATCCAGCGCAACAGGCTCTGTTTTGCAGGAAGCGGTCACCCTCTCCTGCATCGCATTTACCTCGCAGATATCAGCGTTGCGGAACGCATAGATAGACTGTTTCGGATCGCCGACCAAAAAGATCGCATCGTTTGCCGGTTCCAGTGAACCGACAATCCGCCATATCAGGGAGGACTGTGCAGGATCGGTATCCTGCACCTCGTCAACTAAAATGTACGCAAACCTTCGTCTGAGTGCTCTCCGTACCGGTTCCTTCTGGGTCAGCACACCTGCCATCCGAATAAGATCCTCGAAATCGAGTGCATTTCTCTGCTGTTTCTCCCGCTGACAGCGGGCATACACCTCCTCGGTTATCCTACTGAGGGCAGCAATCACTTTCACACTTTCTTCGGTAAACGGGTCTCCCTCTTTTGGCAGATATGACCATCCGTTTGGAAATGCATCACAGGCGGATTTCAGCACTGCAAATGCTGCACGGAACCGGTCGATGTCCTCTCCAAACACATCCTTTCTGCCGAGGGTTTTTCCGGTCTTGGTTCCGTTTGCCGCTTTGAGTTGGGTGACTGCGAGAGAGAACTGCTCACAATCAGGATCATCACACAAAACTTCCAGAGCCGACCGGACAGTCCTGAGATATTTTCCGCCGGTGTCATCAGACCTGCTGTAGACGGACGCGAACTCCCGCAGCTCTGCAAGTGCAGACACTATCTGTTGCTCTGCAAAAAACGTCTCCCGACGTTTTTTCAGACTCTCAAGCATCCATCTGCGCCATGCCGCGATGCATGATCGCTCTTCCTCTTCCGTTTTCGGGAATAATTTTCTGAACTCAGGATACTGCGGCAAAAGCTCCGCAATAATTTTCTCTGGAGCCGAAACATCCGCAAACAGCAGTACTGCATCCTCATGTAAAAACTCCGGCGGCCGCGTGAGAACATTTCTGACGGCAAGTGTTGTTATCACCTGCTTTTCCATCTCGTCAAGGATCTCAAAGCCTGGATCAATCCCTGCGTCCAGAGCGAACTCCCGCAGAACCGCCGCGCAGAATCCGTGAAATGTGGTTATCGATGCGCGGAAAAACTCATCCAGAATCCCTGTCCAGAACCGGTACTCTGAGTCTGTTTCCGCGGCACCGGCAAGCCCCCGAATGTCGGACTCAATTCTCTCCCGCATCTCGGCCGCTGCTTTTTCGGTAAATGTCAGCGCCAAAATATCCGATACACTTGCCGATCCCGTTTTCTCCCGCAGATGGGCAAGCAGCATCTGATAGCGTTTGCTCAAAAGAAACGTCTTGCCGGTGCCTGCTCCCGCCGTTACACAGAGGCTCTTCCCCATACAAAGAGCCTCTTTTTGTCGTTTCGTCAGTTCAGTCACGGTACTCACCACCTCCTGAAAGTGACCGGAGTTTGTCAAATCTGCAGATGAACCGCTCTTTACAGGTTGAACAGACATTTTTGTCATAGACCGGCGCGCAGACACCGTCCTGCATACCTTTTCTGTACTGCGCGGCATACGCAAGAGCAAGTGAGACGAAACAGTCCTCGGATCCCTTTAGCGGACATGTTTCCTTTACGATTTTGGTGGATATCTGATAATAGCTGCCGCCCAGACGTTTCAGTTCCGGTCTGAGATGTTCCACTGCGGCAAGATACAGCGGAAGCTGCAATGATTTTCCAGCTGTAATGTCAGCCTCCGTCTTGACTTTACCTGTCTTGTAATCGATCACCACAAATCCGCTGCCGGTCAGCCTGATCCGGTCAATTCTTCCTTCAAGCCGCAGTTTATCACCGTCCGAAAGAGAAATGCCGGGGATGTCAGTCATGGTAAACGGGAACTCAAGCAGTTCTTTTGGTGTGACCTCTCCAGATTGTGCAGCTGCAATCTCGATATCGATAACGTCAGCCAGTCGTCCCGGATACGCCGGCGTTCCAAGATACCGGTCTTTGAGACTCTGCCATCGTGGCGTCGCAAGACCTGATCTGTCAAACTCCTCTCCGGAAATCCGCATCAGATCCGCCAGTGATTCGTTTCGGGTTTTTGGTGTCGGCGGAAAATGCGGCGACTCGGCAATCATCCGGTACATGGTTTTGTGGATTACCACTCCCAACTCTGGCAGTTCATCACTCTCCGGGTCGGGGTGGGGAACGAGCCGCAGATGCAGTTCGGTGTACCAGCGGAACGGGCATGCGGCATACCGCTCCAGATCAGTCACCGAAAAACAGTCTGCACCTCCGTACTGACCGGCGAACTGATCTGGGGAAAATACGGCGTCGTACTCTGTGGACGGCACTCCCGCACGTTTCACCACTTCAATTTCGATTCTCCGCGCAGCATCCGAAAGGTTTGGCAGTCTGGCCGTGTCCAGATCTTTTTCCCAGCGGTTTTTTGCCATCAGCAGACCTGCATGCGCCGAAAGCCAGACTGATGAGTGACGCAGTTCTCCTGTTTCCCATGCGGTGTTCGGCAGATCAAACATTTTCAGCCATGCTGACGGAATTTTTGTCTTCCCTTCATCAGTTGCGGGAGCAGAGAGATACAGTGACTTTTCTGCCGCAATCAGTGCCGACAAAAATGCGTACCGTTCTTCGCGCAGTGTTTCCTCATATGTCTGGGTCTTTGCTTCAAGGGTTTCTGCCATCGTCAGAAACGGCAGGCGCGGATGTATGCGGGGAAGAACATCCGCTGTTAATCCTGCAAGGAAAACATGCGGTATTTTCTGATGCACGATCTCACGGAATCCGAGTATTTTCACCGTGTCCGCGCTTTCGTAGGGTGAAGGAGGGTTACTCTGTGCTGATTTCACGAACGAAAAAAGCATCGAGTAAAATTTTCCGGCAGAGATCTTTTCGCTGCTGAACAGCGTTCCGGCAGAGTCAATTGCCAAAAGAACTTCCTCAAAACTCTTCACCGCGGCAATGTCTACGTCCTCTCTGCGTCTCTGTCCCGGAAACCCGAGCATGACAAGCACTCTCCGCAGCTCACGGATAAACTCCTCCGCAGTTTTTCTTCCATCTCCCAACGGTGCAAGAAGAGTAAAAATCGTTTCAAGTTTCTCTTCGGCAGCGGCAGTTTTTGCTGCTTTTGCCGCAAGTTCCGCTTTCTCCGGAGCAGGGGTATCCGCATCCTCCATTTTTGCGTTCAGCCGTTCCGTCAGCCGTTTCAGATACGTCAGCCACTGCTGTTTTCCGCCGGTGATCTCCGCAGCCCGCGAAAGCCACAGCAGATCGCGCGGGGAAAGGAAATTTTCTTTCCAGGAAAAATACGGATAGGAAAAGAGCGTCGTCATATCCTCGGTCGTGTAGTTTCCGATCACGGTTTTCAGCAGAGAAAATATCGCGGCTACCGCGGGAGATCGAAACAAGGGATGACCAATCGAGCTTTCAAACTTCAGTACCGTTCCTGCGGCGGAAAAATCCGGGAACAGTTCTCCTGCAAGCTCTGCATACAGCGGAACTTCAGGTGTGAGAATCGCAATATCCCCTGCGCTGACTCCTGCCTCAATTAAGCGGCATATCTCTTCTGCAATTGCGCTGAGTTCAGCAGACCGGTCGGCAAACACTCCGATCTTTTGGATCGGAAGATTTGGGGAAAGAGACAGCTTTTGAAAGATTGTCTCTGCGAGTTCATGATGTTCGCGCTCTTCGGACCTGTGCCGCGTCGGAAATATTTTATCGTTTTCTGCGTAAGGGACAAGTTCCTGTACATCTTCTGCATGTTCCCGCACCGCCTCCAGCAGTTCATTTTCCAGTTCTTTTGGCGCATAATGCCCGTACAGCGCCGCAAACCTCACTGTAAACCTGCCGGATCTCACCGCATTGGCCGCAAGCTGAAGGGTGCGGACGATGTCTGCTGTCCGCTCGGATACCAAGAACGCATCGTACTCCTCAAACACCGATGCAATTGCCGCGAGTCTTTCATTTCCCTCCGGCAGTTGCGCGCGCCTGTAGCGAAGGGTATTGTACAGTGTGACAAGATTCTCGACTGCCGCAAGTCCTGGTTTTTTCTCAGGGAACACACTAAGCATCCGCTGATTTTTGCCGATAATCTCTGCAAAAACCAGATTCTGCTCAATTGGCGAGAGGATTCTGATGTCTGGATATGCGGCGGTCACTACCGTTTTTGCAAACTCCGCCGGGGTCGTAACGCGGGACGGTATGCAAAATCCGTTCTCCTGAACGACCCGTTTCCAAACCGTTTCAGCGAGCCTGTTTACCGGCAGAATCATCCAGATATCCACCGGATCTGCCTGTAGCGCACGCTGATACGCTGCGAAAAAATCGTCAGGTATGGTCTTTGGTAAACCATAGCGGATCGTTGCTGCCATTGCTGATTTAGTTGGACGGCAAACTACCATAAACATGATCAAAGGGAAAAGAGAGGAGGATATGCGTAAATATCTCTAAACCAATGTGATCTCGACTCTAAATTAATTGTACATGTG
Source organism: uncultured Methanomicrobiales archaeon (assembly GCA_964483485.1). Lineage (GTDB taxonomy): Archaea > Halobacteriota > Methanomicrobia > Methanomicrobiales > Methanocorpusculaceae > Methanocorpusculum. Next base: position 9,882 of record CAZABQ010000013.1, read on the forward strand.
TTATTTTGTTTATTTTTTGGATTTGCACATCTATTATCCATCCACAAGATTCATAAGGTAATACGTTGAGAATACTATTGTTAGGTGAGGGAAAGAAGGGGAGTTCTATCTCAGACCTACACACTTCTCATTTGGCTTTTCTTGCTCAAACGTCCCTTCTGTTTTTGTTTTTCTGATGCGATCAAGCATGCCGCATGCCAAAAGTGTCCTTGAAAAAAAGAAATAATTGATTTTGAAGAAAATACCTTACGGCATCTTCTTGATTTCTTTTGCGATTTCCTGTCCAAGCTTGAAGAATTTTTCTTTGTCAGCCTGATCTGGGCGGTAGGTGAACTCTATTGGGTCGTGCCAAATCTTGATACCGGCTTTTTCCAGAAGTTCGGTGATGACCTTCGGCGCGCCTCCTTTGCCGCCGTTGGATCCGAATGCAAATCCGATCTTCTTCTGGGTCTGCTTGCCCGGTCTGATTCCCATCAGATAGTAGAGGAATCCTGCAACCGTCGGCAGCGGATAGTCTTCAAGGGTCGGGGAACCAACGATGACCGCTTTTGAATCAAGAATGTCGCGGACAACATCAGATCTGTGTACACCCTCGTAACGTCCGTCCTTTAAGATATCAACCTTAACCTCAACGCCTTCGGTGATTGCTCCCTCAGCAATATACTGGGCTGCAATACCGGTCGAGTAGTGCATTGTGTCGTAGACGATGGTGATCTTGTTCTTGGAAACACCGTTTGCCCAGTTGACGTAGGCGTTGATGATGTCTGCTGCATGGCTTCTCCAGATGATACCGTGAGACGGTGCGATCATCTCAATCGGCACGCCAAGTTCGGTGACTTCACCAAGTTTCTTGAGAACTTTCGGTGAGAGCGGAACAATAAGATTTGCCACAAACTTTGCCGCATGCTCCATTGCAACATCAATGCCGAGCTCATCATCAAACCGCTCGCTGGATGCAACATGCTGACCGAATGCATCGTTCGGGAAGAGGATCTTGTCCTCGCCAAGGTAGGTGAACATTGAATCCGGCCAGTGGAGGAACGGAGCCTCAAGGAAGGTCAGGGTTTTGCCGCCGCCAAGGGGAAGGTTCTCCAGATTCTTGATGGTATGGATGTTCCATGCGCTCGTATCGTAGTGGCGTGCAAATCCTTTCTTTGCGATCTCGGTCATGTAGATCGGGACTTTCGGGAGCTTCTTGGAAAAGAGCGGGAGAGAACCGGAGTGATCAATCTCAATGTGGTTTGCCACGATATAGTCGATCTTTTCCAGCGGGAGAACGGACTCAATGCGTTCGATAAGCTGCCACTCATGGCCGGGATACGTTCCGTCAATCAGTGCGACCTTTTCTCCGATAACAAGGTACGCGTTGTAGGTGGTTCCCGGAAGAGTGTATCCGTGGTAGTCACGAAGGTTCCAGTCAATGGCTCCTACCCAGTAGACGCCGTTTTTGATTTTTACTGCTTTTAACATAGTAATTATCCCGTCCCGGACTCCGGCAGAGTAATCCTGCTGTATATCCAGTGGTTGGCTACATATTCGCTTTTCGTATTTAATAGGGGTTAGATTGCGGCACTTTTTCGTCAGCCTGTCTATTGTGGGTATTGTCGGATTTTCCTTGTGATATTTTTGAGTATTTCATATTTTTCAATGCTGAATTTTTCAGTGATCTAAATGTTATGGTGTCTGTTGTTTTTCGATGTCTTCAATGAACAAATATTTAACATCCTCTCTCATATTAACAGAATAGCAGACCCGGAAAACAGGATCTGACAACATAACAGCGAGATGCCAGAATGGGATTTTTACAAAGTGTCGATAATGCTGTAGGCGGAGTTATTTCTCCGTTTACTCGTGTAATGTTTGGCGAAGCACTGGTTGGTGAAGGTGCCGAAGTGGCACACATCGATCTGGTGATCGGGCCAAAGGGAAGTTCTGTTGAGAATGCATTTGTCAATGCCCTTTCTTCTCCGCAGAAAGGACATACGCCGCTGCTTGCAGTCGTTACGCCGAACCTTCCGCCAAAGCCGTCAACACTGATGGTCAACAAAGTCACCATCAAAAATGCCGGTCAGGCAGTGATGATGTTTGGTCCTGCCCAGCATGCAGTTGCTATGGCGGTTATGGACTCGGTTGAAGAAGGCATCATCCCCAAAGACAAAGCAGAAGACCTCTTAATCATTGTCTCTGTCTTCATTGAGTGGGATGCCGCAGACAAAAAGAAGGTTCACGACTGGAACTACGAAGCAACCAAACTTGCCATCAAGCGTGCCGTAACCGGCGAACCAAAAGTCGATGAAATTCTTGCCAAGAAAAATGCGGCAGTTCATCCCTTCAACTAATTTTTTTACAATGATTTGCATTGTCACGAACATTCTTATCTATCTGCGGCGTAGTATTACCACAATTAGGTTTTTCCGGAATGAAACTCTAAAACCGCAGACGTATTATGCCAGAACCAGACAAATCCCGACCCCTCAAATTATTTTCCAGCGATGGGACCGTCACTGCAGTCAGAAGTCCGGTGAGAAACAATATTCTCTTTCTCATCAGGGATGAAGGGGAAGTTTCTTTTTCCCGTATTATGGAGTCCACCGGTCTTTCCAAATCTACCGTCTCGGTTCACATCAAGTGCCTTATTGATGCAGGACTTATTGCGTCCCGCTCGGTTCCGAGTGACGCACGAAAGAAGATGTACTATCTTACGGCGTCCCATCTCGCTGATATTGAGCCGTGTCGTCAGACCGGTAACAACGAGTTCCGTGAACTGATTCGTCAGTGCTACATTAAATACGACAACGTGGATTACCGCCAGATTATTCCGCATATTATTCAGGTGGCTCTCATTGAAGCAGGCATCAGAATCGATCCCATCATGATGCGCGGCGGGGAAATGCTGGGTGAGTCTGTGTCGATGTATCTGGTTGGCAATACGCTTGAAAAGACCATTGACAATATCATCAGATTCTGGGCAAGGTACGGTCTTGGAGAAATGCGTATCCGGTCTATGTCCCCGTTGCGGCTTGAGATCTACAAATGTTATGAGTGTATGGTTCTTCCCAAAGTTGAGCGCGGATGCTGCGTTATATCGTGCGGTATCCTTACCGCAGTGTTATCCGCATACTTTGGTAAACTGCCGGTTACGGTTGAAGAGATCGAGTGTATGGCGCAGGGATATCCTGCCTGCTGCTTTGAGATAACGCCGCCGGATCTTTCCGTGACTATTGCGGATCCTTAAAAAAAAAGTTAGTTTTTCTTTCCGCTTTTTTTGGCGGATTTCTTTACCGGCTCTTTTGCGGGTTTTCTGAGTACAAGGAAGTACACAGCACCTGCAATGATGAGAATACAGACAATACCTCCTGCGATCCAGATACCCGTATCAGCGGATTCTGCGGGAGCAGTCGGGGTCGGGGTTTTTGTGTCAACCAGTGTTATGAGAATTCCTTCCGCGGAACTGTCAGGCATCACCCATCCGACGAGTGCGGCTTTTCCTGTGGATACAGCCACTGCATCGTTGAACATGGAGTTCTTTCCGTTCTGGGATATTTTCTCGAGTTTCGTGATTGCCCCTCCCACGGATAATGTCAGCCAGACCGGATCATCATGTCCATCCATTCCCGCAGCAAGATATCCGTCGCCGAACTGAACTACTGCGTAGGGGACATAACAGCCGGGAAGCTCATTGACCCATGCATTGGAGAGATCTGCTTTGACATGCGCTGCCCAACCGAGTCCGGCGGCCCAGGTCACACCGAACGGCGGATTGGATCCGACAACTACGTAACCGCCGTCATGCGCTTTGGTAATTGCATATCCGCAGGCACCTTCACCATAGAGCGGGTCAGCACTGCCGGTTCTGACGACTCCCTCACTCTGCACAACACCGTTCTTTACCTTTGCAATCCATGCACGGGAGCTGTTCTCCGTGAGGTATGCGGTAGTTCCGCCGGTAAGAACCAGCGTTCCGTCGTCCTCCATGAGCATTGCGAGAGGAATCATGGGTGCTGTTTCGTTTCCAATACGAATCTGATCGTTTCCGGGAGCACCGTTTGAGAGCAGGAAACTCTGGGTAAACCCGGTGTTGGTCTCCCAGAACCATCCGGCAAAGAAAATTTTATCGCCCGAAACAGCGATGTCACCAGTACCGATTTCCGGCAGAGGCGACTCCCAGACAACAGTTCCTTTGCCGTCAACCCTGATCAGCGTTGTACTGCCGTCGAAGGTGTAGCCTTCGGTCTCAGAACCGTTAACCGCTCTGGTAATAGTAGACAGCACGCATCCGCCGTCCTCGAGAGGAACAATGGATCTGACATCCTCACCAGTGAGCGGGGTTCGCCAGATCTCTTTGCCGGCATCATCAGTTTTCAGCAGAACTGCGCCCGAACTGTTGGCCATCCCGAGGAAAAATCCTCCTCCGGTTACCGGGGCAACAGCCTCGGTGTTTATGTATGTCCCGCCAAGCTGATAGGTCGTGTTGAGTTCCTCAACAACTGCGGCAGAAGCCCCCCCGCAGCATATGACTGCCATCAGCAGCAGAACAAAAACCGCTTTCGCGTATCTGATCATGTATAGTATCTTTTACGTTTTCGTATTAGTATCTTTGTGGTGTACCGCAGGGGAAGAGACGCCCCCTTTAATGATTCCAGAGAACAAACCTATACCCGCGTGAAGGCAGAATTCGATGGTACCAAGGTTGAGGCGCCACAGGAGGCAGCGGTCTTTTATGAGCAGAGCGGTTACGGCCGCATAGAAAAGACCGGAAAACTCCGGCTTACCGTGGAGGAAGCCCTCTATCTTATCGCGCGCGGAAAAATCGAGATCGACGGCTGGTCGTTCGATCATCTTCTCGCCGCACATGCAGCTACCCCCGGATTTCTCCGGAGCTTTATTGTCTACCGCGACATTCGGGAGCGCGGCTATGTGGTCACTGCGGGCCCGCAGGATTACCGCATCTTTCCCCGTGGTCAGCGTCCGGGTCACGGTCAGTCAAAATACCTTTTGCGCGTGCTTTCCGAACGCGACATGGTGGATCTCTCGGTCGTTCTTCGTGAGGCGCAGGCTGCATCAAATATGCGCAAGCAGTTTCTCCTTGCGGTCGTCGACGATGAGCACGAACTGACCTATTACGAGATACGCATCAGTAAACCTGCTGCAAAAGAGAACTCTCCCTCTCACCATGCAGATATCCCGTCGGTTCGTGCGATCTTTGCCGGAGTTCCCGCATATGTTCTTGAAGACGGGTCAGGTATCACCGAGACGCTGAAAAACTTCTGGTGCGGGACAATGCTTGATGCATCCCGCCTGTTCCTTGCGCCGGTTGAGGTATGCTGGCTGTTGGAGCAGGGAAAACTTTCTCTTTCCCCGGAAATGACCGCGACTGAGTATGCGGGCCATGCTGCAACATATGATCCGGAGTTTTCCGACAAGATGATCGTCTACCGGCATCTTCGCGATATCGGATTTTCCCCGCGAACCGGTTACAAGTACGGCCACCATTTCCGTGTCTATACCGAGGAAGGAAAACACTCCGAGATGCTGGTACATGCATGTCCGCATAATCTCTCTATGCCGATGAGTCTCATCTCCCGCTCGGTCCGTCTTGCCCACAGCGTGAAAAAGAAGATGCTCTTTGCCTGCATCGAAGACGCTGATCTGGTCTTCATCGAATTCGCCCGTATGAAATTATAACATAAACACAATTGTGAGATTTATGGTAGAACAGATTAACCCCTGGTCCAGTACTCCCAAAATGGATATTAACCGGCTGATTGCCGATTTCGGTATCGAACCGTTTGCACCGGTAAAAGAAAAAATTGCAAACCAGCCGGTCTTTATCCGCCGCGACATCGTCGCAGGTCACCGCGGATATGAAGCAGTTGCAGATGCAATGGCAGAGAAAAAGCCGTTTCATGTGCTGACCGGTTTTATGCCGAGTGGTCATCCGCATTTCGGCCACCTGATGGTGATGAAGGAGGTCGTCTGGCACATTCAGCAGGGCGGCAGGGGATTTATTTCCATGGCAGACCGCGAGGCGCACGCCGTGCGCGGTCTGTCCTGGGAGGTGTGCGACAGGTACGCCCGCGAGTATATGGAATGTCTGTATGCACTTGGGTTTCAGGGTGAGATATACTCCCAGCGCCGCAATAATCAGCTCAAGGATCTTGCGTTTGAGGCTGCAACGAAGATCAACTTCTCCGAGCTTTCGGCTATCTACGGGTTTGGACCGGAAACGGAACTTGCACACGCGGTCAGCGTGTCAATGCAGGTCGCAGATATTCTGTATCCGCAACTGGTTGCAGGAGTTGCCCCGACCGTTGTTCCGGTTGGTATCGATCAGGACCCGCATATTCGCCTGACCCGTGATGTCACCAAGTCCCTGCGCATGTTCCTTGTCGAAGACCGGGGAACACATATCAGCATCAGATCAAAGAACGCACCGGAAGGTGCACTTGATGCGGTGGCAAGACGGTTTGCTGGCTCAAAGAAGTACGAGGGTCATGTGGATCTTCCTGCCGGACATGCTTTCGCAGAGACGGATGCAGTTGTCCGCGATATTGAACGGGAGTTCGGCGGTTTTGGATTTTTACTGCCGTCGGCAACGTATCACAGCTTCCTTCAGGGTCTTCAGGGCGGTAAGATGTCGTCCAGTGTCCCGGAGAGCCTGGTATGGTTTGATGATCCTGACAAGGATGTCAAAAAGAAGATCATGGGAGCACTCACCGGCGGCCGCCAGACGCTTGAAGAGCAGAAAAAGCTTGGCGGAGAGCCGGAAGTGTGTTCCATTTATCAGATGAACAAGTTCCATATGCAGGAGAACGACGCAGAGCTTGCAGAGATGTGCCGTGCCTGCCGGGCAGGTGAACTGATGTGCGGTACCTGTAAGAAGGAGACACTTGAACGTGTCCGTACGTTCCTGAAGGAGTTTAAGGAAAAGCGCGATGAAGTGGCGCATATGGTGGAGTGGTAGAGAATGGATCTTACAATCAACGAAAAACGTGTGCTTACCGTTCTTGCGGAGGTAAAATCTGCGGATGCATCCGTTCTTGCGGATAAACTCGGCAGTCCGGCTGATGCCGTGGTTCAGTGGGCACATCTGTGTGCCGACCGCGGTCTCGTCACTCTTGAAAAGAATGTCGTCCAGACTGCTGTCCTGACCGATGAAGGAAAAAAATATGCTGACGAAGGCCTTCCCGAGCGGCAGGTTCTTGCAAGCATTCAGGGTTCTACTCCGATGGCGGAGCTGACGAAGCATCCGCTGTCCAAGATTGCGATCGGATGGCTGCGCAAGAAAAACTGGATCGTTATCGAGAAAGGTATGGTCACGCCGGCAGCGGATGTTTCTGAAGGTGAGGATGAATCTGCGCTGAAAAATCCGATTGCGGGAACGAACGGATGCAGTGAACTGGTCAGACGCGGCCTTGCGGAAATCCTTGAAACGGTGTCGTGGGTGGTCTCTCTGACGCCGGAGGGTGAAGCGGTTGCAGCTGCCGGTCTCGATCTCCGTGAGGAGATCGGGACACTTTCCAGCGAGCAGATTCTTTCCGGCGAGTGGAAGACCCTGCCGCTGCGCCGCTACAGTGTGGACAAGCTGCCGAAGAAGATCTACGGAGGCCGCGTGCATCCGAACCAGCAGATCCTTGATGAAATCCGTTCACTGCTCTTTGAGATGGGATTTACGGAGTTCCACGGCTCAATTGTGCAGAACGCGTTCTGGAACTTTGATTCGCTCTACCAGCCGCAGGACCATCCGGCGCGTGAGATGCAGGACACGTTTCATCTCGCCGAAGAGATGGATATTCCGGCAGGCTGGGAGAAGATCCGCGACATTCACATGACCGGCGGCGATACCGGTTCGACCGGATGGGGCGGGGAGTGGAGTCCTGATGTTGCCCGTAAATGTGTTCTTCGAACACACAGTACGTCGCTTTCCATTCAGCATCTGGCACAGAATCCGAACCCGCCGCTTAAGGCGTTCTCCATCTCGCGTGTCTACCGCCGTGAGACAATTGATCCGACGCATCTGCCGGAGTTTGAGCAGCTGGAGGGTATTGTGATGGATAAGGATCTGACGTTTGGGCATCTGCTCGGATTTTTCAAGGAGTTCTTCGGCAGGATGGGCTTTGAGTCGGTCCGGTTCCGGCCCGGTTACTTCCCCTATACCGAACCTTCGGTTGAGCCGGAGGTCTGGGTTGACGGTCTTGGCTGGGTGGAGCTTGGCGGGGCAGGTGTTTTCCGCAAGGAAGTCACGGCTCCGTGGGGTATTGACTGCCCGGTTCTTGCGTGGGGACTTGGCGTGTCGCGTGTTTCGATGCTGCGGATGGGTCTGAAAGATCTCCGCCAGCTCTACCGCAGTGATATCGACTGGATTCGTGCAAGTCCTGTTCGGAGGGTGTAATTATGCCGGTGGTAAAACTCAACAATGCGTATCTTGAACGGCTGACGAAAACTGATATCAAAACCATCCGCGATAATCTGCCGATGATGGGTTCAGAGGTGGAGCGTGAGGAGGCGGATCAGACCGATGTCCAGTTCTTCCCGAACCGTCCGGATCTCTACAGTGCAGAGGGAACTGCGCGTGCGATGCGTGGGTATCTCGGTATTGAGACCGGTCTTGTGGAATACGTGGTGAAGCCTTCCGGCATCACGTTCTCTGTTGATCCGAAGCTGAAAACTATTCGTCCGTATCTGGGGTCTGCGGTTATTCGCAATGTTCGTATGGATACTGCGATGATTGAGTCACTGATGGGGTTACAGGAGTCCCTGCACTGGGCGGTTGGCAGAGGCCGCAAGAAGGTGGCAATCGGCGTTCATGATCTCGATAAAATTACTGCGCCGTTTTCGTATGTTGCAGCCGAGCGGTCAACGACGTTTGTGCCGCTGGATTATGCGGTGCCGATGACGATGGATCAGATTCTTGCGGAACATCCGAAAGGTAAGGCATATGCGAAAATTGTCGAGGATCTGCCGCTTTTCCCGCTGATCCATGATGCGAAGGGGAATGTCTGTTCGTTCCCGCCAATCATCAACGGGGAACTGACCCGCGTTACCGAGTCGACACAAAATATTCTGCTGGATGTGACCGGTATTGAGCCGCGTGCGGTGAGTGTTGCGGTCAATATCATCTGTGCAGCTATGGTGGAGATGGGGGCAACGATTGAGTCCGTGAATGTGGAGGGAACGGTAACCCCGACCCTCGCACCTGCGGTCCGTACGGTTTCCGTATCCGAATGCAATGCTCTTGTCGGTATCCGTATCACTGCTGCGGAGATGAAGGGTCTTCTTGAGAAGATGCGGTTTGGTGCAGAGGTTGTTGATTTGGATCATGTCCGCGTGACGATTCCCTGTTACCGTGCAGATATTATGCATGACCATGATATCTATGAGGACGTGGCGATTGCATACGGGTATGACCGGATTCCTGCAAGCCTGCCGCCGACGTTTACGGTCGGTAAGCCGCATCCGGTTCAGGAGATCTATAGTCTTGTCCGCAGTGTTATGGTCGGCATGTCATACACCGAGAACACGCCGTTTACGCTGACGAGCGGGAAGGTTTCGTATGAGATGATGAACAGGCCGGAAAATCCTGCGGCCCTTCACGTTCTGCATCCGATCAGCGAGGATCAGACGATGATTCGAACCGATATTCTGCCGATGCTGATGGATTCCCTTTCCCTTAACCGGTCCCGCGAGCTACCGCAGAGAATTTTTGCCTGCGGGGATGTGGTGGAGAATCTCGTGACGTATCCGAAGATGGCGGCTGCTTCGATCCATACGACTGCCGATTTCTCGGAGATTTATGCGGTGGCTGATTCGTTCTGCCGACTGATGTCCCTCTCCTACGAAGTACGTGAGTCGGCGGATCCGGCGTTCCTTGACGGTCGTCGCGGCGATGTGTATGTGGACGGCAAAAAGATTGGTGTGTTTGGTGAGATCAGTCCTGATGTTCTGGTTGCGTTTGGCCTTGAGCATCCGGTCGCAGCGTTTGAGATGGACCTTTCCGGTCTGCTCTAATTTTTTTGCAGTGCTCTTTTCCTACTACGATTCAACCCCTCTGACCTACCAATGGAGAAAAGAATGCGGCGTGCAAAAAACGTGATTTATCCGTCAATAACTCCGGTTGAAACCGCGGGGGAAATCTTAGTCAGGATTACTTTTCCGTTCCGCCACTTAAACCACAGTTTTACCATCCCGGTCTCTGCTTCTCTCTATGAAGGCGCAAAGTCTTCCGGAAAATCTGCACGGGTCCCGGCAGGTATCGGGGATGCATGGCTTGCCGGATACTACGCAGCATTTGCTGAAGATCCTGCCCTCGTTCCCTTTTACCGGACAGTTCTTTGTGGTATGCGCAAGATCCGCTCAGTCCAGAACTATGACGACGATGATTATCTTGAAATGCTTGCGGCGTTCGTTCAGTCAATCCCGTACGACGTAGACAAAGTCGCCTCAATTGATCGTGCGCCCCGGTTTCCGGTTGAGACCGTGGTTGACAACCGCGGGATATGCAGCGATAAATCTCTACTGCTTGCAGGTCTGCTTTCCCATGAAGGATATGCGGTTGCGGTTCTTCAGTTCTCCGCGGAGAATCATCTTGCGGTGGGAATCCCGGTTCCTGACGGTAGTGACTTTCGGGGATGCGGTTGTGCCGTGATAGAATCGACCGCTATCAGCTATGTAGGGGACTCCCTGGGAGAGTTTCCCGCAGGCGACGGTACGATCCGGGTACTTGCATCCCGCCCCAAAGTGTTTTTCATCGGGCACGGCTCAAAACGGTACGGAAGTATTGCTGAAATCTCCCGTATTCTCACCGTCCGGTCTGCGCTTAAAGAAAAACTCGCGGAAACCGGGGATCTTGTCAGAATGATCAAAAGTCAGGAAGAGAGAATCACCCGCGAAAAAGAGGATCTCTCAGCTTCCCGAGAAATACTCAGAACACTTGAAGCAAAAACCGCAAAACTCGCAAAAGACTCGGAGCAGTTTACCGCAGCGTATGCAGACTACAAAGAAATGATCGCCCGGCACAACACCGGAGTTGCCAGTCTTGCAAAACAGATTGAGCGGTACAACGCGACGGTTGACGAATACAACCGTCTCGCCGCAGTCGCCGGTTTCATTCAGCACAACCGCCTGGACCGCAAAGCAGTATCGGCACGGATACGCAACCTGAGTCTCTGAACCGGTTACAACCCGCTCTTTTCCAGCTCGTCTGCAATCTGTGCAAGAAGAATCTTATCACCAAGCTCGTTTGCAAGCCCTTCGGCCTTTCCAAAATCACTCAGTCCCCGTTCCAGATCACCGCAGTCAATTCGTGCAAGTCCCCGTTCCAGATAGGCAAGAGCCAGCCAGTGCCCTTCCCCCTTTGCCCGGTCTGCATGGACAATAATGTACGTCAGATCTTCTGCGGCCCGGTCTGCATGACCGAGCTTCCTGCATATCTCCGCACGATTATAGCGGATCGGCACACATCCCGAAAACCGGTCCAGTGCCGCCGTATAATCAGCAACAGCATTCTGATACTCCGCAAGTTCCTGATACGCAGTTCCCCGGTAATAGTAATAGTTTACATTTTTTGGATTCTCCTCAATTGCGCGGGAAAACCATGCAATGCTCTCGGTAAAGTTTCGGTTCAGATACTCTTTCATTCCGTTTTGAAAACACTCATCAGCAGACATCATACCATACCCCGCAGATCTCCGATACGTTTACCGTATCCCTCAATAATTTCTGAAAGTTCCAGTTTCTCAAGCCATTCTTCGGGAAGTGCATCTCTTCCCAGTGCTGCCCCTGCAATCTGTCCCGCAACAGATGCCGTGATACTTGAGTCGCCTCCGTGATTTGCCGCGGCGCAGAGAGTTTTTGTGATGCTTTCTTCATGCCTGAGTGCACAAAAGACTCCGACGGCAAGCGCACGTTCTCCGGTTTTCCCGGTACCAAGCAGAGCAACTGCTGTTTTATCCTCAGTATCTGCGTCTGCGAGCCGTACTGCATCCGCAAGTTTTGCTGCCGTTTCTGTTCCCCACTCCCGGTCTTTGGCCGCCGTCTCTGTCATCCCTACCGCTTCTGGAAGAGATTTTCCCTCGATCAACAGTGAAATCAGGAAGGAAAATGCACCGGCAGAGCGATACCCGTCCGGATGCCCATGCGTTAGGGCTGCAATTTTCTCGCCGAGAACCCATGCTTCCTTGGGAAAAGCTGCGTAGCCTGCGGGAGCTGTTCTCATCATTGCGTCAGAAGATTTACTCGTATTTATCCGCATCTCAAGACTTCCCATTGCTCCTGAATGAAGAGCCGAAAGTGTTGTCACCGCCGGTGCCCGGGCAACATACATCTCCGGATGGGCGAGAAGACCGGTTGACGCAGTTTGCGGAAGTCCTCCGTCCTGAGTGTACAGCCATTTCAGATATGACCGGTAGACTGACTTTACCGGATCCGTCCCTGATTTTCCCGCATGGATAAGCCCTTCAACGGTAAAGAGCGTCAGCTGTGTTGCATCCGAAAAACATGCCTTACCGGTTTTTGGGTTTACTGCAAGCCGGTTTGGCAGACCTGCCGTTCCGTACGCCCGTTCAATATCATCGATGCTCTTGAACTTTACCGGATAGCCGAGAGCATCACCGAGAGCCCCGCCAAGCAGAGATGCAGTAACACGGGAGATGCAGGAATTCATACTAACCTGTTGGTTATGAACACTATTAGGACTGTCGGGACTTTGCAGTATGGAAAGCATGTTATACAATACGGTGAAATAACATGTCCAATAATGAAATATCTTCGTTCTCTTCTTATTGGAGCAATCCTTCTTTCTCTTCTGCTGCTTGGGGCTTCCTCCCCGGTCGCGGCAGAAACCACCGGACAAGTATCTGTTATCAGTCTCACCATGGACCCTGAGGTTCTCATGCCCGGTGACACTGCAACCGTGACTGCCGTCATCAAAAACTCAGGTACAACCTCCGTATCAATCGGCCGCGCGCTGATTATGGGTGTGAATGAAGTCTACTCTCCCGAGGATAAGGCTTACAACAGTGTGGGTATGCTGGGACCCGGCGATGAAATGACGTTCACGTTCCCGATAACTTCCCGCGGTCAGATCGGTACCTACTATCCGATGCTGTATCTTGATTTTCTCAATGCCGGACTCAGCAGTCTGAAGTACACCTTCGCTGTTCGTGTTGATAACACCCAGCTGTCGGTTGCACTGATCGATCAGCCGGACGCATTTGGTCAGAGCAGGAACGAAAAAGTCGTCATTCGTGTCGGAAACCCGCGTGCAAACAGCCTGAACGGCATTCAGATCAGTGTGTCGGGTGACGGCGTCTCGTCTAAGCAGACCACCTATTTTGTCGGAAAACTTGAACCTGATCAGTATGTGGACGCAAACCTCACGGTTGTTGTCGATCAGCCGACAGACATCTCGTTTGATGTCAGCTACCGCAATGGTCAGAACCTTCACACAAATTCAGTGCAGATTCCGGTATCCCTAGGAGAACGTAAAGTCCGTGCCGAGATGGTTCTCAACAATATTGAGGTCGTCAATAAGGGGTCATATTATCAGGTTACCGGCGATGTCAACAATGCAGGACTCGAAGATGCAAAGTCCATCATGGTAACAACCGCAAAAGCAACACCGGTTGCCCCGATGGAGACTTACGTGGTCGGTTCTCTTGAACCCGACGGAATTGCGGAGTTCGATGTTACCTTTACCAATCCTGAGTCCACTGTCGTGGATCTTCTGGTCAGTTACAAAGATGCGGACGGTAACCCGTATCAGTCAACGGTTCAGGTGACTCTGAGCGGTGTGGTCGTTTCCGGCGATGCAGCTTCTGCAAATAATGCATCCCCCATAGGAGCCGTTGCCGCAGTTGTAGTAATTCTTTTGATCGGTGTCTGTGCGGTTGTTGCATGGCGGAGCGGACTGCTTGCGGATCTGAGGAAGAAATAAGCCATGTCAGACACTCCTGTAGTTGAGCTTGTCAACGTCTATAAGGTCTATCACATGCCGGCAGGTGATGTGCATGCCTTAAACGGCGTCACCTTTTCGGTGATGAAAGGAGAGTTCGTGGCGATCATGGGTCCGTCGGGTTCTGGTAAATCAACACTGATGAACATGATCGGTTGTCTTGATGTGCCGACATCGGGCGAGATGTACATCGATGGCCGGAGTGTCAAAGAGATGACCGACGATGAACTTACTGTTCATCGTCGGGACCGCATCGGGTTCATCTTCCAGAAGTTCAACCTGATCGGTCTCCTGACTGCGTATGAAAATGTCGAGTATCCGATGATTCTCAAGTACGGCAAGCGTGACGATACCGGACGGCCGCAGCAGCTTCTGGCACAGGTGGGTATTGACGAGCAGAAGATGACCCATACTCCGTTTGAGCTGTCCGGCGGTCAGCAGCAGCGTGTCGCAATTGCGCGCTCCCTTGCAAATGATCCGGCGCTTCTTCTTTGTGATGAACCGACCGGAAATCTTGATTCAAAGATGAGTCAGCAGATTATGGAACTCTTACAGGATCTGAACAGCAAAGGCAGAACGATTGTGATGGTTACGCACGATCCAAACACTGCAAAGTATGCGAACCGGACAATTGTGATCCGCGACGGGGAAGTTGTGAATGAGTAAGCAGTCGTCTTCTTCGTCTCTTGCGGGTAAGCTTGTATCGCCAATCGTTTTCGAACTTTCGATGCGCAATCTCCGGCTGAACTTTCTGCGGTCGCTTCTTTCCATGATTGGTATCATCATCGGTGTCGTTGCAATTACGTCACTTGGAATGATGGGCGCTGCGTTTTCCTCGGATATGACGTCGCTTCTGTCGTCGTCTACCAACTCCCTGTCGATCATGTCTATTGAGGAGAAGACGGTGGACGGTGTTGTCGCTTCCGGTCTTTCCACGAAGGATCTGCGTGATATTGAGGCGGCTATTCGTTCTGCTACTTCTGATTATACTCTTATTCCGATGTATCAGGGGAGTAAATCGATCAAAGGCGGCGGGGATGAGTTTTCTGCGCAGATATACGGGTTTCGGCCCGGTGATATTTCCGAGCAGGTGACTGTTCTCAGCGGAAAAATACCCCGAGGAACGGAAGGTGTTCTCATTGGTGAGAAGCTTGCCAAGGATCATGATCTCCGTATCGGCAGCCGGCTGACGATGGTTGATAAGACCGGAGCCGCAACAGCTGTGCGGGTTGTGGGTATCATGGAAAACTCCGGTAATTCGCTGACGTTTTCAACCGACAGTGCGATTGTCGGGACTGATACCTGGTTTGAGTCCCTGTTCACTACCCATAAGCTGTACAGTTCTGCGCAGGTGAAGACCGGTAATCTGGATAATCTGGATGCGATTTCTGCGGCGATTGAGAAGCGGATGAATGGTCGTGCGGACCGGAAGACGGATGATCGTGTGTATGTTCTGGATGCCCGGCAGTTTGCGGCGATGATGCAGGAGGGTCTTGGTATGATCTCGTTGTTCCTTGTGGCGGTCGGCGGTATTTCTCTGCTGGTTGCAGCGGTTGCAATCTTTAATGTGATGCTGATGAGCGTGAATGAACGTATCCGCGAGATTGGTATCCTCCGCAGTATCGGGACGCTCCGCAGTCAGGTACTGCTGATGTTTCTGTATGAGGCTGCCATTATCGGTCTGATCGGTGCGGTTATTGGCGGTGTCCTGAGTCTTGGTGCGTCTGCTGTGGTGATCGGACTGCTGTTCCAGAACATTGGTCTGCTGTTTACTCCGTCGGTTCTTATCTACATCCCGTACGGTATTATCATTGGTATTCTGGTTTGTCTACTGTCGGGACTGTATCCGGCATGGAAGGCGGCGAATCTGAATCCGGTGGATGCACTGGCTTCAGATTAATTTTCAGCCTGCCTTATTCCCTCTATTTTTACGGAAAAAAAAGTGTTTTTACTCTGCAAGTTTTTTGCCGAGTGCTTTTGCTGCTGCAAGTGATTCGGGTTTCAGGTCGTCTGCCGTGTGCAGACCGCCTACAATCAGCGGTTTGGCAACCGATGCGCCGCAGTACTGAAAGCCGCCTGTGAGGGTGTCTGCGCAGTGCACATATGCCGTTTCGTCGTCATACCCTTGGGTAATGATTGCAGCTGTCTTTTTTCCCGGATTCATTCTGGAACCGTTTGGACCGAGAAATGCATACAGCCGGTCAATGAAGCATTTGATCTGGCCGGTGTTTTCGCCAAAGTAAATCGGCGAACCAATAATTATCGCATCTGCTGAGTTGATCAGATCATACAGCGGCGTCATGTCATCTTTCTGAGCACAGAATTTTGCCTTTTCGGCTTTACAGGCAAGACATCCCTTGCAGCCGTTGATATTCATCTTTGCCGCATCGATGAACTGCGTCTCTGCTCCTGCATTCTTTGCTGCGATAAGTGCTGCTTCGATCAGTTTTTTGGTACTGCTTTTCGGTGCAGCAGAGCCGCAAATCCCGAGAATTTTTGTCATGCATCACTGTTTTCTCTCAGGCAGTAATTAGTTTGTGCATCCTGCCAAATCCTTGCAGGCGATGTAAAGTTAATTTATTATGTTTATTTAATCGATTACTGCAATTTATTTATATTTATCTGGACGAATAATAACGGACGATAACCTGTCATAAAAAATCGGAATCAGTGGTGTGCTGAACGATTTTCATGAATGGTATGAGCAAACCGCCATACCCCGGTGTCGGACGGGCAGTGATTTGCCCGACATCATTTTGCGAATCGAGGGATTCATACATGGCAATGAGTACAATGTATCCAAAATACTCCAAAAAAACCGAGGGAGATACTGTTATCATGGAGCAGAGGCTTCTCAAAAAAGTATCTCATCTTCGGTTGAACACCACGAAATGCAGCGGCTGTGGTGTCTGTTCCGAGGTCTGTCCAAAGGAGGCGATCATCCTCGGACTTGTCGGAGCTGTTCTTCGCGGTGCGAGCAAAGGAGGATCACCCATCTCCGTTGACCCGGCGAAATGTTCCTACTGTGGTGTCTGCACCATCATGTGCCCGTTTGATGCACTTGATCTGGAGGTTGACGGTGAACCGAGTCTTCCACTTCAGGAACAGGAAGGTTTCCCCCAGTACAGTATAACCGCCGAGATTGACAGCAGCAAATGTGTTTGCTGTACCACCTGTAGTGAGGTATGCCCGCAGAATGCTATCATCCGTGATGTTCCGATCTATGAAGGTGATGTACCTGGTGGTGAAAAACGCCAGACTGCTCTTGATGCCGAGATATCTTTTGAGGTTGATACGGACAAATGTACTGTCTGCGGTATCTGTGCAACGCTCTGTCCGGCACTTCATATCGAGCGTATTCCGTTCAATGCACGCGATCCCAAATCGGCGGGAGAGGTTGTCTGGGACAATACACTTTGTGATGCCTGCCGCGTTTGTTCCGATGCCTGTCCGCATGATGCGATTGCGGTCAGACGGCTTTCGGTATCCGGCGAAAAGAAACTGCCGGGTAAGGTCACGATACATCAGGATCTCTGCATTACCTGCACATGGTGCGCACAGGTATGTCCGACTGAAGCTGTTACTATCAAGAAATTTTTCGACGGCGAGATTGTTTTCAATGCCGACAAATGTCCCGGCGGCTGTTCCACCTGTGTTGACATCTGCCCGTGCAATGCTATCTATCTGCCGACCC
>CAZABQ010000014.1:0-1620 GCA_964483485.1 uncultured Methanomicrobiales archaeon
CACGGAAATTTCACGGAGCACCACACAATCTCACCCGTTACTCACAGGTTTTGGGCAAACCTTCCTGAGGTTTTTTCCAGATCAACTGTTTGTCCGTGATTTCGTCGGCAAAGATCAGAAATGCATGGGCGGTGTAGGCAAAAACCTCCGGCGTCATCAGGTACGCGTCGGGAATTTTCCGGGCATGGGTATTGCCGACGATGCGCACAAAGTCCAGCGCATACAGTCCTTCGGGACTCAGAATGCCGGTACGACCGATCGCACCGCAGGCAGTGCCGAACTTTTTATTGTCGATACGGATCTTCTGCGTCCGGCAGATCAGTTCTGCTGCGATTTCTGCGATCGTACAGAGTTTGCGGGTCGCGGTCTCGGATTTTTTCTGTCGTGCAATTATTGCAAGCTCCCGGAAAATCGGATGCACGGTTGCGAACTCTTCCATCTGCCGGGTCCGCGTTTCGGCAAGCGATTTTATCAGTACGGGCGGATAGATGCTTTTTTCAAGACGCAGTCCTTTTTCGCGCGGAAGAGCGTAACGGATGAGAAGCGACGAGCCGACACCGCCTGACGGCGCCTGTAATATTGCGTCGCCGATGTTCTGCATGTCATAGAGACAGTTGCAGCAGAGGGAAAGACGGTTTGCGGCTTTGAGGGATTTATGCAGGTCGCCTGCGGTTATTTCCACAGCCGTGTCGCCGTCAGCTGCTGCGGCATCAAATTTCCGGTACATCGCATGATAAAAATCAGCTGCGGCAAGGTTTCCGGGTTTTTTCTCAGACATAGCTGTATCTCACCTCCCGAACAGTCCTGACAACAATCCTTTTTTCTCAACAACTTCTACTTCGATGAGTAAGTTCCCTTTCTTTTTCGGCGACATAACACCCAGACCTTTTCCTTCGGGAGGCGCAAACCGATCCCCCGTCTTTACGTTTTCGGGAATCGTGACGTTGAGTATTTTCTTGAACAGCAGCTGCACAGGCACCTTTCCGCCGCGTTCTGCCTGTTTGGGGGTAAGCTGGAGTTTTCGGATCAGATTGTTTGTGGTATCATCGATCTCCCAGTTCTCTTCGGGGATGACTTTCAGATTGACGTAGAGGTCGCCGCGTGGTTTTCCGGGTTCGACCGGCACTCCGTATCCTTCAAGCCGGTAGCGGCGAACACCCGGATAAACTTTGATGACGACGCGTTCTCCCGCAACTTTCATAGGGATCTTTCCTTTGCCGTATGCCGCAATTGCCATAGAGATCGGGTAATCCGTTTCAATATCTCCGCCTTTCGTTGGCATACCGCACATTTTCTTCCCTCGCGGAGCGCAGACGCCGGCATTCGTATTTGCAGACAGGCATGCGTCATACTCGGCGCGCTTGATAGGATCGGCAAGGATCTCGTAGCTTGCCATGATCTTCAGCAGACGCTCGTTGTATTCGTCCTGTTTTGCCTCATCCGAACCCGCACGGTCAGGATGATACTGTTTGACCATGGCGACATAGGCCTTTTTTATGATCTCGGGACTCGCGTTCTGCGAAATACCCAGTGTAGTATAATGTGTATCGGTATCGGCCATACTCTTCTGCATATGTTGGCAGGATGAAATCATAATCTTACGGGCTGTTCCGGCCTTGC
>CAZABQ010000014.1:1720-27268 GCA_964483485.1 uncultured Methanomicrobiales archaeon
TACTCAGGAATAAAGGTGCAACGCCGGCTGTTCTCTCTCATCAAATGAAACGAGACTGAACGCTCTTCTCCCTGAAAAATCTCCGTCTTTTGCGCTACTCTGATTATAATGTGTGCGGTGAACGTTCATTTCATAAGGTACTATAGACTACATATCTCTTTGGAGATAGAATAGGAGCACCAGTCCTCCTCACAGAAACATGACCCAACAGCTTACCATAAAACCGGATAAATGCGTAGGGTGCAGGACCTGCGAACTTATGTGCTCCTTTGGACACACCGGAGTTTTCAACCCGCGCCTATCCGCCGTCAGTGTCATTGACTATCCTGCGTCAGCCGTTACGATACCTCTCATGTGCCTTCAGTGCGAAGACGCCGCATGTCAGAATGTCTGCCCGGTTGGTGCCATACGCCGGAATGAACATGACGCGGTCGTGATCAATCCCGCCCGGTGCATTGTCTGTAAACTCTGCATCAACGCATGTCCGCTGGGGAACATGAAGTTCTCACCGCTCACGCGCCAGGTCTTCAAATGCGATCTCTGCGGCGGGAGTCCTTTGTGCGCGGAATACTGTCATGCGGGCGCAATCGTCTACATTGACCCGAATGACGATTCAGACCGCAGAAAACTGATTGCAGATCAGTTCAAATGTGTGTTTTCGGAGGTGAAACTGCCATGAACGGATATACCGGAACCATTCTCAGAGTGGACCTCACTCACGGAAAAATTGTCAAAGAGCCGCTTAACCAGCAGTACGCCGCAGAGTATGTCGGCGCACGGGGTCTTGGTACTAAGTACTTCTGCGACGAAGTGGACCCGAAAATCGATCCGCTCGGTCCTGACAACAAACTCATCTTCATGACCGGCCCCCTGACGGGAACTGCCGGCGCTTCCTGCGGCAGATACGAAGTCATCGCCAAGTCCCCGCTGACCGGCACGATCGGTGCCGCAAACTCCGGCGGGCAGTTCGGACCCGAACTCAAGTTCGCCGGATACGACGGCATCATCTTTGAAGGCGTCAGCGAAAAACCGGTCTACCTCTACATCAGTGATGCAGACGTTGAGATTCGTGACGCGTCCGCTCTCTGGGGAAAATCCGTCCACGCGGTAACCGACGACCTCAACGCCGCTCTTGGCGCATCATTCAAAATCTCGTGTATCGGTCCGCCCGGGGAAAACGGATGTCTGTACGCCTGCGTGATGAACGATAAACACCGTGCCGCAGGACGCGGCGGTCTTGGCACGGTCATGGGCAGAAAAAATCTCAAAGCCGTTGCGGTTAAGGGAACCGGTTCTGTCGGTGTTGCACGTCCGGCAGAGTTCTTTGCAGCGGTCAGCGACGCCCGCGCAAAAATTGCCGTGCACCCGGTTGCCGGACAGGGTCTTGGCATGCTCGGTACTGAGGTCCTTGTCAACATCATCAACGAGAGCGGCGCTCTGCCGCTGCACAACTGGCGTGACGGTTCCATCTTTGACAAGGCTGATGATACGTCCGGCGAACGTCTCGCCGACAAGTTCCTCATTAAAAACAAAGGATGTTTCGGCTGCTCGATTGCCTGCGGCCGCGTGACCCGTGTCGAGGACGGCCCGTATCAGTCCTTTGGGGAAGGGCCGGAGTATGAGGCTGGATGGTCGTTTGGTGCTGACAGCGGCGTGAGCGATCTCGCCGCCATTGTTAAAGCAAACCATCTCTGCAACGAGTACGGCATGGACCCGATCACGCTTGGCGCAACGATTGCCTGTGCAATGGAGCTGTTTGAGATGGGCGCAATCTCCGCGTCCGAGATCGGGATGAACCTCAGGTTCGGCGATGCGGACGCCGTGGTACAGCTCACCGAAGCGGTCGGCAGAAATGAAGGGTTCGGTAAAATCCTCTCTCTTGGGTCGTACCGGATGGCAGAGAAATACGGTCATCCCGAACTTTCCATGAGCGTGAAAAAACAGGAGATGCCTGCCTACGACGGTCGCGCCATTCAGGGAATGGCGCTTGAGTATGCGACCTCCAATCGCGGCGGATGCCATGTCCGGGGGTATCTCACGTCTCCGGAAATTCTTGGTATCCCCGTCAAAACCGATCCGCTTGTCACCGAAGGCAAAGCCTCGCTCCTGAAAACCTTCCAGGACCTGACCGCTCTTGTCGACAGTCTTGGCATGTGTCTGTTCACCACGTTCGCACTCGGCCTTGCGGAGATTGCCTCGCAGTACCGCGAATGCATAGGCAGTGATGAGTCGGATGCTGACATTCTGCTGAAAGGAGAACGGTGCTGGAATCTGGAAAAACTCTTCAACATTGCCGCAGGGGTTGAGAAAGACACACTGCCGCCAAGGCTTCTGCGGGAAAAACTTCCTTCGGGACCTGCGAAAGGAAAAGTTGCTGAGCTTGAGATCATGCTCAAAGAGTATTACGAAGTTCGCGGATGGGACAAAGAGGGCGTGCCGACTCCCGGAAAAAAGGACGAGCTTCGCATCTGAGCAAAACTAGTTTCCATGAAACTCAAATTTTTTGCAACCTACCGGGCGATCACCCGATGCAGTGAAACAACGCTTCCCGCAGAAGAGGATATTCTTTCTCTTCTGCGTACCGTCTCCCGCATCTATCCGGGTCTTTCGGACAAGATCCTCAACGCCGAAGGAACCGATCTCGGCAGTGACGTCATTGTCCTGGTAAACGGCAGAAACATCGTTCACCTGAACGGTGTCCGCACCAAAATCACCGACGACGATACCGTTGCCATATTCCCGCTTGTAGCCGGAGGATGAGTGACTTTCTTCATGAACCTCAACGAACCTGACACCGAAATCAACGAAGTTATCAAAGCCTATCCGCCCGAACGCCAGTACTCTCTTGCCATTTTACAGGATCTGCAAAAGAGATTCGGCTACATTCCCAAAAATGCTTTCAAAAAGATCGGGCTGTATCTCTCCTGTTCCGAGGCCCACCTCTACTCCATGGCGACATTTTACAAAGCGCTGTCGCTTGTTCCTCGGGGAAAACACACCATTAGACTCTGTGACGGAACAACCTGTCATATCAAAGGGTCGATGCAGCTTCGTGATGAGATCACCCGGATCCTGGGAATCAGGGACGGTGAGACCACCGCCGACCGTCTCTTCTCGCTTGAACTGGTGAACTGTATTGGTACGTGCGCGATTGCTCCTGCCATGCTCATTGACGAAACCTATTATGGAAAGCTCACGCCGTCTGATCTTCGGGCAATTCTGGACAGATACCGAACGGAGGAAGAACCATGAAAAAGACGATTCTTGTCTGCTGCGGAACGGGATGCCGGGCAAACGGCAGTAAAGATGTGGCAGATGCGCTGACCGCAGCGATTGCTGCGGTCGCGGCTGACGCTGAAATCTGCGGTGTGACGGAAACCGGATGCAGTGGTCTTTGTGAACTCGGGCCGCTCGTCCGCATAATGCCGGATGATATCATGTATTACCGCGTAAGACCGGCAGATGCTGCGGAGATCATTGAGCGAACCGTTCTTCTGGGGGAGCCAATAGAGCGCCTGCTCTTTTGCAATGCGTCCGGCAGCCATGTTCTGCATCAGGCGGAAAATCCGTTTTACGGGTTTCAGAAAAAGATTGCTCTGCGAAACGTCGGTATCATTGACCCGTCCAACATCGATGCGTACATCGCCCGGGGCGGATACACTGCTTTCGAGCGTGCTCTTTCGATGACGCAGGATGCGATCATCAGCGAAGTGGAAGCGTCCGGTCTTCGCGGCCGCGGCGGTGCAGGATTTCCGACCGGCAGAAAATGGCGGAGTGCCCAAAGCATCGATTCATCCCCGAAGTATGTGATCTGCAACGGCGACGAGGGCGATCCGGGAGCGTTTATGGACGGCTCGATTATGGACGGCGATCCGCACAGCATTCTTGAAGGAATGATGATCGGTGCGCTGGCAATTGGTGCCGAGGAGGGTTTCCTCTATATTCGCGATGAGTATATTCAAGCGGTAAAAAGTGTCAGAAAGGCTATTCGTGCCGCAGAGAAACGCGGTCTTCTCGGCGAGAATATTCTTGGGACCAAACGTACGCTCTATCTTTCGGTTGTTCGCGGCGGCGGCGCATTTGTCTGCGGCGAGTCAACCGCACTGATGTCGTCCATTGAGGGAAACGTCGGCGAACCGCGGGCAAAGTACATTCACAGCGTCGAGAAAGGTCTCTGGGGATGTCCGACCGTTCTTAATAATGTGGAGACCTGGGCAAACATTCCGGTCATCATCAACGAAGGCGGAAAAACGTTCGCGGAGATTGGTACAAAGGGCAGTACCGGAACCAAAGTGTTTGCGCTTGTCGGCAAAGTGAAGTACACGGGCCTTGTGGAAGTGCCGATGGGTGTCACGCTGCGGAATCTGATCTTCGATATCGGCGGCGGTATTCCGCATAACCGCAAGTTTAAGGCTGTGCAGACCGGCGGGCCTTCGGGCGGCTGTCTTCCGGCAGATCTTCTGGATATTCCGGTGGATTTTGATACGCTGAAAGAGTACGGGACCATGATGGGGTCTGGCGGCATGATCGTGATGGATGATCACAGCTGTATGGTGGAGTTCGCCCGTTATTACGTGAACTTCCTCTGCGGCGAGAGCTGCGGCAAATGCACGCCGTGCCGCGAAGGTTTGCGGCATATGCGCGAAATCCTCGACAATATCTGTAACGGGCGCGGCAGAGTGGGGGATATTGAGCTGCTGGAACAGATCGGCGAAATGATGATCGACTGTTCGCTGTGTGCTCTTGGCTCTTCTGCGCCGAATCCGGTACTGACGACGATCCGGTATTTCCGTGACGAGTATGAGGCACATATTCGCGAGCATCGTTGTCCTGCCGGTGTGTGTCAGGTACTGACGATGTTTGCCGTGAATCATGCGGCCTGTAAGGGTTGCATGGCGTGTGCCGCAGTCTGTCCTGCGCGTGCCATTGCACGGTTGAACGGAGGTTTCCCGGTGATTACCAAGGCCTGTACCGGTTGCGGCAGTTGTCGCGATGTGTGCAGGTTCAATGCGATTGAGGCGGTAAAAGGAGGAAGAGTATGATTCAGATTACGATCGATGGTGTTGTCTGTACGTGCAAAGCGGGGGAGAAACTTCTCACTGTTGCCAGACGCAACAACATGTTCATTCCGACTCTCTGCCATCATGACGCTCTGCCCGGTATGGGCAGCTGCCGTTTGTGTGTGGTTGAGGTAACAGAGCACGGCAGAACCAAAGTTGTGGTTGCCTGTCTCTACCCGGTCAGAGGGGAAATTACGGTCAGTACGAACAGTGACCGGATTCTTGCGCACCGGAGAATGGTGCTTGCACTGCTGAGGAAGCGTGCTCCCGACAGTGAGGTGATTGCGCATATGTGTGCGGCGTTCGATGCGCCGGATCTGCCGGTTACGAGTGCTGCGGGCGGGAAATGTATCCTGTGCGGTTTGTGTGTGCGGGCGTGCGATCTTATCGGGGCAGGTTCGATTGCGACGCGGTCACTGCTGAAGAAGCTTGCCGGGCAGGGATGTGCGTATCCGATCTCCGGTGCCGGAGTGATTGCAATGGTGAACCGGGGTACGACTAAAGAGGTGTCAACGCCGTATGATGAACCGTCCGATGTCTGTATCGGCTGCGGCGGCTGTGCCAATGTCTGTCCGACCGGTGAGATATCGGTTGTTGAGACGGCAACTTCCCGGACTATCTGGGGAAAAGAGTTCAAACTGGCATTTTGTGAGGAGTGCGGGGAACTTCTCGGAACCGATAAGGAAGTCCGCTACGCTGCCCAGCGTGCCGGACATGATCCGGATTTTCTCTGTCCTGCATGCCGGCAGAAACGGATTGCCGCTGCTATGGCAGATACTTACGGCCGTTCGTAACGACGGCCGGTTTTGTTTTTTTCTGGTGTGCGGCCTTGCAAAATGCACTATTATAATAGAGTGCGAGTTACGCGGTGTGGGTCCGTGTTTGGTACTGCGAGTGTCTCATGTGTTTTCAGAGAAATCTCATCTGTGGCTTTTTTTCGTGAATGGTGTTCTACAGTACACCATTCACGAAAAAAGCCACAGATGAGATTTATCCCGGAGTAAACGACTATTACCACCTTCGAGAGGTACACCCGGGCGTTACGTCCTATGAGAACAGTACTGCCCCTCGGAAAAAAGATAAGATGTGTTCAGGCGATCTTTGTCAGAGCGCCGGTCTTCAGATCATAATACAGACCGTGTACTTCAAGTGCCCCTTTCTTCTCCGCATCGGTAACGAGCGGATAAGTTCTGAGATGCTCCATTTGCAGACGGATATTTTCGATCTCGATCTCTTTTTTGCGTTCTGCTTTCTCCTGAGGAGTTGACGGAACTTTCGGCAGACGTGCATCCACCCGTGTCTGTGCTTCGCGGGCATTGTGAATCCACATGGGAATGTAGGCATCGCCCGACATATCCGCATCAAGCGCCTTGAGTGCCCCGCAGTCCGAGTGGCCGCAGACGACAATGTCCTTAACTTTCAGATGTTTCACCGCATACTCAAGAACCGTTGCAAAATTCCAGTCATGGGTCGGCACAATATTCCCGATATTTCGGTGGGTGAACAGTTCCCCTGCACGGCAGTGCGTAATCCGCTCGGCGTTCACGCGGGAGTCTGAACAGCCGATCCAGAGAACGGTCGGGTGCTGCGACTCTACCAGTGTCATGTAGCGATCTTTTTTTCGTTCAAAATCCTTCTCGAGAAAGATTTTGTTTCCTTCGATAAAATTGTCAATCATATCTTACTCAACTCTTGTGGAAAAAAATGTCAGGGGATGATTTTTCCGAGGCATCCCCTGTGAGGTTTACCCAATCGTTCGGACTGGATGGCTTACTCTTTGAACACGTTGTCGTAGATCATATCCGAGCCGGTAGCGTTGAGACGTGCACGTTCGTCCATCTCTTCCGCATACGAAAGAACCGGCATGGTCATGTCGTAACCCGGCTTGTAACCGAACATCTTCTCAAGCTCCACCTGCTGGGCGTGCATGAACAGCGAGTTCGGGATGTTCATCGGACAGAGTTCTTCGCACTGACCGCAGTTGATACAGGAATCGGCAATGTGGGCGAAACGGATCATCTGGAACATGAAGTCCGGCGGAATAACTCCCAGGCGAACCAGATGCGGCTTTTTGGTGGAACACTCCACACAGTAGCAGATCGGACAGTTCTCGATACAGCCGTAACATTTGATGCAGCGGCTGGACTCGGCCATGATGTAGTTTAAGCGGGTCGAACCTTCGCCAAGAGCGGTAAACTGCTTTTCCTGATTCTTTTTACCCATCTTTATCATGACGTTCTCGATCTTTGCGCGAACCTCAAGACCCTTTGCTTCCGGTGCGCATGTCTCAATTGCGCCTGCCTTTGCGGCTGCATCAAAGATTGCTGCACCTTTTTCGGAGCAGACCTCTACGAGTGTGGCTTTACCGGCTTTGTCGCCGATAACTCCCCAGTTACCGCAGGCGAGATCTGCCTGACGGGGAACTTTCGTCTCACAGCGGTGGCAGTTTCTTCTGCGGCCAAGACCCTGTTCTTCCAGCTCCTCAATCGAGATGCCCTTGTGCTGGCCGTCTTTGGTGATAACGATGAACTGTCCCTTGTCGATCTCTTCTTTTACGATATCGTCAGGGTTGAGTCCGTATTTCTCGGCAATCATCTTGCGTGCCGTTACCGGAGCAACTGATCCGCCGCAGTTGAGACCGATCATGAAGATGTTGTCCATGTTGATCTGGTTCCGCTTGGCAATTTCGTACATCGCCTTTGCGTCACAGCCCTTGCAGGTAACTGCGATCTTCATGTCGCGTGCGCCGTTGAGATATTTCTTGATGATTTTTGGCAGAAGCAGCGTACCGCAGTGCAGAGACCCGGCAGTCTTTGCAAGTTCTGCGGAGTCGTGGACGAGAACCGGCATGGCCTCATACACATCGCGGCCTTTTGTTACGGTAAGCACTGCATCGACAACTTTGTTGTCGAGCATGTACTTCAGGATTGCCGTAACCGCTCCGCCGCACTCGCCTTTGATCGGACATGCCGTCTGGTTTGCCCATGCATAGAACATATCGCCTTTTGCTGACATTGTTTAGGCCTCCTTGGAAATCTTTTCAATCTTTGTTGCACAGGCCTTGTACTCCGGAATCTTACAGACCGGGTCAAGAGCATTGTTGGTCAGCAGGTTTGCCGGGCATTCGATGAAGTGGAACGGCATGAACGTTGTTCCTTTCTTGATGGTCGACGTTACCCGTGCAGCAACCGTAACAAAGTCACGGCGGGTGACTGCACGAACCATTTCGCCGTCACGGATACCGAGTTCTTTTGCGTCTTCACTGTTAATCTCGATCCAGCCGGTGGGAACTTCCTTGTCTAAGGTTTCACTTCTGCGGGTCATTGTTCCCGTATGCCAGTGGAACAGGCAGCGTCCGGTCGTGAGCTGGAGCGGGTACTCTGCATCAGGGACTTCTGCCGGCGGTTTCCAGTCAGCCGGGTAGAATACGGCAAGTCCGTCAGCGGTGAGGAACTTTTCCTTGTGCAGGATCGGGGTTCCCGGATCTTCCGGCGTCTTGCATGGCCAGTGGAGACCGTCCGCCTCTTCGAGGCGTTCGTAGTTCATGCCGTGATACTGCGGGGTAAGGTCTGCCATCTCGTCAAAGACTTCGGATGCAGATTTCCAGGCGAACTGGTCGGCGTAGCCCATTTTAGCTGCAACCATTGCGAGAATCTCCCAGTCGTCTTTCGTCTCTCCGGGTCCATTGGCTGCCTTGTGCCAGCGCTGAACACGGCGTTCGGTGTTGGTCTGGGTTCCGTCGCGTTCTGCAAAGCAGACTGCGGGTAAAATGACGTCGGCGTAGTCACAGGTTTCGGTGTAGAAGATATCCTGAACAACGACGAACTCCAGATTCTCAAAGGCTTCCTTGACGTGGTTGAGGTCAGGGTCAGAGAGAAGCGGGTTTTCTCCCATGATGTACATGGCTTTGAGTTCGCCGGGGTTGTCGGTTAAGACGTTCATCATGACGGTGACTTCGTAACCGTTTGCTGCCGGGGCAATTCCGTCCTGGAACTTCCATGCGTCCTCGAACTTCTTGTGGTTTGCCGGATCGACAACCTTCTGGTATCCGGTATAGTTTACCGGCAGTGCACCCATATCGCAGGCGCCCTGAACGTTGTTCTGACCACGCAGCGGGTTAACACCCGTTCCGGGTCTGCCGAGGTTTCCGGTCAGCATCTGGAGGTTTGCACAGGCATGAACGTTGTCAACACCAACGGTGTGCTGGGTGATACCCATCGAGTAGATAAGGGCGGTTGCGCCGGAGTTTGCAATCCAGTCAGCTGCGGTCTCAATGTCTTTTGCATTAAGGCCGGTAACTTTTGCGACGTTCTCGACGGAGTACTCGTCTTTCATGACGATTGCCTTGAGTTCTTCGTAGCCTTTGGTGCGCTTCTCGACGAACTCTTTGTTTTCCCAACCGTTCTTGATGATGATCTGCATCAGACCATTAAGGAGGGCCACATCAGTTCCTGAGTGGAACTGTAAGAAGAGATCTGCCGGACCGCACGTGTGCGTACGGCGGGGGTCGGCGTAGATATATTTTGCACCGTTCTGTTTTGCCATGACTTCGCGGCGTCCGATCAGCGGGTGCTGTTCAAACGTGTTGGAGCCGATAATGAAGACACATTTTGCTTCGGAGATGTCGGTGATGCTGTTGGTCATTGCACCAGAACCGAATGAGCCTGCAAGACCTGCAACGGTGGAAGAGTGGCAGAGACGTGCACAGTGATCGATATGGTTCGTCTTTAACACACCACGGGCGAACTTCATCATAGCATAGTTGTCTTCATTGGAGACACGTGCAGAAGAGAGAGCACAGCGTTCCGAGGGCTGGTACTTCTTCATGTTTTCTGCAATATAGCTGGTTGCTTCATCCCAGGAGACCGGAACAAGCTCTCCGTTCTTGCGGATCAGCGGTTGGGTGAGCCGGTCGGGAGAGTTGATGAACTCGTAGGCGTGAATGCCTTTTGGACAGAGTTTTCCTTCGTTGACGGGTGAACGCTGAGACGGGGCAGTGCCCACGATCTTACCGTCCTTGACAACGAGGTTGAAAGAACAGCCTGTTCCGCAGTAGGGACAGGTGGTTGGAACAAATTTTAGGTCCGTCATGTTTTCATAACCTCATCTACATAGAGGTTTCAAACACGGCATATTAAGGTTAGTTGGTGTTAATTATTTGTTGTCAGTGTCAATCTTGTTTATTTTACTAAAACATCTTTATTGAGACGAGTTTAGTTTTTTTGGATGACGAATCGAGTTTGTATATGGTTTTTGTATTTTTTCAAACTTCTGCCCCCGTCTTCCGACCGATACCTTCGCGCAGAATTTTCGTCTTTATTGTGTATTATCGGTGGGTTTTTCGGTATGTGCGGCAAACCGTCCGAATTATTTCAGTCTTGGAAAAAAAGAGGTTGGGGGTGGTTACAGCATGTTCGTCTGTAATCCCGGTTCAGAGCCGCTCTTCTGATGCGGATACGGCACTGCTGTTTTCTGCCTGTTATTTTTTCAGGTAGAGTTTTGCGTAGATAGTTTCACCTTTTCTGGTGGGATGACGCTCGGCAAGGTCACCGTTGTAGACGGCGAAGAGTGTTTTCTGTCCGCAGATGTCCACTTCCTCGTCGCGTGCGTATACATATCCCGGAAGCATGACGTCGACCGTTCCCAGAACGTACATCTCACCACGGGATGCCTGACCGCCAAGACGGCTCTTTGCATTGCCTTTTATGATGATTTTGCCGCCGTCAGCATGCGTCATGACGTGAACATCAATGTTGCCGCCAACAAGGATCTCGCCGCCAAGCATGAACGTGCCGCAGTCAGACCCGACATTTCCGGAAACAGTAATTTTTCCGCCGGTCATGCCGCGCCAGTCACCGCGATAGGAAGCTGCGAGATAGTTTCCGGCATTGCCGTTCACTTGAATCTCTCCACCTGCCATTGACGTTGCTGCGAAGTGGCCGATACTACCGTTTACGGTAATTTTTCCGCCGGTCATCCATGCACCAACGTACATGTCCGTACTGCCGTTGACGACAACTTCGCCAGCTGACATTTTTGCACCGATGTACTTCACACGGCTCAGGTCGCCGTTTACCACAAGTTTCGTCTCGGCTGCGGTTGGACCGGCAGAACCGGCAACGGTAAAGTAGTCGCCGACCTTCTCAGTCGTTTTGCCGATGTAGATCGGCAGTTCTGCGATCTGTTCGGCACTCTTTCCTGCCAGTGCATCCGGCGTGAAGCATTCCGCTTCAATGAACAGTTCGGGCTGTCTGGTGATAGTAATTGTTACAGTATTCATGCTGATGCCTCACTGTGTTGCGTCAATGGTGATGACGTTCGGATTCTTCATGAAAGCATGTTCTTCAACCTCGTAGTTCCGTTCCGTGACGGTGTAATACTTGGCGAACATCTCTCTGAGATCGTGTTCGACCTGTTTACTCGGGTTCGTTTTGACATCAACCCAGTATGTCTGCTTGTTGCCGTTGCTGACAATTTCGGAGTCGTTGATGATGATCTCACCGGATTTGATCAAGTACTTTGCATTGGAGAATGCCCACTCGATCTTTTCAGGATCGGACTCGGTTTCCGGATTGTACGGATAGACCGCAACGTCTGCCTGCATTCCCGGAACAAGACCGCCGAGTTTTCCTCCCATACCAAGAGCCTTGGCGGTTCCGGCACGGGTCATCATGGCGATTTCGTAGAGCGTCAGTTCGCGGTCAATGCTACTGAGCGTGGATCTGTCGCGGACCTTGTCCTCATTTTTCATCGAGGCAAGGACGTCGTTACGTGCTTTCTCGCTCATCAGCCACTTCATGACACGCGGATAACGGGTGAATGGTCCTGCATTCGGATGATCGGTGGTCAGATAGCAGCGCATGTGATCTTTTGCAAGGAGCGCCATTTCAAGACCAATCGACCACTGGACACCGCAGACATAGACATCTTTGCTGTAGATGTAGGGAACAATACCGGAACCGCACTCGACTTCAACGTCAGTGTTGGCCCATTTGAGGTGGTTCAGCGCGTTTAAGTGGTACTCGAACGGTCCGTCACCGGTCATGGTGGTAGTTTCGTCAAGCGTTACAAATCCGATATCACAGGTAAGATTCGGATTTTTGTTGATGTAGTCCATAACTTCAGCGCCTTTGGACTCGAAGTCGCCCCAGCTTGTTCCACCGTACGAATGGAACTGAATGTGCGTGTGGTGAAGGACCTGATCACGGCCGAAGGTGTTGTTCGGCTTGAAGCTTTCCGCAATCTTGAGGGTGTCGAGCGTTGTCTGGTAGTTGCCCGGGTTACCCAGATTGTTGGAGTGCAGATGCACGGAGTGCGGCAGGTGCAGACCTTCATTGACGGCAATGAGTCCTGCGATGATCTCTTTTGGCGTGATTTCAAAGTAGGGGACCGGATCATTGATGGTCATGCAGTTGAGACCCCATGCCCATGCCTCGGTTCCTCCCGGGTTGACGCATTTGATACCATAGCCTTTGGTACTGCGGAGCAGCCAGGAGATGTAGGCGGATGCGTTGTCGATTTCACCGTTTTTCAGATACTCAAGGATGAACCAGTTGTTTCCAAACAGCGGTAGTGCAGCCTGATCGATGATCGGGGTGTCCCGCATTTCCTCGTGGGTGTGGCGGGCGTACAGCGGCGGCATTGCAGCTTCAATCACGGTGGTGTATCCCATGTCGGCATACTTGTATGCGGTCTTGAAGACGGTCGGAACCGAGTTTCCTCCTGCCATGTGACGAACACCGCGAGCTGGTTCATAGGGTGCCTGCAGTTTGTCTTCGGGTCTGAAGTTTCTGCCGACGTTGACTTTTGCTCCGGCAACGTGGGAGTGAATGTCCACACCTCCGGCCATTACGGTCATGCCGGCGGCATCAATGATCTTTGCCGAGTTTGCAACCGACTCGACAATTTTGCCGTCTTTGATGGCAATATCTTTTTTATCTCCTTTGATACCCGAAACCGGGTCAAAGACAAATCCGTTTTTGATCAGAATTTCGGTCATGCTTCTGCAACTCCTTTGATGCGTTTTACTTCTGCGAGCACGAGTTCAAGGAACTCACCGTCGGTAAGCATTCCTGCCGGCGGATCGACGACTTTGCGGGACTCGATTGGTACATTATCCATACGGTAACATGAGCCGCCGACTTCAATGCCGACCAGTGCAACCGGTACGTGGCATTTGGAGACGGCAACTGTTGGCGTCATGTGCGGATCAATACAGACGGACGGAAGATCATTTATGGCTTTGACGGACTTGAACGGGAAGTGTGATCCCGGATCGCTGCCGATAACGAAGTTTGCATCAACTTCGCCACGCATGAGGAGATCATTTGCACTGCTTTCTCCCGGATTGTATCTGGCAAATCCCCGGGAGAGATCCACACAGAACGGGAATCCAAACTGCCATCCGAGAACCTGGCCGGAGCCGGTAACATTGTAGTGTCCTCTCATTGGAATGATAGCGGCTTTGGTATATTTGTTCAGGTCAGAGGTCAGAGCAATGGCAATGTCGATGTTATGGTTCTTGCCAAGCGAGTGGGTAACTCCCATTCCAAAGAAGATCGTTACGAACCGACCGCTTTTGAGAAGACGTGCAACGTCGTAGATCTTGTCTTTTGGAACTCCTGAAACCGTTTCCGGCAGGGGTCCTTCCTGAAGTGCTACACGAAGTGCATCGAGAAGTTCGTAGTCGCGGCCCTGCTCAATCTGTATGTGATAATCTGCAACGGATGCGGTGTCGGTCGGTCGCGGATCAACCACGATGATCTTTCTGCTCTTGGATCCTTTCGACGTGAAGTATCCGCGGCTGAATATGGAGTACCGGGACATGTGCCTCGGGTGGGCGTGGGCCGGGTTACATCCCCAGAAGATCACGCGGTCTGCACGGTTCTTGACTTCTCCAAGCGTACAGGACGGAATACCGACGTCGTGAACGGCGATAAGGGAGGGGCCGTGACAGACAGTGGCGGTGTTGTCCACAATGCCGCCGACAAGTTCTGCAATCATGTGGCCGGTAGACTGTGCTTCACAGGAGGTGGAAGACCAGCCGTACATCAGTGGTTTTTTCGCATCGCAGAGAATTTTCGCGGTGTACTGTGCTGCTTCATCGTATGATACCTCTTTCCAGCTGCCGTCTTCCTGCTTCATGCGGGGACGAACGATTCTGTCGGGGGACTGTGCGTGAAGGAACTTTTCTGCACCAATTGCACAGGCGTTCACGACTTTGACAATCTTCTTTCCGTCATCACTGACTTCCACTTCAATGTCGTCGCATAATGTCCCGCAGAACGGGCAGATAATGTCTGTTACCAGTTTTGTCATTACATACTCACTCCTTGCTGCTGCATGCGTTCAGAATAAGATCGATGGAACTGAGGACCTGTTCATTTGCGGCAGGCTCAACGGTGACCGGCGTACCTTTGAAGGTCGGCATGCCGGTTGAGTAGGTATTGGTGTTCACTACCATGTTTGCCCACGGTCCCATGGGAATCCATCCAAGACCCGGGTGCGGCCCCTGGGTTGCCTCAATGGCTTTGACGATAACACTGCCGAAGTCACTGGTGACCCGGACGTTGGTGTTTTTCCAGATTCCGAGTTTGGCAATATCGACTGCGTCCAGTTCGATGATGCCGCAGGATTTCATATAATCCTCTTTTTCCTTACCTGCTTCCATGGAGACACCCTGCTGGATTGTCCTGCCGGTAATCAGGTTCACAGTTATTTTTGTCAAGTAAATCATCCTCTCCGGAGATTTTGTATGAGAGATATGTTCAAAATGCGACTGGGTGATACGAAAAACTGCAAAATATAGTGTTCCTGACATCAGGCGGCGGCACGTGATCGTTGTCTTTACGTGTCGGGAAGGACGAACGAACCACCTGGTAAATGGCACCAACTGCAGCAGTATCAACGTGACATTCTAACAGGAGCGAGATTTTTTCCGGTGTGTGACCGGAAGCGATCTCTTTTACCGGATACGATTGGTGTGTCGATATATTTTTCAACGATTAGAAACAGATTACTCACTTCCCGTTCGAGGCTTCTGTATAACTGCTGACCATTCCGACGATTACCATCGACCCGCATATCAGTATGTCCAATGAACTTCTGATTCCATGTGATATTGCTATCGCAATGGACAACGTACCAAGTTGAGAGTTTGTATGGACGAGTGCTGATGTTGCTCCAACTCCTTTACGGAGACATAACTAACGCTGGTTTTGCGTATAGTCATACTTATGGTTGCGTCAGTCCACGTATATAGCTTCGGGCGGGAAGTTGTTTACGTTTTTATGTAAACTTCTCAGGATATTTGCAAAATGTCGTTAATCTTTTTTCTGCGTATTGTGTGAGTAAACCAATCTCGATTTACTGGTGAAGGATATCTGAAATTCCTGTGTATCTGCGGATATTTTCCGGCTACGCGCAAAGTTCATCCGTAAAAAAAGAGGTTGGGGGATACCTACTCGGTTCCCGGAATCATGTGGACTGACGTTGTGTGCCAGGATAAATGAACTACGGTGCCCGGCAGAAACTGTTCGGCAAACTGGTGACGGGCAGGGATTGCGGCGGTGAGAGGTATGCCGCAGTCAATGTTCAGTTCCAGTACCGGCCCGATCTTTTGTGAGGAGATGATGGTTCCGCGAATACTGTTTTCCGCATCTCTTTTGTCCGGCGCTGTTTCTGATACGGTGATCTCCTCGCCGCGAAGGGCAATGATTCCCGCATCGCCGACGCGGGCATTTCCTGCCTGAGTACGAATGATTCCCGCAGCGGTTAGGAGATGTGCAATGCCGTTGTGAATTTCCCGGACCGTTCCCGGAATAAGATTCTGGAACCCGACGAACCGGGCGACCTCGGATGTTGCCGGATGATAGAACACCTCGTCCGGCGTTCCTATCTGGACAACGTTTCCGTTCATCAGGACAACAATCCGGTCGGCAAGCCGCATGCCCTGATTCTGGTCATGGGTGTTGAGAATGATGGTGGTTTTGTTTTCGGCATTCTCGGTTCGGATCATCTCCTCGATCATTCTGGTCGCCAGTGGATCAAGGTTTGCTGTTGGTTCATCCAGAAGAAGAAGGTCAGGACCTGTTAAGAGTACGCGGGCAAATGCAATTCTTTGTCCTTCTCCGCCGGAAAGCGTGCGTGCGTTGCGGTCCGCATACTCATCCATTCCAAGCCGTTTCAGACATGCTGTCGTACGATGACGTATCTCTTCTCTTCCGCATCCCCGATACCTAAGACCTAACGCGACATTGTCGAAAACACTGCGGTCGAACAGTACCGTTTTCTGAAACAGGATACCGACGCGTTCCCGCAGGGTTTTGCGGGTTTTTTTGTCGACAACGGTCTGGAACAGGGTCAGTCTGCCGCTGCTCGGTTCTTCCAGCATGTCGCAGATACGCATCAGCGTACTTTTTCCTGCACCGGAAGGCCCGATTACGGCGACGATCTCTCCGTGCCGGACTGAGAAACTCACGCTGTTAAGCGCATGCTTTTCTCCGTACACCCGACTGACCCGGGTAAGTTCCACGACGGGTTTTGGTTCAGACATCTTTTTCTCCTCCCGAGTGCCGGGTCTGAATCAGATTCATCGCAAAATTGACGATCAAGGCGATTGACAGGAGAATGATTCCAAGAGCAATCGAGGTTGCGAACTCGCCCATGGACGTGTTGAGGGAGATTGCCGTTGTCAGGGTGCGGGTAAAGTGACGGATGTTTCCGCCAACCATCATCACTGCGCCGACCTCGGCAATTGCTCTGCCGAATGCGAGCATGACGCCTGAGAGAATTGCAAACTTTGCCTCACGACAGAGTGTGGTGATTGCCTGCAGCACATTTGCGTTCAGCGACTGAATGGTGTACTTCATCTCTTTGTCAAGACTTGAGAGTCCTGCAATCGTAAGACCGGCAATGATCGGTATGATCAACAGTGTCTGGGCAAGCACCATTGCGTTTGTTGTGTAGAGCAGCCGGAGTTCGCCCAGCGGTCCTGAGTTTGAAACCAGAAGATACACGAGCAGTCCCACAAGGACGGTGGGTAGTGCATACAGCGTCTGAATCGTTCCAACAACGATGCGTTTTCCCCGAAAGGAAAAGTAGTAGATTGCAGCGCCCAGAGGAATTGCGATCAGTGCGGCAATCAGTGTCGCCTGGGTTGAGACCATCAGGCTGCGCTGTGCAATTTCCATGACCTCAGGGTCCATGGTGATAATGAGATGAACCGCTTCGATGACACCACTGATGATATCGTTCATTGCCGCTCCAAAAAATTTGAAAAAAATAATTGAGAGATCTGGTTATGCGGTTGCAACTGTCGGAACAGTAACCGGCGTTGTGCTGTCAATGCTGAACGGCGGGAGTGTGCTGTCGGCGAGAGTGTTCATTGGGGTGAACAGGGATTTGCCGTAGGTCTCTTTGCCGTAGTCGCCGATGAACTTCTGACCGTCTGCGGAGATGAGCCAGTTGGTAAAGTCGGTTGCCGCTTTCACGTTGGTCTTGGGGAACTTGTCGGGGCTGATCGTCATGATGGTGTAACGGTTGAGGAGTGTTTCACCTTCATCGATGATTGGCACAAGCTGAAGATCGTTGTTCTTCTTGTAGGTCAGGAAGGTTGCTTCGTCGGTCAGCGTGTATGCCTGTTTCTGGCCGGAGACGGTCAGCGTGTCGCCCATACCCGAGCCGGTCTCTACATACCATGTTCCCGGGTTGCCGCTAATGTCGGCGGTGTAGTTGAATCCTGCTGATTTCCAGATGGCCTTTTCTGCAGAATGGGTTCCGGAGTTGTCGCCGCGGGATACGAAGATCACCGAGCTGTTGTCGGACTCACCGAGAGTCTTGAGGGTGGTGAGACCTTCTTCCGGGGTCATGTTTTTGATTCCTGCAGGGTCAGATTCAGGGCCGACAATCAGGAAGTAGTTGTAGGCGATACCGCGGTGGTTGACACCGTAGCCGTCATCAATGAACGTCTTTTCCTGCGCCGGAGCGTGGACTAAGAGAACATCAACGTCGCCGTTCTTTGCGGACTGAATTGCTTTGCCGGTACCCTGGGATGTAATCAGGAGGTCTACGTTGTAGGTTTTGAGATAATAGTCCTGAACCGAGTCAAGGAGTCCGGTATCGTACAGAGATGTGGTTGTTGCGATCTTCAGCTGATCCGGCGCGACGGCCGGTGTAGGAGTTGCAGTCTGGTTACCGCTCTCGCCGCCGGTGCCCACACACCCGGCCGCAAGGATTACTGCGGTAAGCAGAAGAACCATACCAAACACAGGTAATACTTTCTTCATCGAACTAAGTCGTTTGTTGTTCTTTGCATAAAATAGGTATAGTTGATTTAATGAACATGATTGATACCAAGAGAGATCAGTCTTACCCGTGCCGGCCGGCCGGTTTTCTTCTTCTGTTTTTGTGTAAGGTCAGGCTGAATCTTTTTCGGCAGAAAAACCACGAAGAATTATACCGGAGAACTTCCAACGATTATCCTACATGTCGACCAGTTCTGATGATCATATCCGCGCGGCTCTTGCCGCAGAGCAGATCGAAACGGAGATCACGTGTCCGCGTGCCCAGGCAATCTGTAAGAAATACGATATCGATCCTTCTTCTTTTGGTACTTACTGCAGCAGCATGCATATCAAAATCCGCCGCTGTATGTTTGGCTGTTTCAAATAATTTTTTCAATCTTTGCGGCTATCCCGCCGCAGTCGCCAAGAGGAACGGCATTTTGTACCAGTTCTTTTGTGACAAACTCCACATAGTGAGACGGCATAAACAAGGTGCCCGGCAGAATTTCTTCGGTAATGCGTGCAGTCGCCGGAATTTTCATGTCACGCGTGACGAGGTAAAGAGCGTCCCCTGTGCGGATTTTGAGTTCTGCGGCATCAGCAGTGTTGATCTCAATCCAGTTTCCGGTAGTTGCGGTACTGCTTTTTCGCGTCATCGAACCGGTATCCCAGTGGAAGATGCATCTGCCGGTGGTAAACAGGAACGGGTATTCCGCATCGGTCTTTTCAGCATGAGGCCGCAGTTCTGCGGGAATAAATACTGCACGGCCGTCGACCGTTGCAAAACGCTCGGCGTAAAGATACGGTGTTCCCGGATGTTCCTGCGAGGGACAGGGCCACTGTACTCCGTCTGCTGACGTAAGACGATCGTAGGTGATACCTGCATACTGCGGTGTGAGGGAGGCGAGTTCGGTGAAGATGTCCGCATACGATGTCCATGCAAACTGTTCTGCGTACCCCATTTCTGATGCAACGGCAGCGATGATTTCCCAGTCGGCTTTTGCCTGACCCGGAGGTTCGGCAGCTTTGTGCCAGCGCTGGACGCGGCGTTCGGTGTTGGTCTGGGTTCCGTCACGTTCTGCAAAACA
The DNA here is from genome assembly GCA_964483485.1 of uncultured Methanomicrobiales archaeon. Lineage (GTDB taxonomy): Archaea > Halobacteriota > Methanomicrobia > Methanomicrobiales > Methanocorpusculaceae > Methanocorpusculum. The sequence goes on from CAZABQ010000014.1 coordinate 21,152, forward strand.
GACGGCAGGTAAGACGACATCTGCATATGCGGCGGTCTCGTTGAGGAAAATATCCTGTATCACGAGAAACTCAAGTTTTTCGAGAGCGTTTTTGGCATGGTTTATGTCAAGGTCGGAAAGTACGGGATTTTCTCCCATGATGTACATGGCTTTCAGCTCGCCGTTTCCGGAAAGCATGGTGTCCATCATTTCCGTGATTTCATAACCCACTTTGGCAGGAGCAATGCCGTCTGAAAAATTCCAGGCATTTGCAAATTTTCTCTGAACAGCGCCGTCATCGACACGCTGATATCCGGTAAAGAAGAATGGCTGCGCGCCCATATCGCAGGCGCCCTGAATGTTGTTCTGACCGCGCAGCGGATGTATTCCGGTACCCGGGCGGCCGACGTTTCCGGTCAGGAGCTGCAGGTTTGCCAGACTGTGAATATTTTCCGCGCTGTTTCCCTGTTTGGTGATGCCGGATGAGTAGAGGATTGAGCATCCGGGTTTTGCGAGCAGTTCTGCGGCACGTCGGATCTGGTCTGCCGGCACACCCGTTGCGTCTGCCACGCGCTCCGCAGCATACTCCGGTTGCGCCATTATTTTTCTGAAATCGTCAAATCCTCGGGTTCGTGCAGTAATAAATCCGGTATCCTGTCGATTTTGTGCCAGAATTTCGTGCATGATTCCGTTCAGAAGCATGATGTCGGTTCCGGCATGGAACTGAAGATGCAGGTCAGCCTGCGAGCTGGTGAATGTTTTGCGCGGGTCTGCACAGATGCAGGTCGCGCCGCGACGTTGTGCCTCAAGAATGCGGCGGCCGATGAGCGGGTGCTGTGCAAACGCATTCGATCCGATAACAAAGATGCAGTTCGCCTCTGCAAGGCCCGGGATACTGCCGGTCATTGCCTGATATCCGAACGAGTCCGCAAGAGGTTCGACGATGGATGCGTGACATAATCTCTCGCAGTGATCGATATGATTTGTTTTCAGGACGCCCCGGGCGAACTTCATCATCACGTAGTTGTCTTCGTTGGATGTTCGCGGTGAGGAGAGAACGCAGCACTCGGAAGGTTGGTACTGTTTGAATCGTTCTGCAATGCAGGCAATCGCTTTATCCCATGTTGCCGGGACGAGTTTTCCGTTGGTTCGAATCAACGGCTGTGTTAACCGGTGGGGACTTGCCACAAACTCCCATGCCGACATTCCGCGCGGACAGAGTTTTCCTTCGTTTACCGGCGAGCGTGGACGCGGGGCAGTGCCGATTACGTTGCCATCCTGTACTACCAGATACAGACTGCATCCCGTGCCGCAGTAAGGGCAGGTGGTGGGAACGTACTTCAGGTTCATTGCCGTCATCCAATATAGAGTATGCCGTTTTCGTTGAGGTAGATGTGAATGTCGGATCTGACCTGGTTGTCCCGCAGTTTTTCCGGAACTGCTGTGCGGATCTGCATGACCAGCGCACCGATATCGTATTGTATTTTGATTCCAAGCGGCTGAACTGCTTCGTAAAGAACCTGCGGCGCCTGATTGATGTTGGTACCGCGTGCAAGCACGCATGTGTGGGCTGCGTCCATGGAATACACGAACTCCAGAACATCCTTTGCCATGCGAACATTTTTCAGAGCAGATTTTTCAATGAGGCTGATATTGGATTTGTTGGTTTTGAGCATATCTGCTATCTGCTGTTGAGTCATGCCCATTTTCCTGCACTGTAGAACGGTTTTCTGTCGTTCCGTGAGAATTGCCTCTTTCACTATGGGATATTCTACGTTTTTTACCCTATAAAATCTGTTGTTACAGGGGGATAGAGATATTTTACGACTGGGATATCAACACCCTTTTTTCTCCTGATACCTGTATCTCCTTCCGGCTTTTCCCGATCGAGCGTCCTACGCGCAGTATATCTGAGCCGCAATAACGCTATATTTTATTTAACTAATTTTGTTTATTAAATTGATTAAATATACTCTCCGCAGAAATCTGATCAATCCACGGCGTAATTCCGGCAGAATCAATAGACTGGTTATAAATACGCCCTCCTCCAATTCTGAAATAACACAACTCTGTACGCTTGCTTATCTGGCGAAAGAGGTGTGAGGTGTGTATTTATGGTAACATTCAGCCCGGCGCAGGTTTGCGTCAAAATTGGTACGGCAGGCAAGTCCAAGTGCTGTCTGCCTGCAGGCAACATGTTTGTCCGTGCCTTCCTTGCGGGTGCTTACATCGCAATGGGAGCAGCACTTGCAACTGTTGGTTCGACCGGCGTTGCAGCAGTTCTTGGTGCAGGCTTTGGTCAGATTATCACGGGTATTCTTTTCCCGATTGGTTTAATTCTCGTAGTTCTCACTGGTGCCGAACTTTTCACTGGTGATGCAATGTTTGCTCCAATGGCAATTCTTCAGGGTCAGACTTCTTTGAAAGGTCTCATATATCTGTGGATTGTTGTGTATATCGGTAACCTGATTGGATCGCTCTTTATGGCAGTTCTCGTCAGCTATGGTCCGTACACCGCATGGGACGCAGCAGGTGTTGCAACTGTCACGGCGTTTGGAACCCGAGCTATTGCTATTGCAACGGCAAAAGTATCCTACTTCGGTCCAATGGGTATTTTGTCCGTCTTCTTCAAAGGTATTCTTTGTAACTGGCTTGTCTGTCTTGCAATCTTCCTCGCTCTTGCAGCCGACGATGTAATCAGCAAGATTGTTGCAATCTGGTTCCCGATCATGGCTTTCGTTGCTTCCGGCTTTGAACACTGTGTCGCAAACATGTACTTCATCCCCGCAGGTATCATTACCAATGCAATTGCCAACGGAGGAGCAGATACTGCAATCCTGAACTGGGGTACCATGTGGACAAGCAACATCATCTGGTCCACAATCGGTAACATTGTTGGTGCGGCAATCTTCATGGCAGTTATCTACTACTACTGCTACAAGACTGAGATTTGCGCCCTTTGCGAAGCAAAATAATCGCAATTCAATGAGATTGAAACTCCGGTAATGAACGCCGGCATTTCAATCCACCTCTTTTTCATTTCCGAAACTTGCAGACTATACATCTATTTATGGGAGCGGAATGTATTTACAGTAAGAATTCCGGCATCCCGGGACTTTGTGTGAAGTATGAAAATTCGTGGTATAACAATCGGTATCTCCCCCCTGCATATCGCGGTGGTGATATTTTTCCTGGGATTATTCGTGATGTCCTACTTTGGGACGCATGATCCTGCATATCTGATCTGGGGTATTCCTCTGTCCCTTGCACTGCTGATCATTCCTATTTACAACAGCTACAGTGTGGGTACTCAGTATATCCGCCTTCTTCCTGAGTATGAGGCTGAGTCCAAGCGCGTGAGAATCAAAAACATCAATCTGCGTTCGCTGGGTAAACCGGTCCGGGTTGAAGGAGTTGTTCAGGCTAAAAAGGGCGAGTGGCTCTGTCGTCCGGCACTTACCATCTTTGACGGGTCTGCTGCCATCTCCGCAAAAAAATCCGTGCCGCTTGATCTTGCGGTTGCCGTTGGCGACAATGTGGAGGTTGTTGGTATGGTTGTCCGCCGCTTCACCATCTTTGGTGATGTGATGGTCCATGCGATTGGTATCAAGAAAGTGGATAATCTTACCCCGTTTGAGGACGAACCCGATACAGTGCCGGCAGAACCGATTCACATTAAAAAATACTAATCTTTTTTCCCCCTATCACAGGGTATTAATGGTCAGCGTGAGAAACAATTCACGTATGACTCATGAGGTAATCGTGTATTCCCTTGAAGGCTGTCCTCACTGCCGCAATCTGAAAGGGTTCCTCGCAAAACAGAATGTCTCCTATACCAATTATGATGTCGGTAAGGATGAGCCGGCCTTAACCAAAATGATCGAGCTTACCGGGCAGCGGGGTGTTCCGGTTACGATCATTGACGGGCAGATTGTTATCGGCGATGATCTCATGAAGGTTGCAGCCCTTCTTGATACACCTTCCCCGGTCGCAGAGGCAAAGGAGGTCCCAAAAGATCATGAGCTGATTATTATCGGGTCGGGTGCGGCAGGTCTTTCCGCGGCAATGTATGCAGGTCGGAAAGGACTTGAGACGCTCGTTATCGGCGGAGCTGTTGGCGGTATGGCAACGAAGAGCAGTTCTGTTGAAAACTATCCGGGAGTTCCTGATATTTCCGGCGATGATCTTATGCAGAAGTTCGCCGAGCATGCCCGCGCCGCAGGTGCGGTCATTGTTGAGGATGTAGGGCTTTCTCTTTCCTCTGCTGACGGCAGGTTTGTTATCAGTACCCTTTCGGAAAAAGAGTACACTGCAAAAGCAGTAATTGCCGCTACCGGTAGATCGCCGCGTCTTAGCGGTGCGCCGGGAGAGGCAGAGTATCTGGGGAAAGGAATTGCTGTCTGTACGACGTGTGACGGGCCGCTGTACAAAGGGAAAACGGTGGCGATTCTCGGCGGCGGTAATACGGCAATGGATATGGCAATTGAAATGGCGGGAATTGCGGCGCAGGTCCATGTTATCTCCGCAACTCCCCTGGATGCTGATGCGGTGCTTATCGGGCGGCTGACTGCGATGAAGAACGTAACGTTTCATACCGGGTTTACTATTACCGAGTTCGGCGGCGGAATGTTGCTTGAGTACATCAGGATGATGCCGGTCGATGCCGCGCCTCAGCAGAAGAAAGGATTCCTCGCATCAATTGTGAAATCATCTCCCGAGAAGAAACTCAAGGTTGATGGTGCGTTCCTCGGTGTCGGACTTGATCCCAATACTGCAATGTTTGAAGGATTTGTCGCGATGAATGCGGAGAGGGAGATCCTTGTGGATATTGACTGCAAGACAAATGTTCCCGGATTTTTTGCTGCGGGGGATTCTACGTCGGTTGCCGCAAAGCAGATTGCATCATCCGTCGGCGAAGGCGTGAAGGCGCTGCTGTCGGCATATGATTATCTGAGGAAGTAATTTGAACCAGCGCTGTGCCTGCAAAGCGCAGCGCTTCCCTGATCCTTTTTTTCAATGGTTTCCATGAGTCGCAGGACTTTATGGACAAAGCCGTTTTACCGGGAAAGAACACGAAATAAAAAAAATGTTCCGGAAAAGATCCGGGAACTTTACTCGTAGAGCTGAGTCTCGTCGATCTTTTCGTACGAGACAAGCTCTGCTGCGGTAAAGTGGATTCCAATCTCGCGGGCTGCACTTTCGGGGGCGTCGGATGCGTGAATCACATTCTTGCCGATTGAAAGGGCATAGTCACCGCGGACAGTGCCGGGTGCGGCCTCTGCCGGATTGGTTGCGCCGTTCATCTTGCGGACTGTTGCAATAACGTTCTCGCCCTCAAGGACAAAGCGGAACACGGGGCCTGAGGTAATGTATGCCTTCATTCCCGGGTAGAACGGCTTTGCGAGGTGCTCCTCGTAGTGTTTGTCCACAATTGATTCCGGCAGAACACCGAACTTTGCGGCGACAATCTTGAACCCCTTCTTTTCATAGCGGGAAAGAATCTCACCGATCAGACCACGCTGGACACCGTCCGGCTTGATCATGACAAAGGTGCGTTCCATGGTTTTACTCCTTGCCGCGTGCCTTGCGTCCTGCTGCAGTCCATGCAACACGGCGCGAGAGGCGACCAAGCTTGTAGTTGCTCTGGCATTTGGAAGAGCAGAAGTAGAAGACTGCGCCGTCTTTTCTGACGAACAGTTTGCCGGTTCCCGGCTCAAGCTGCTTGCCGCAGTAACTGCAGGTATATACGTCAACCATTTTGTCTTCCTCACCGTCTCGAGAGCTTCTTTGCTTCACGTTCTGTCTCAAGGAGCATCAGGATGTCACCCTCGCGGATCGGACCGAAGGTGTTGCGGGTGATAATCCGCCCCTTGTTCGAGCCATCAAGTACACGGCATTTAATCTGGGATGCCTCTCCGTGCATACCCGTAAGGCCGATAACCTCAATGACTTCTGCTGGCGTTGCATCATCAGGCATGGTATTTATCCTCTGAGTGCCTTAATCTGGTTTGCAAGGTCCTCGACGATTTCCTTGCCTTTGCCGACCTTTACAATTGCAACCGCAGTGCAGCCGACATCAAGGCCGCATGCAGCACCGATGTCTGCCTGCTTGTTGATAAAAACGAACGGAATCTCTTT
>CAZABQ010000015.1:0-10963 GCA_964483485.1 uncultured Methanomicrobiales archaeon
AACAGTACAACCATCACGAAGAAAAGCCCGAGAGCAAACCCGTACAAAAAACAGGATTACTCCCGGTGCAGCAAAAGCTTGGGAAACTTCATCGCAAGCCATGGATTGCTTTTCAGCATCGCCGTGAGCACAGAAGGAATCGTCACCTCATCAAGATGCAGATCCGGGACCGACCCGATAACATCCGCAAGCATCGCATCATCCATCCGGAAAAACACCTCCCGGATCAGATACGACCGCGACAAAAACTTCCCCATACGGCTGCCTCTCCACGCAGCATCATACGTCATGAGCGCCTTTTTAGAACAGTCACCAAAAGCAGCAGCCTCTGCCGCTGAAGCTCCCGCGAGCCTCCCTGAAAACAGCGCCTGATAAATCCCGCCGCCCGTAAACGGATCCGACAGACGCGCCGCATCACCGCACACAATCAGCCGGTCCGCAACCGTACATGAAAGCGGCTTACAAGTAGAAACACCGCCCGCAATCAGTTCCGTAACCTTCCCGTTTGGAAACTCCCGGGCAACATACGCATCAAGATAATCCTTCGCCCGGTGACCCTCACCCGACTTCGTACCGGGAATACCGACACCCACATTCGCACAGCGCGGACCCTTCGGAAAGACCCAGATATACCCATGGGGACAGTCACGATTACTCCAGTAAAACACATTCATCTCAGGATCGATATCAATATCCGCAACCACATACTGCGCACAGGAATCCACGTCCGCAAGCGGTACTGTCGTATCCATACCCGCAGCTTTCGCAAACTTCGACTCCACACCGTCAGCCGCAATCACCACGTTGGAACAGACCTCACGGACCTTCCCGTGCTGATGAACAATCACGCCGGAAACACAACCATCCTCCACGAGCGGCACCGCACGGGCATGCACCGCAACATCAGAACCGGCATCAGCCGCACGCATCACCAGTTCGCGATCAAAAATCTTACGGTCCAGCGTATAACCAAGAACCTCGCCATCGGTCTTACCGGAGATCTGAAAACTCCTGCCGTCCGGTCCGACGAACTTCGCCCGACGAATAGTCGCCGAAACCCACTTCGGATCAGGCCTGACAAACTCCAGAAGATCCCGCGTAACAATACCTTCCGCACACCGCACCGGCACCCCGACCGCCGGACGCTTCTCCACAAGAAGAACCGACGCTCCGCGTACTGCTGCTTCCTGTGCCGCCATTGCACCGGCAGGACCCGCACCGACTACAACAACATCATACGCATCTTTCATCGTATCTTGAAAAAAATAATATTTAAAGTGCTTTCAGCAGATGCGGCAGTTCAAGAGCCAGCCACGGATTTGCCTTGAAGATCGCAAGCACCAGCTTTTTCACGCTCAGATCAGCAATCTCCAGATCGCTCATCGAGTGGACAATCGAGTTCAGCTTCTTATCATCCATCTTGATAAACGACTCCTTCACCGCATAGTTGCGGGCAAGCGTCTTACCAACCGGTCCCTCGCGCCAGGTCGTATCATAGATCATCAGCGCCTTCTTGGAACAGTCGCCGTTCTTCACAGCCGTTGCCGCAACAGTTCCGGCAAGATTACCGGTGTACATCGCATTGTAGATACCTCCGCCCGTAATCGGATCAGAAAGCCGTGCCGCATCACCAACAACAATTAAGTTGTCCGCAACAGTACACGAAAGTGGCTTACAGGCAGACACACCGCCCACAATCAACTCGGTTATCTTACCGTTCGGGAACTCCTTAGCAAGATACGCATCAAGATAATCCTTCGCCCGGTGACCCTCGCCCGACTTCGTACCGGCAATACCGATACCAATGTTCGCACAGCGCGGACCCTTCGGGAAAATCCAGATATATCCCCACGGACATGCCTCATTGGAAATATAGAACACGTTTGCCTTCGGGTCAATATCGATATCATTTACAATATACTGTGCGCACGTCTCAATCTCCGCGAGCGGAACAGTCGTAGCCATCCCGACCCACTTCGCGAACTTCGACTCCACACCGTCAGCCGCAATCACCACTTTTGCACGGACCTCATACGTCTTCCCATGCTGGTGGATAACGGCACCCTGCAGCTTACCATCAATCATAATCGGGGCAGATGCACGTGCATGGACCTGAATCTCCGCACCTGCCTCTGCCGCACGCCAGACCAGCTCGCGGTCAAAGACCTTGCGGTCCAGCACGTAACCGACCTTACTGCCTGCGGCCTCCCCACCGATGGAAAACCTCGTTCCATCAGGACCGACCAGCACGGCACGCTCAAGATCTGCGGCAATCCACTTCGGATCCGCCTCAATAAACTCGGCAAGAGCATCTTTCCCGATACCCTCCGCACACCGGACCGGTGCACCGATTGCCGGACGCTTTTCCACGAGAAGAACCGAAAGACCGGACTCTGCCACAGCCTTTGCAGCGAGAGCTCCGCCCGGCCCTCCGCCAATCACCAGAACATCATATGCCTCTTTCATTTTTCCACCCACTCAATAGCACCGAGAGGACACACAATCGAACAGATCTTACACTTATCTTTGCAGGTTTCCGTGTCAACGGTGAGATACGCATCGATGAGTTCCAGCGAACCCTGCGGACAGACGGACACACATGCACCGCAGTAACCGCAGACGTCTCTACGAATATTGATCATTGCTCTATTATTTAGGAGGCGCAACGCATAAACTCTCTGGATGAAAGAAAGATAAGGAGTATGGCTGAGGAAACACCCAGACCCGGACTCATGTATATCGTCCTCATGATCGTCGCAATTGCCTGCGTCATCTACGGCATATCACTGATGTTTTAAAATCCGAAGATTGCCCGGGCAACAAGATAGCAGACACCCGAAACTGCCGCAGCAGCAGGGATCGTCAGGACCCAGGCCGTCACCATCTGACGGACCGCACCCCACTTCACCGCACCGGTTCCCCGGGTAACACCCGTACCCATGATCGTTCCCGTAGCAACATGCGTCGTTGAAACCGGAACACCAAACATCGTCATAAACGACAGCACAAGACCGCCTGAAATCGACGCCGAAAAACCCTGATACGGCCGAATCTTCGTAATACCGGACCCCATCTTCTTAATAACCTTCCAGCCGCCCGAAAGAATACCAAGGGAAATTGCCAGAGCCGAAAGCACAATCACCCATAACGGCAGCTCCCCGTTTGACGCAATAAACCCGCCGGCAATCAGAATCGCCATGATAATACCCATCGCATTCTGGGCATCGTTTCCTCCAAGACTCATTGCCTGAAATCCTGACCCCACAATCTGGGCACGCTGAAACCATTTGTTCATCTTTGTAGGATGACGGGTATTTGCCATGATCTTCGTAACCGCCGTGGTAAAAAGATAGGAAACAATCAGACCAAGCGCCGGAGACACACAGATAAAGAGAACGATCGCCAGCAGACCCTTGATCACAAACAGATCCAGAATCATCAGAAGAGGAATCGCGATGATGGCGCCGGCAGCAGCACCAAGCACCGCATACATCTTTACCGGATCATGAGCGAGCAGGGCAACAACTGCCATAACTACCCCGCCGATAACTGCCCCTGCGGCAAGATAGATAACGGTCCAGACAGCAAGCGTCGGATCAGGCCAGAAAACAGCGGAGATACCACCGGCGGCAAGACCTGCACCCATCAGTCCTCCGACAAGGGCATGAGATGACGATACCGGAATACCATAATGCGAACAGGAATTGACCCAGAGAACCGAACCGATAAGTCCGATAAACAGTAAAACAGGAGTGAAAATTCCGGGATCCACAATACCCTTTCCAATCGTTTTTGCAACAGCGGTCGAGTAAATGAAAGGACCCGCAAGACAACAGACGGATGCAATAAGAATCGCAGTCCGCGGAGCAAGGGCACGCGTCGCTATCACGGTGGCTATAGTGTTTGACGCATCGTTTCTCCCGTTGGAGAAGTTAAACGCGAGCGCAATCACAATGCCGAGGATGATAATAATGGTGTTTGCATCCATTGAACTCACGTGTGGCGGATTAATATCGAGGCAAAGACATCGGCAACATCTTCACATTTGTCGGTGGCAATCTCAAAATGTTCGTAGATATCCTTGAACTTGATGATTTTGACGGGATCTTTTGTCTTAAAGAGATTTTGCAGGGCATGCGACAGGATATCATCCGCCTGATTTTCAAGACGATTAATCTCAATACAGCATCCTTTGATCGTCTCAGGATCATTGAGGGTGCGAAGTCCCGCAACGCCGGTCCGTATCTCCTCAGTAGCCTGACGAATAACCGAGGCAAACGCCACCATGAACTCGTCCGGCTGCTCAATTTCATAGATGAGGAGCATATTTGTCCCGGAATCGATAAAATCGATTACATCATCAAGAGCAGTAGTAAGACGGGAGATTTCTTCAGGTTCAATGGGAGTGATAAAAGTCCGGTTCAGCTCATCATATGCCCGATGCGCCATAGCATCGCCGCGATGTTCAAGATCCTTCATCTGCCGGTATTTTTCCGGAATATCAGTATAGTCAGCAAAAATGTTTTGTAAAAGATCGGCTGCTTCACAGGCAATTTCAGCCTGTTCTTCGAAGAGCTCAAAAAAGACTTTATCCTGTGGGACAACCCAGCTTTTCAACCCCATGAACACGTAACCTCTATACAAAATACATGGTTGGGTATGTAACATGAACCTTTGCCTTCGCAGGGCCGAATACTACTTAATGAGAGCATGAACATACCTTGAGTAAAAGGAGAAAAAACCATGCAGTATTTTTCGTACGGAGATACAGAGATTACCGGGCTTAAGGCACGTGATCCGATTTTAGGAGCGGCAATCAACCGACTCGGTCACCCGAACCGCCCGGTTATCCCGGATCTGTTCTCAGCACTGATTTACAGCGTTGTCGGGCAGCAGGTTTCAGCAAAAGCCGCAGAAACCGTCTGGGGCCGCATGAAGGATGCATACCGAGACAGTATCACCCCGGAAACGATCGCCGCAGCAGGAGCTGACGAGATACAGCAGTTTGGCATGTCAAAAAGAAAGGCCGGATATATCTGCGGTATTGCCGATGCTGCCGTCTCAGGAAGACTTGACACCTCATCTCTTCGGGAAAAGGCTGATGAACAGATACTACAAGAACTCACCGCACTACCGGGTGTCGGGGTGTGGACAGCGGAGATGATGCTTCTTCACTCACTGGAGCGACCGGATATCCTGAGCCGGCATGATCTCGGGATTCAGAGAGGCATTATGCGACTCTACAATCTACCGTCACTTTCCAAAGCCGAATTTGAAGAACTGCGTGCCCGCTATTCACCCTACGGAAGTGTTGCTTCAATCTATCTTTGGGAAATATCTCACACAAACTCATGGTGAGTTTTAGAAAACAACTGTATTTTTGCAGGAACTGCTCTCTTTAATACTATCAGACCGTATTAGTAATTATGAGACCGATGCGGCGCAAAAACTCGCAGCTTTCAGACCCTGAGACTGGAGATATTCTTCGGAACGGAGTCTGGGGAACGCTTGCCACTGTCGACGCCTGCGGTCAGCCGTATGCCGTCCCGCTGAACTATGTTCTTCTCGACAGCACCATATATGTTCACTCTGCTCATGAGGGACACAAAATCGATAACCTCCGGGAAAATCCCCGCGTATCCTTCGCGGTCGTTGAATCAGCAGAAGTGATTCCAAAAAAGTTTGACACAGCATACCGCTCAGTCATACTCTTTGGAACAGCACGACTGGTCACCGACGCTTTGGAGAAACAGACCGCACTGGAAGCATTGATGAACAAATACTCTGCCGCGTATCATGACAGTGCTCTGGAGTATATCCGCAAAAATACTGACCGAACAACCGTTGCGGCAATCGACATAGCTCATGTCACCGGCAAGGAAGGCAAATAACGGTGTACGATGTCATTATCTCAGGTGGGGGACCCGCCGGCTGTGCCGCGGCAAAGATGCTTGTTGATGCAGGATATTCGGTATTCGTTGCCGAAAAGAACCCTCTGATGCGGGAAAAATCCTGTAACGGAGTACTCGTCCGAAAATCCGTTGCCCTCGCCGAATATGTGTTCGGTCAGATTCCGCAGGCAGTCCTTAGCGACATTCCGATCAACAGAGGCCTCATTCTGGTCAACGAGCGGCGGGTGAAGTCCACTGTTGAGGGGCAGGGTCTCAATGTATGGAGGAATCTCTTCGACTACTGGATGGCTGCAGAAACTGGAGATGCAGGAGCAACAATCCGGGAAAACACGGAAGTAACCGGTTTTCGATCGGAGAACAGTCATGTTGCAGTCACCTTTCTTGGCCCAGATGTTCAGGAAGAAAAAGGGCGTGTTCTTCTTGGCTGTGACGGTACAGAGAGTATCGTTAGAAGAACACTGAGACACTCGCCGGGAGAGCATATTGTGACGTATCAGACGTACAGTTCTGGATCGATTGATCTGGATCCAACCTACTTCCACGCGTACCTTCAGAAGGAGTTTTCGGGATATGCGGCCTGGTGCTGCGTCAAGGATGAATACGTGACCATCGCAGTAAGCGGACGGGACTCGTCCCAACTGCCGCAATACTACAAAAAATTCGTGGAATATCTCACAAAGGAAGCTCACGCAAAGCTTGGTAATATCCTGCATGAAGAATACGGAACACTTCCGTATGTGGCTCCAAGTAATCCGATCGATACAGGTGAGGGAAGGATCTTTCTTGCCGGTGATGCCGCAAATCTCCTGAATCCCATCTGTGAAGGAATATCTCCCGCGCTGGTGAGCGCCTATGCGTTTGCGGAAGCGTATAAGAGAATCAGTAAACCCGGATGCGACCCTGATGTGGCGCTGCTGCGGGATGCATATAAGAGCAACAGTGCCTCAGGCAGAGAACACCTGTACCGGCAGTGGAAGATGCTTGGATATGCGTCACCGAAGTTTGCTTATCTCATCGACATCTAATCCTGTAAAAGAGATACGATGCAGGATTTTCAGATACGATTTGCCGTGCGGGAAGATATCCCCGTGATACTGGAGTTCATCCAAAGTCTTGCCAGATACGAACATCTGGAACACGAGGTTGTGGCTACCCCGGAGCTGCTTTTCGAGTGGCTGTTTGAAAAACAGAAGGCCGAAGTACTGATCGGAGAGTTCAACGGCACACCTGTCGGGTTCGCCCTGTTTTTTCATAACTTCTCCACGTTCCTCGGACGCGCCGGAATGTATCTGGAGGACCTGTACGTGATGCCGGACTACCGGGGAAAAGGATTTGGCAAAGCATTCCTCGCACGACTCGCCGCGATTGCGGTGGAGCGCAAATGCGGACGTCTTGAATGGTGGTGCCTTGACTGGAATCGTACAAGCATCGATTTTTATCTCTCGCTCGGCGCAGAGCCGATGAGTGACTGGACGGTTTACCGGGTCACCGGCAGTACTCTCTCCAATCTGGCGGAAATGGACGAGTCACACAGGAAATACTCAGGCAGCCGGTAAACACGGGTCACGTCGTCTTTATAGGGTTGCAAAACCAACGCTAATGCAGAGATTTTTTCTATGTTTTTGATTGGCGAAGCACTCGTTGGCGATGGAGCAGAACTTGCCCACATCGACCTTATGATCGGTGACAAGATGGGACCGGTCGGAACGGCATTTGCAAACGGCCTGACCCAGCTTTCCGCAGGGCACACCCCGCTTCTTGGCGTCATCCGTCCGAACCTCCTTCCAAAACCGGCAGTTCTGATTGTGCCGAAAGTTACCCTCAAACACACCGAGCAGGTAACCCAGATCTTCGGCCCTGCTCAGGCTGCTGTTTCCAAAGCAGTTGCCGACGCGCTTGAGGACGGAATCTTTACCGGAATGGACGTTGACGACGTGGTCATTGTCGCAAGTGTCTTTATCTCCCCGGATGCAAAGGACTTCAACAAGCTGTACCGCTTCAACTATGGTGCAACCCGCCTCGCACTTTCCCGCGCACTTGACAAGTTCCCGGACACCGCAACTGTCCTTAAGGAGAAAGACCGGGCAGCCCACGGCGTAATGGGATTCAAGGTCCAGCGGCTCTGGAACCCGCCGTATCTGCAGGTCGCCATGGACCTTGTCGACATGAAGCAGGTGGAGCGTGTTCTCCGTGACGTTCCGCAGAACGATCATGTCATCTTTGAAGCAGGAACCCCACTCATTAAACAGTTCGGCTTAAGCGTTATCGGCGAAATTCGTAAGATCCGCCCGAACTGTTTCATCGTCGCAGACTTAAAGACACTCGATACCGGTAACCTTGAAGCCCGCATGGTCTCCAACGCAGGCGGTGACGCAGCAGTTGTATCCGGTCTTGCCCCGGTTGAGACCATTGCCTCATTCATTAAAGAGGCGAAGAAGTGCGGAATCTATGCAATCATCGATATGCTGAATGTTGACGAGCCGGCAAAACTGATTGAAAGCCTCGCAAAGATGGGCGGAGCAGCCCTTCTCCCGCAGTATGTCGAGATGCACCGTGCAATCGACAAGGAAGCAAGCGGTGAATACAGCTGGGGCGACATTAAGAAGATCAAGGCAGTCGCAGCAAAGTATAATGCGAAGATTCTGGTCGCAACCGCAGGCGGTATCCGCGTGCCGGTCGTCAAGAAAGCACTCGCCGCAGGTGCAGACGTCGTCGTCGTCGGTCGAGCCATCACCGCAAGCAAAGACATCAAGAACGCAGCAGAGTCTTTCCTCGCAGAGCTCGACTCCGAAGAGATCGACCAGTTCCGTGTAATGACCGATTTCTAAATCGGCATTCCCCTATTTTTTCCCCGACCTGATTTGTACTGCCAAAAACAGATACTTTAAACACTGTCCGAACCAATATAATCACAGTGTGAATTTGCCGGTGAATATATCATGACACCAAAAATCATCAATACAATACTCTCGGGAGGAAGGCTGTGATCGGCGGATCGGTGGGAAATGTCGTAACCCAGTATCATACCCTGACGTCGCCGCTGCACCTCGAATCAGGGGCTGTTCTCGCAAACGTTGTCATCGCCTATGAGCAGTACGGCTGCCCTCCCGCCCCGGGAAATACGATTCTCGTCTGTCACGCCCTTTCCGGAGATGCCCATGCAGCAGGTATGCATACGGGAGACAAACATCCGGGATGGTGGGACGGCGTCATCGGTCCCGGAAAAGCGCTCGACACCGACCGTTACTGCATTATTGCAACAAACGTCATCGGCGGGTGTAAAGGATCAACCGGCCCTGCCTCTATCAACCCGAAGACAAAGCTCCCGTACGGTCCCGACTTTCCGGTGGTCACCATTCGCGATATGGTCGCAGCCCAGCACAGTTTTCTCGTAGACATAGGTGTCCGCGACCTCTACGCGGTCGTAGGCGGTTCAATGGGCGGCATGCAGTCTCTCCAGTGGAGTGTAGAGTTCCCCGGGTTTGCCCGCAGGATTGTCGTAATTGCCGCCGCCGGCTACTCAACGCCGATGCATATCGCATTCGGCGCAGTAGGCCGCGCTGCGATCATGACTGACCCTGCCTGGAAAGGCGGGCGGTATCCCGTAGACGAGCGGCCCGACCATGGCCTCTCGCTCGCCCGTATGATGGCCCATATTACGTATCTGTCCGATCAGTCGATGCATAAAAAATTCGGACGAAGACTTCAGGAAAAAACCGCGTATGGTTACGATTTTGAAACTGAGTTCAGCGTGGAAAGTTATCTGAAGCATCAGGGCAGAAGCTTTGTACAGCGGTTTGATCCAAACTCGTATCTCTACATCACCAAAGCCATCGATTATTATGATCTGACAAAGAACGGATCGCTGTCCGACGGTCTGAAAGAGACCGATGCCAAATTTCTGGTTCTGTCAGTCTCCACCGACTGGCTGTATCCGCCGTATCTGTCCGAAGAGATGGTAATGGCGCTCAACAGTACCGGAAAAGACGTACAGTACACTGAGGTTATGTCAGGGTTCGGGCACGACGGATTCCTGCTTGAAGATGATCAGATGAACTATCTGATCGGCAGATTCCTGACTCCCAAAACAGTCGCAGACATTATGATCCGTGACCCGCCGACCATCTGCGGATGTGCCACAATCCGGGCAACCGCAGCGACGATGATTGATCGCGAGGTCAATCATCTGCCGGTTCTGGACTCAAACGGTACCCTCTGCGGTATTGTGACCTCTTGGGATATTGCCAAAGCAGTCGCAGGAGAGCACATGATGCTGGAAGAGATCATGACAAAGAATGTGGTAAGTGTGTCGCCGAACGAGACACTCCGGGACGCGGCACGAATACTCGATCAGCATCACATCTCGGCCCTGCCGGTTGTGGCGGCAGGGAAAGTTGTCGGAATGCTGACAAGCGAACAGCTTTCAAACATGGCAGAGAGAAACTAACATGAAAATACTTGGAATTCACGCGGACCGTGTCTGGTATAAAGTTACGAAAAAAACCAAGATCGCAGAACCTGACCCGGTCAGAGAAGACGAGATGCTGAACGGTGTTCTGCTGTTCTGCTGCGTGGAAAAGTCCGATGAGGTCAATCCCGAACTAACGGTCACAGCAACGGTCGAGAGTATTCTCGTCCGTCTCGGACGACTGAAGGCACAGCGGGTGATGCTGTTTCCCTATGCGCATCTTGCCTCCGAGCTGGGATGCCCGGGAATTTCGCAGTGGATCTTAAAAATGATTCAGGGAAAACTCATCGCAGAAGGTGTGGATACGAAACGGGCAGCGTTCGGCTGGTATAAAGAGTTCGAGATTAAAAGCAAGGGTCATCCCATGGCGGATTTCTCTATGTCGGTCTGCCCGTTCATCGGGGGAACGTGTGAGGGAGAGTGCTGCCAGAAAAAGCAGGAGCATCTGGAAACAGCTGTCCACTCATAAATTTTTTGAATGTGCCGACTAAGGAAAAATCTCTTCTGTGGCTTTTTTTGGTGATTATGTACTGTTGAGTGGGAAGGATGAAGAAAGAACCGCAAATCCACGCGAATCTCGCTC
>CAZABQ010000015.1:11063-24878 GCA_964483485.1 uncultured Methanomicrobiales archaeon
GTACACTATTTCAACACGAAGAAAAGCCAGAGGAGAGAGTCCTCCAAAAACACATCATCCTGCCCGAAAAAATCACACGACAACCTTCGCCGTACTGCCGTCAGGATTTTTCACGACCACGATCTTCTTCTCGATTCTCTGGCGCAGATCCTCAACATGCGAAATAATGCCAATAAGCCGCCTGCCGGTTCGCGGCGCGGAAAGTGTTGCCAGTGTCTCAATCGCCTGATCCAGTGACACGGTATCAAGCGACCCGAACCCTTCATCGATGAACAGAGCATCCAGTTCAATGCCGCCGGAAGTCTCCATGATAACATCCGACAGTCCGAGCGCAAGAGACAGAGCAGCCTTAAACGACTCACCGCCGGAAAGTGTCGACGCGGGCCGCTGTTTTCCGGTATAGAAATCAATAACATCCATCTCAAGTCCCTCTTTCCTGCGCTGATCGGTCGCCGCACTCCGCTGTACAATACGGAACCGCCCGTCCGTCATCGCATGCAGGCGAATGTTCGCCTTCTCAAGAATACGCCCCAGATACGCAGACTGCACATACTCCTCAAACTTCATCCGGACCGCAGACCCTGTCGCATCACCGTTCGCCGCACGGGAAAGATCCAGCAGTTCCGTGTACTCGGCGGATGCAGCAGCATACTTTTCCAAAAACTTCGAGATATCCGACAGAGCTGCCGAGTTCTGCATGATCCGGTATCCAAGAGTTTTTTCCTCCTGCTGAAGCGCTGCATATCGGCCCTCCTCTTCGGCAAGCCGGGAGGTAAGAAGGGAAATATCAATGAATGTGTGTCCCTCGGTTTTTTTCTTCAAAAGCCCGATCTGCCCGTCAATCGAAGAACGAAGTTCCCGATACCTCTTCAGTTTCTCCAAAGCCGCGCGAACATCATCATCACTCATCAGAGCACTGTTGTATGCGTCACGGGTAAGACCGCGCTGAAGAAGTGCCTGATCAAACGACTCCTCATCAGTACGAAGCGTACGTTCTGCGGCGGCAAAAATCTCCTCGGCTGCCGTATGGGCCGCCGCCGCATCGTATCTGGCGGTTTTCGCCTCCTCGCATATCTCGGCAAGATGTGTCTCCTGTGTCCGACGACGAAGTATTTCAGTCTCCCGCCTCCCGATATCGTCGTTCAGCTCATCCGTCGACCCGTACTCAGGGGGAAGCTGTGCTTTCAGTGTCTCGGCACGGGTTTTTGCATATCCCACACGCTGACGGATATCGGCGGCTTTTTCGGAAAGTTCGGCAAACTCCTCCTCGCGGAGCGGGAACGACGCACTCATCTGCCTGAGTTCTGTTTCCAGAGATGATTTCTCCGTGAGCAGAGCCTGAAGTTTGGCAATCTCTGCACGGATCTTTTCCAGCTGCATCTCACAGGATTGTGTTTCCTCTTTGATCATCCCGTCAAGAACCCGCGCCCAGTCGGAACGTCGGGGAAGAGTAAACAGCGGTTCGGCAGCAGACAAAAGGTGCTGTTCATCTGCCCGAAGCTTACTCCGCGCTCCGGAACATTCAGAGGCTGCCCTGCTTCTCGCACGCTCTTTCTCGGCGAGCGCTTCCTTTGCAGCATGCAGCTCCGCCTCCGTCGGGATGTCGGCTGACAAAGATGCCGGACGCGGATGCAGCGTTGAACCGCAGACCGGACAGGGAGAGCCGGCCCGCAGACTCTTTGCCATGATACCTGCCTGACCATCGAAGAAGGCGCGTTCCTGTTTTCCAAAAGAGGAAAGAGCCTCCTCATATGCATCCGCAGCCTTCGTATAGGCGAGTTCTTTGAGAGAACAGTCCCGAAGAGTCGTATGGTGCACCATGAGATTTCGTGCCAGAGCGCAAACAGCCGCAAGACGTGTGACCACCCTCTCCTCGCTGCGTCGTGCCTCGGCAAGTTTCTCTGAAACGTAGCCAAGCTCTGAAATTCGCAGCGTGATCCGGTCACGCTGAACGTTCACTTTTTTCAGATCAGCCTTCCGTTCCTCAAGCTCTTTCTCAATCCTTTCAAGTTCGGTATCGCCCCGCAGTTGCTGGGCTTTTACCGTCTCATACTCGGAAAACTGGGAAACAAGGCTCTTGAGTTTCCCGATTTCCTCCTGCATCTGCGGAAGGGACAGGTTTTCCCGCTGTATTCCGGCAAGTTCTGCCTGTGCTGACTCGGCTCTTTCCTGTGCCGCCAAGAGTCGGCCTTTTGCCGCGTCAAACCCGGATCGTGCAGCACAAAGCCGCTCGGCGGCGGCGGCGGCACGTTCTCCGTAGGAAACAACCTCGCGGACGTTCTGTGACATCTCCAGCTGTTCCCCAAGCCGGATCATCTCACCTTCCTGATCCCGTAACTGTCGGGCAGCAGCGGTTGTATCCCGCAGTCGTTCGATGTCCGCATTGATCTGTTTTGCCGCCTCAATGGACGCACTGATCTCCGCAGCACCGTTTCGTGCCGCCTGACAGTCGCTTCTGAGAACCGACTCCTGCGTCTTATCATCGTGGAGCTGTTCAATGGATGCGGCACAGAGTTCCTTGAGACGGTAAAAACCATCGGGAGAACTCTCTATCTCGTTCAAAAGTCCGGCAACCCGCGTATCGGGAGCGGCGATGATCCTGCCGGCACGCTCCACGCACGAAGATCGGAGAGCATCCGTCTCCTGCTTCGCAACCCTTGCCCGGGCAGTGATTTTATCCTGAAACACCTCAAAACGCTCGGTTGCAAACAGTTTCCGCAGGATATCAGCGCGGTCCCTGCTGGTACTGAACAAAAATTTCTGAAAATCATTTTGTGCGAGCATCGCAACCTGCCGGAACTGCTGACTGTCAAGACCAAGAAGGAACAGAATTTCTTCTCCCACATGTTTCGGCCCTGAAATTTCTGTTCCGGTCGGCATCACCAGACTGGCGGTTGCTTTCTTCTCAGTCCCCCCGACCATGTACGCAGGAGTCCGCCGGATAGTGTAGGTTTCCCCGCGGTGAAGGAACAAGAGTTCCACATACGGCACGGTCCCAGACTCCGAGAAGTCGCTTGCGAGAGTTTTTGCCTCGCGGATACTGCCGCTCGCAACGCCGTAGAGCGCGTACGTGATAGCATCAAATATCGTGGTTTTTCCTGAACCTGTATCACCGGTGATCAGAAAAATTCCCGAACCGTCAAATGCGGAAAAGTCGATTATCGTCTCTTTGGCATACGGACCAAAAGCAGACATCTGTAGACGCACCGGTTTCATTGTTCTCCCCTCATCTCCTGTAATATTTCCTGCACGACGGACT
Organism: uncultured Methanomicrobiales archaeon; assembly: GCA_964483485.1. Classification (GTDB taxonomy): domain Archaea; phylum Halobacteriota; class Methanomicrobia; order Methanomicrobiales; family Methanocorpusculaceae; genus Methanocorpusculum. The sequence goes on from CAZABQ010000015.1 coordinate 14,323, forward strand.
CCTGAAGAGGCGTCATGGATCTGCCGGAGACCTCGGAAAAAAATCCGGCGAACAGATCACGGTCGGATTTTTGTAAATCCTCCATCCGCGCACCCGCAGCTGCCGCTGCGGGAGTCTGATCGTTCACCCTCTCCAAACCGATAATTGCCGGATATTTCGCACGCAGGCAGGTCATTGCGTCCACGGGCGGCAAAGGATCGGTCAGCTGCACAAAAAAGAAATCATCATGCGGCAGAGGAACAGAGTCTCCTGCGGTAAGATCATGAACCGTTCCGCAGATAATCCTCACATCACGCCGAGGTTTGAGCGGAACCTGACGTATGGTCACGTTCCCCTTCTCAAAAAATTCCACAACCGTAATCGACTTGACCGAACCGCATTCAGAAGGCGAGTACTTCAAGGGAGAACCGGCATACCGGATGGTGGCAAGACCGACCCTCTGCGGTTTGTGCAGATGACCGAGCGCTGCGTATTCAAAATCGGCAAAATGCTGTGCGTCCACGACCTCGATACCACCGACCGTGATGCGTTCAGACTCCGATGACGCGGGCATCGTTCCAAACCCTGCGACAAACTGGTGAGCAAGAACCGCATACCGTTCCCCTGACCTGAGGGGAACAGATGCAAGAACAGCGGCAACAGATTCATCAAACGTTGTCACGGTGATGTCCCCGAACTTCCCCGAACTGCGGACAGTCGCCGGGTCAATATAAGGCAGCAGGCAGATATGCAGCGGCCCAAACTCGTCGGCAAGATCGATTACCCTGACATCACGTTCGCTGTCATAGACACCGTTGATGTAAATATTACAGCTGTCCATGATACTGCTGCCGTAATGGATTCGCTCGGGCGAGTCATGGTTGCCGCTTATCATAAAGACAGCAATACCGGATCTTTTTAGGTAGGTGAGAAATGTATTCAGCAGATCAACAGCCGCACGTCCGGCAACGGGTGTATCGAAAATATCTCCTGAGATGAATACCCCGTCGGCATTTTCCGCGACGGCAAGCTTTGCTATCTGACGGAGAATGAATGCCTGATCCGCGAGAATGTTGTATCCGTAAAACTGTTTTCCGAGGTGAAGGTCGGCGGTGTGGATGAATTTCATGGAGTCGTATGCCGGATTTTCGTAGTTATACTTCGGTGTGCGAGTGATTAAAGATTTACCAGAGTATGCCTCGTGCTAATGTGCCACATGATAGCACACAGCACTAATTTATATGTCCGGAGCGGCAACATGGTAATGGATTCAGATGAACGAAAGCCCTGCCCATTCATACAGCGGTTACTCGGCTACGTTCCTCGTCTTTTTTTTCTTTAGCTTTAACTAAGGAAAACCGTCACGTGCTCGTATGACGGTTTTCAAAAATACTGTTCTACGAACCCGACGGTCCCCCAAAAGATACGAATCCTTTCAATAAAGGTGGATACAACAACATGTTTGGAATTAGTGACCCGGGAGTATGGATGACATACGTCATCTGCATCATCTCATTCATTGGCTGTGTTATTTACGGATATCTCTACTGGAACAAGGACAGTGATGACGATGGCAGTGAGTACTGAACTGACAATTCTCATTGTAGCGTTTTATCTGGTGCTCATTCTCGGGCTTGGTTACTACGGGTATCGAAAGACAACAAAGGTAGAAGACTACATGGTTGCCGGGCGCAACACGCATCCGGCAATCATCGCGCTCTCATACGGTGCGACGTTCATCAGTACTTCGGCAATTGTGGGATTTGGCGGAACAGCAGCACAGTACGGTATGAGCCTGATGTGGCTGACCGTTCTCTGTATAATCGTTGGTGTCATCATTGCGTTCCTGTTCATGGGTAAACGTATCCGGCGGATCGGTAAGGAGCTTGGGGCACTGACATATCCTGAGCTGTTTGGAAAAATGTTCGGCTCCAAGTTTCTGATCTATGCGTCAGGCCTGATCTTTGTTGCGGCAATGCCGCTCTATACAGCGGCGGTCCTCATCGGGGGAGCGCGGTTCATCGAAACAACGCTCGGTATTCCCTATATGACGGCATTGATCGGATTTGCCGGAATTGTAGCTCTGTATGTGGTGATCGGCGGTCTGATTGCGGTGATGTACACTGACGCGGTACAGGGAGCCATCATGCTTGTCGGCATGGGTATTCTGCTGGTCCTGACCTACGTGTATCTTGGCGGTGTTGTTGCGGCAAACAGTGCTCTGGAGGCAATGACCCCTCTGGTTCCGGATAATCTGGCGTCTATCGGCATGACCGGCTGGACGTCGATGCCGGAACTTGGATCGCCCGTATGGATGATTGTAATCACGACGCTGGTTCTTGGCGTGGGCATCGGTGTTCTCGCACAGCCGCAGCTTGCGGTGCGGTTCATGACGGCAAAGGATGGAAAGTCGCTGAACCGGGCGGTTCCAATGGGGGCACTTTTCATCGTTATGATGACCGGGGTTGCCTTCACCGTTGGCCCTCTGACAAACGTTTACTTCATGGAAACCACCGGTCAGCTTGCTCTGACGGCAGCCGGCGGTAATGCGGACTCGGTGATTCCGCTCTATATCAACTCGGCAATGCCGGAGCTGTTTGTGATAATTTTCATGCTGACACTGCTTTCAGCTGCAATGTCGACACTGTCGTCACTTCTCCATACGATGGGAACAACGCTCGGGGGCGATATGTTTGCCCGTCTGAAAGGAAAGCGGTACTCGGTCCGGGCGAACCAGATCGGTATTGTGGTAATGATGCTGATAAGTCTCGCAATCGCAATAGTGATGCCCGGCAGTATCATTGCCCGGGCAACGGCGATGTTTATGGGCCTGTGTACAGCGGCACTGTTACCAGCGTTCACGCACGGTATCGTATCCAAACGTCCGTCGCTTCTCGCAGCAAAGTGGAGTATGATTGCCGGAGCGTTTGGCTGGCTGCTCTGGACAGTGTTCGCGCACACCGCCGAGTCCAAAGCACTCGGCATCTGTAATGCACTCTTTGGTGTAGACTCACTGGTTACCAGTCCCTGGAACTATCTGGACCCGCTGGTGGTTGGAACGATTTTGTCAGTGCTGGTACTCTGCATCCTTATTCCTCTGGACAAAAACCGTATCACTCGGGAGCAGCAGCACAATCTTGTGTGAACAGATATCCCTCATAATTTTTTTTGATACAACAGCCATCCAAAAGAAATTATTCCCGATATAAAAGCAGATCTTTTTCAGGAAAGTTATGATTACACCCTATCTGTACAGGAAATTAACATCCGAAATATATCGTTCTGAAATGAGGGTATTTTCCAGTAATTACAAAAATATGGGAGACCGGAACACAAATACAAGAGGAACTATTTCATTATCTGAATGTGACTTCTCCCGGATGAAATCATAAATTTTCGTTTTTCTAAGAGTATTTCCAAATTCATCCGTTTATAGGGGTTCAGATATATTTATCATCAAATCTGCCCTATAAAATCCTGTACAGATAGGATGTAATCTGTGTTTGCCCGATAGTAGTATCGTGTAAACTTCCGTCCATCTACGTATACCGGCGGCATACGGATACTATACAGTAGTTTGAAATTCTGGTAAAACCACCACCCAGTTTCAGCTTACGAAAACCATCGCAGCATTATATTTTCGTATATCTACTGCATGTATCCGGTCGATACCGGAAAATAGTTGAAAAAATGTATTATGCGGATCCGGTATCCGCAGTCCACGAAAGGATCATACCGATGATGAGAACAATGATCGCAGCAAGAACCGTTGCGTGCATCATGACGATGAACTCGGACACATGCTCAACACTCATTTTCACTCCCGCACCAAGGAAGAGATTGGTAAGAACGGTCATCATACCAATGGAAATTGCCATTCCAAGCATCCGCGTTGTCGAAAGTGTCCCTGATGCCATACCATACTCCTGTTCGGTTACCGAGTTCATGATTGCCGTACTGTTCGGAGTTACAAACAGTGCTATACCCACACCAAAGAGCGCCTGAACAGCGATCATTGTCCAGACAGCCTGCTCATTCCCGCAGGTCAGCAGTAGAATCATACCAAGTGCGATGATGACGAGACCAACTGTTGTCGCATACTTTGGCGGAGCGTCTGAGACCAGACGGTCAATTACCGCAAGAACAACTGAGCCGCATCCAAACGCCGCCACACTCGCCGCAATAACTGCCATCACAAGCCAGGACGATTCACCAGACGGAGCGCCAAGAAGGAAAGCGGCAGCACCGCCAACTACCGTGAGCACTAAACCTGAAAGAATCAACCATTTTGGCAGCAGATGATCGTAGAATTTTCCTGCGACAATCGTGAACAGTACAAGGATCAAACCCTGCGTCGTGACAACAAGTGCCCGGTCCAGTGCAGAAAATCCCCATGCGTGTGTCATATACATCGACACAAGCGACCCCATCGCGTAAATAGCCACATAATAGAGAAGATTCGCCGAGTTGTTAAACGTAAATCTCCGGTTTTCCAGAATCAGATGTACCGGAATCAGTGGATTTACTGCCCCTTTCTCGTACCGGAAGAAGAGGACAAGGAGGAGGAGACCCACAATCAGCAGGACAAGGGCAAATACATCCGGCATCTTGGAAAATCCGTAGAGGCCGAGCGTCATCCCGACCGTAAAGAGAACAGCACCCGTCCAGTCATAAGGCTTGGTATCGGTCGGTTTGTCCCGGGGAATAAACGGCACAGCAAGGAGGAAGGAGAACAGTGCGATGGGGACCAGAATCAGATACACCATCTGCCATCCCCATACATCAGTGAGCGCTCCTGCGAGCAGGGGACCTGCGAGCTGACCAAGAAACACACCGGTCATTGCAATACCGATAGCAGTTCCGCGAAGTTCGATCTTTACCGCTGATGTTACAAGTGCGATAGCTGTTCCAAACATCAGCGCATTGCCGATACCCTCAATAGCCCGCATCAGGAGAACCATTTCACCGGTTGTCGCAAAACCGATACCAAGCGAGCCGATACCGAGAAGGAGAACACCTACGGAAAAAAACAACTTTTTACTGATTTTATCCGCATATCGTGCAGCAGGAATCAAAAATACCGTTGAGGTCAGCAGATAAATTGTTAATATCCAGCCGAACATACTCATCGGCAGCTGCAGATCCGCAATCAGTGAAGGCAGTGCAATATTGGTTGCATCACCGATGAACGGCGGCAAAAAACACGCGATTGCAACAGTTATTGCCACCAGATACTGCTGACGGCTCAGATGCAGAGAATCCATACAATTCCATTGGCAGGAACTATGGTATTAAGATAACGAAATGATTAGCAACTCAATTATGAGTAAAAAAGATTAGGAGTATCTCCGGCCTTCTTCGATAACGGCATCGGCACGGTCGGAGTCGAGATTCGGGCAAAGAGTGTACCACTCGGCCTTGATCTCACGTTCATCGGCAGGATCGCGGAACTTCATCAGCGTAGTGACAGCGCGGTAGCAGGTACGGCAAAGCGGTACGGGATGCTCAGTGCCAAACATGGGTAACTCCGCAGGGGATGTCGCACCGCAGAGACAGCATGTGTGACCGGACGCTGCAGACAGGTGAACAGTACCGGGTGAGGGAGGAGGAGCGACGGTTTTCACCGAGGCGGATTCTGAGGGACGGCGGGAAGCTGGTTTTTTCACCGACCGGGTGACGATCTCTTCCTCTTCAAAGAGATCCTCCTCTTCCTCTTCGTTCACCGCAGGAGCCGGCGCGTGGCGGCGCGGCTCCTCGTACTCATGGTGTCCGTGAACATCAGACTCGAACTCGGAATCAATCATATGATCAACAATACCGGTCTCCATAACACCATCGTGAATAGTAAGTCCCGGATCGCGGACATGCTTGGGAACATATGACTGCGGTTGTTCCTCAGATTCCAGCTCTGACTCAAGGGGTCTGTTTTTCTTTACCGGCTGCTTCTTTTTCTTGCCGCCTCCGCCAAAGAGCGAGGCAAAAAATCCCTTCTTCTTTGGTTTGGATTTGGAAGAGGAACCGCCGGTTTCCATCAGTGCGTCGGAGGTATCACCAAATGAGGCATCGGAGTAGGTATCAAACGATTCCTTTTCAACCGCATGCTCTCCACCGAATCCTCCGCCAAGTACGTCAAATGATTTTCCTTTGGATTTTTTCTTCCGCAATCCGCTGCCGCCTATCGGACCGCCGAGCGGATCAAACTCCTCTTTTTTCCGTGCCATACTGATCCTTCGCCGTAGTTTTCTACTTTCATATGCAACGCCCACCTATTAATACCTCTGGAGTGATCTCTTACTATAGATGAGCGGCAGTGCTGAGATGAATGATTGCGCCTACTGGTTTTCCCGCGGTGAGATAGAACGGGACGCGGGAAATCTCCGGCAGGCACGCCTGTGTTTTGAACGTGCAACAGAACTGAACGGAGCGGTTGCAAAATACTGGGCAGAACTCGGCCTACTTCTCAGTGAAGACGGCGAGAATGCGGAGGCAGTCAGGTGTCTGCGACGGGCAACCGAGCTGGATCCGAAGTGTGCGGAGAGCTGGTGCGGTCGCGGTGTTGTCTGTTGCCGTGCGGGTGATGTGGACGCAGCGCTCTTCGCCTTTGATCGTGCCGTGAGGCTAAACCCGGAGGTTTCCGATTACTGGCTGAATCTCGGCCTGATGTTTGCCGAGCGAAACGAGTATCCCAAAGCGGTCACCGCCTTTGAATGCGGTCTTGAGATCAATCTCTACGACGAAGAGCTGTGGAAACAGAAGGCGAAATGCCTGATACAACTCGGCGAAGAGGTTCGGGCGCGACACTGTTTGGAACGCGCCGGAGAGATTGAGATGGAACGGGCAACAAGACCGTTCTGAAAACTGCAGAAGATAGTTTACGTCTATGTAACAGATTCCATGACCGAGTGGGATCGGGGAAATGTGATGCCAGGCATTTTCTCTGGCGTCCATGTTTCTGCGGCGGTATATCCCGTTTCGCCATCAGAACTGTTGGGCAGACGGAGAAAACGGTGAGGACTCCGGGTGGGTTCACCATCATTCCTGACTGTTTCGTCGCCTAAATGACTGATGACAATGCCTAAGTCCTACAGTTTCCCGGTACGGAAACATGGGAAAGATGATGTTCACGCGGGAGTTTGGGAAAAAGTGAAGGACTGATACAGAAAAGGTGTGCTGACTGCCGGTATATGCGGGGCGACTTTGGCACGGGCTGATCTTGGTATGCTGAATAAATGGTTGCATACCAGTAATTCGCCGGAGTACCGGCGGGACAATTGCTGTACCGTGCCGAGACGACCGTAACAGGCGGCAACATCATTACAGCGGGTTTTGCGGGAACGCTGTTCTGGGCGAAAAAAGAAGATCGTTGAATATTTGAACGTGTATCCAAAATCGGTTATCGAAGCCATGGTACCGCCACTATCTTACCGGCGATCCGGCATATTATCTGGAACTTATTCAGTCTGCAACGTAACAAACAGAAACTCGGAAAAATTGAATGGACCCGCAGGGATTCGAACCCCGGACCTCCGCCATGTAAGGGCGACGTCATGACCAGCTAGACCACGAGTCCAGTAATGCCTTAATCTATTCTCGCTGCAAAGTAATTAACTCTGCGAAATACTACCCAAAAGGACGGGGGAGTAAATCCCCCTGAATTTGGTGTCTTATGCAAGACCGAAGGATTTGAGGGTAACTTCGGTGTTGACTTTTCCGACCTGGTAAACCTTGCCGGAGGAAACTTCGTTGATGATGACTTCTGCCGGAGAGAAGAGGCTCTTGTCGATCTTGTAGAAATCGTAGCCTGCCTCCTTGAAGATGTCGTTGAACGGCTTGCCGTATCCGTTGGATGAGCAGCTCGGGATCTTTTCAAGGTAGTCAACGATCTCCGGAGCGTTCATCGTCAGGTTGATCTGCCCGTGGTAGATCGTTGCGTCGTTGGTGACTCCCATTGCGAGCTTTGCACCGCGAACCGGCGGAACCGGTGCAGTACCTGCTGCTGCGAGAATCTTACGGGTGTCAAAACCAAGCTCGTTTAACTTGTAAACTGCGGTCTCAACACAGCGTCCGGCAACCTGAATGGAACCGACAAGAGAGGAAGTCGGTGCGACAAGTGCACAGACGTTGGCAACATCAACCTTACACTTCTCAGCGATTTTCTCCATTACTGCACCGTTTGGCAGATGGTCTGCCTCAAGACAGATGACAGCTGCATCGCACTCATCTTCGTAGCCGATAACCTCATAGGTATGTTTCGGCTGAAGGGACAGAGCACGTGCCGGGCCGGAACCCATTGCGAAGAAGTTCTCATGTTTCACGGTCCAGCCGGCTTTCTGTGAGCCAAGGCAGGAGATTGACGGGAAGTCGGTGTTCACATCAATGAAGGTCATCGGGAACTTGCCAACCATACCCTGACGGAATGCGATGTCGCCAAGACCGCCCATGCAGATACGGGTAAAGTAGTCGCCGGCGCCAAAGCCTCCCGGAACAGCCACACCACAGTCCACGATACGGGCGCCGTTGTCAAGCTCATGATATGCTACATTGAATAAATCTGCATTCTCTACGAGTTCTTCGAAGAGATCGAGTCCGAGTTCATTTACACTAACCAAGATTATCCCCCTTAGGAATATGATTCAGATATGGGTCAGGAAAATAGATAAGAGTTATGTGTTAGCCCGACAATCGCCCCGGCCTTTTCGAAAGGTCAATACGCGTTTTGGGTCGTATCTAAGACTGATAATCCGCATACGCCCCTTTCCCGCGTTCTGATACGTAAGGGTCACCAGTCTGAGATGATCGAGCTTTTCAATAATCTGCACAAATCTGGTGTAGCCGGTTGCTTTTTCCCCGAGAGCAGTGTGGACCTCTTTTGTCGTAACGATGTCTGCGTCGTTGGTCATCTCGGCAAGTTTGAACAAAACGTCTGCCTCTTCCTCAGAAAGAACCCGCACCAGATCCGCGAGGCGAAGGTCGCGGGAGATGGAAAATGCGGCAGTGACATCACCGTCAGAGACAGTCATTCGTGCAGATTTTTCCGCGTTCATGACGGAACGTTTGATCAGATCGAGACCAATACGGATATCGCCGCACCGCATTGTGCGGTCCACAATGCGGTCGAAAAGTTCTCCGCCGAGAACATTCGGATACAACCCCTGAACCACGCGCTGAGAAAGAATACCCGCGACCTCTGAGGCGGTATAGGGAGCAAAGTGAATGATCTGCGGTCGGAAAACCGAGGATACACGGGCATCGAGCGCAGCTTCCAGATCCACGTCAGGATCACTGATGATAACAATCACCCCAATCCTGACGTTTTCATATGCTTCGTGGGATCGGAGAAGCGGATAGAGAACTCTGTTCAGCTCTTTGTCATAGACAAGATAGTTGGCGTCGTCAAGACAGATCAGCGGAATCACCGACTCATTCTCGATGTATTTCGCGATCATGTCAAAGAGCATCTTAAAAGAGGTCCCTGTAGGCGGCTGACGGTTTTTCGTGAGTCTTGTATAGATACGCGAAAATATCGCGTACTCGGATCCGTCAATCTGGCAGTTGATGTGGATTGGAATGATCTTTTTCGTAGTTCCTTCGATCTCTTCAAAGAGTTTTTTTACGGACGTGGTTTTGCCGGTACCCGGAACTCCGCGACAGACAGTATTTAACACACGCCCGCCTGCGAGAGCCGGGCGCACGGCATAGGCAAGCTCCTGAATCTGCTCATCACGGTACTCGAACTGTTCGGGAACATAGTCGATGTCAAAGACCTCAATATCTTTGAAAAGGGTCTGATCCCACATGAGCAGATTTTTTTTCATGGTCTCTCCTTATTTCATACAGGCTTTACAGAGTGTTTTTCCCATGAAGAGGTTGGACACATCGCGCTGTACTTTGGAAACAGCTGCTCCGCATTTTTCACAGGTATACACCACAGGGTCTTCGGTGGTCGTAGTTTTCTCTGCGGTATAAACCGGAGGTTCCTGTCTTGGCTCCGGCTCGGGCAAGACTGCCTCAGGAACAGGTTCAACGGTAACCGGCTCAGGGATTGGGGATGCAGGAAGAATCTCAGAGATGAACTCCTCCTGTGCCGCCGCAGGGATCGCAAAGGATTCAGTCTCCTCTTCTTCGGGCAGCACCTCATCAAACGAAGGAGAGGGGCCGAAGAGTTCATCGAGGGAATCCTCTGCCGGTACCGTTGGATTTATCACGGCATGTCTTTCCAGAACTCTCGCGCGGTATTTGTCGATGGATGCACGGGTCGAAGGATCATTCTGACCATAGCCGTCCAGTATCCTATTCAGATATGCGGCAAGTTCAGCAGCGTCCCCGTCGCTGTGCACCTCATCGCTCACTTCCAGGCGAAGGCTCTCGTAATTGCCCAGATTGATTGCCACACCGATTGTCAGTGTCCTCTTCTCTGACATAGTTACTATACTATTTGGTGTTCAGCAGAATTAATGATGCGTGTCTTTTCAGGATAGGAGTATAACGAAAGACTCATACTCTGATTCTTCAATAGATATATTATTCGACAGCCGGCAGATGATGAAAGTTACCCCCGCTGAACCGCAAGGTTATGA
>CAZABQ010000016.1:0-24576 GCA_964483485.1 uncultured Methanomicrobiales archaeon
CTCCACCCGCCCGGCTCCGGGCGGGAAGGAGAGCGACGTCGCAAATGCGATTCGCGTGGATTCGCGGTTCTTTTCCTCATCCTATCCACTCACCACTCAACAGTACACTCTGTATAGATACGACTCGTGGTTCTTTTCCTCATCCTTCCCGCTCGCCACTCAAACAGTACACCCTGCACAGATACGACTCGCGGAGCGAGCAAGATTCGCGGTTCCTTTCCCCATCACACCCGCTCACCACCCAAACAGCACACTCTGCACAGATACGAATCACGGAGCGAGCAAGATTCGCGGTTCCTTTCCCCATCCTTCCCGCTCGCCACTCAAACAGTACACCCTGCACAGATACGACTCGCGGAGCGAGCAAGATTCGCGGTTCTTTTTCTCATCCTATCCACTCACCACTCAACAGCACACTCTGTACAGATACGATTCACAGTGATGAAGTCACAACCCTTACGCATCACAACATCCATCGAAATCACGCAGCCCCGCAAAACCAGAAAAAAAATCAGTATTTAATCCTCTTATACACCGGAGCACGCATCTTCTCCTCAACCTCCACATCCTCCTGCCGCATCTTCCGGTCAATCCAGGCAAGCACATACCGCTGCACCAACGGGCGGTAGTAAATACCGGTAAACGCCACGATCAACCCTGCAAGCGTCAGAAAGATAATCGCAATAATACCCTCCGTCGTCGTAAACGGAAACGGCTCAATCGGCGAAATCGACAGGAAATAAATCACCGCACCATACAGAATCATCCCCAGCGCAACAATAAAGAACGGCACCACAAACATCCGTGCAAGAGCAACCCGCTCATTCTGCACACAGTCCGCAATCTTCCCCGCCGCCGCAAGAAGACCCGCCGCAATCATCCAGATAGTCCCGCCAAACAGGAACGTCATCACATTATACAGCAGACCGGCATCCCCCGTCACCGGATAATACGTCACAATACTCATCAGACCCGAAATCACACCGCACAGTGCCAGAATACCCGAAATCACATACGCCACGAACGATATCCGCCCCTTTCGGAACGAATCAACAAACCCGTAATAGATATAGCCCACATACTCATCGAGATCGAACCCTTTAATCAGCAGATACACACCGATAATACCGATTACCACAAGCATCGCCGGAATCTCCGGAGACAACAACGACGCTGCCACATACAGAATCATCGCAAGCGCAATCGGCACCAAAACGCTTCGCGCGATCTTCGGATCATTAAACAGCTTCTTAATAATATAATACGTACCCTCGATATTCGGGAGCTGCTTAATCACCACACGCACAACACCCGAAACCTTCAGATGCGACTGAATAATCGGCAGAACAAACTCATCCTCCGCACCGTCCGAAATCAGCACGCACCTCTCAACACCGGTCTTTGCAACCAGATCCTCCAAAAGCTCTGCAATCCGGCGGTCACCCTCCAGCATATTCATATGATTACCGCCGATAACCGCAACCTCCACATCCTCGCCCTTACCGCTCAGCTCATCATAGGTCTTAATCGCCTGAAAAATCGCATTCGCATCAGAATCTTCCGGATCTGCAATACCGAGACGTGTCGCAGCATCCAGACATGCCGCTCTCCCCACAACAGGACTCTCCACGCCTGCCTTATATCCGATATCATCGTCACGATCGACGCTGAGAATCAGAGTGCGTCCCGTAGTCATTCATTATACCTTGCGAGTTAATCGATAATATACCTGTGGTCAGCGAACACAGCAAAACAGAAAAAAATATGGAAATTAGATAAGCTTTGACCGCTGGAGCTTTAACAGATCCTCGGTCGTCAGCTTCTCACCGCTCTTGAAGGCATTAAAGATAGACTCTGCCTCCTTGCGTGCGGACTTGTTCTCCTTAACAGTCTTAACCTTCTTCTGCTTCGTGCGCATACCGGTCAGGACCTTATCATAGTCGCGGAGGTTCTTCTGGCACTCAAGGAATGCCTTGTGCTCAGCATCTGCTGCTTCCTGAGCCTCAACAAACTGCTTGTGCTTTGCATCTGCACCCTCGCGTGACTTGTCAGCCTTGCGGTAGCACTCAACCATCAGATCGTGGTGCTTCTGGGCAAGCTCTGCCTTCTCAGTCACATCTGCATGCAGAGCGGATGCCTGCTTGCGGAACTCGCGTGCCTCAATTAAGCGACCGCGAACTTCCTTGTTCTGTTCATGCTCAACTTCCTGCTCTTTGACTTCGGCACGGAGCTGCTTGATCTTGTCGACAAGCTCGCGTTCCTTCTCCGTAGTCATGACCTCGGTCTGCTGTCTCTCTTCAAGAGCCTCAATCTGACGGAGAATGTCCTTTGCGGATGCCTTCTTCTCATGGCTTGCAGCGGCTGCGCCGGAACCTGCATCGCCTCTGAGTGCGTCAATCTCCTCAAAGAGCGCATTTGCCTTGTCGTTTAACTCATTGCGCTGTTCCTTCAGTGTCTGGACATCAATATTGGACTGGTCACGAAGCTCCTTGTTCTTCTGTGCGTCTTCAACGTACTGACGGGTTGCATTGTTCAACTCGTTTCTCTCGCGGGCAAACTGGCTTGCCTGCGCGTTTAACTCGTTACGCTTTGCTTTGTGTTCCTCAGACTCTTCAAGGAGTGTTTTTCTCTTTGCGACAAGATCTTCGGTCAACGTTCTTACCTATCCTGAGCAGTCGCCTGACAGATTAGAGTGGGGAAACACAAACGGAAAAAGTCAGGGAATCAAATACAAAATTGCATGAAAAATGACACAAAAACGAATCTAAAATCTCAAGCGAACGAATAGTATTCAACCTCCTGTACTTTCTGCCGTCTGTCTTTAGGGACTCTGTCCTACAGATATACGACTTTCCTATAATAAATAGCGGTATCAGAATTTAAACATGTCGGAGAAGAAACCAAAAAAACAGAAAATGCTGACCAACCCGCGATTTTGGGCTGGGGTATTCGGGGCAGATGAGTGTGAACCTGCCCCGCGTGATATAGTATAGTATTGGTTGGAATATCTGAGTCCTTTGTAATCCGTTAAGTAACGCCGGGAATCTGAGTGGTGGTTAGTGTGGCTATTTTCCCGGGTACCGGTGTAATGGATGAAATCCTTGGGTAACTATGGTGACTGCCCAACTTACATGATCCAGTCAAAGCTTGAACCGCTGCGTGCAGTTGCTGCATTGTTTGACGAGGAGTGGGTCGCAGGAGACTGTGACTGGGCGTAGCTAAAGCCGCTGCTGCTTGCCTGTGCCGGCTTGGATGCAAGGTTGACCGAGTGGCCGCCAAGAATCTGCGGGCTCTGGATACCAGTCATGATTGCCATGACAGAAACCTTCCCCTCAAAGTCCTTGCGAACACGTGCGCCCCAGATAACATCTGCATGCGGGTCAAGTTCATAGGTCAGCTGCTGGGCAATCTCCTCCGCATCGTGGAGCGTAAGATCATTACCGCCGGTGATGTGGATCAGACCGCCGGTTGCGCCTCTGAAATCAATGTCGAGAAGCGGGTGTGCAAGGCAGTCGCGGATAACGCTCTCTGCTTTGTTCTGCTGCTTGGACTCGCCAACCAGCATAACTGCAAGACCGCCCTTGCTCATAATTGCACGGACATCTGCATAGTCGATGTTGATTAAAGACGGCTCGGTAATAGTCTCGGAGATTCCCTTCACGGTCTCAGCAATGATCTGATCCATCACAGAGAATGCCTGACCAAGCGGAAGGTTCGGGACGAAGTTCTTCAGTCTGTTGTTGTCAAGAACAATGACCGAATCTGCTGCCTGACGCATTGCCTCAAGACCATCCTCTGCCTTCAGCATTCTCGCACGCTCAACCTGGAACGGATAGCTGACCATTGCAATAACAATAGCTCCGTGTTCCTTGGCAATCTGCGCAACAACCGGTGCGGATCCGGTACCGGTTCCACCGCCCATACCGGCAGTGACGAACACAAGATCTGCATCCTTTAAAATCTCTTCAAGCGTGGGTCTGGCCATCTCTGCGGCACGGCGACCGACATCAGGGAAACCGCCGGCACCAAGACCGCGGGTCAGGGACTTTCCGATCAGAACACGCTTATCAGCCTGAATCATGTCAAGGTGCTGCTTATCAGTGTTGATTGCGATGGTTTCAGCACCGGCAACCTTCATGTTGTGCAGACGGTTGATCGTGTTGTTTCCTGCGCCTCCGCAGCCCACAATAACAATTCTTGGCTGTCCAAGCATATCGTCATCGTCAACGATGGAGGTCTTCTGCATTCCCTTTTCAAGTTCTGAGTTCTTTAATGCCTCGTTAATGATACTCTGCATGTTTTTTTCACACCCCAATAAATTTTAACGTTAGAGTCGTACGTCGAATGTGGATACCTGGTCACTCTCACGGAGTATCCGTTCACTTCTACCTGCAAGAAACTCCCTTACAGCATATCTGACGGCTTCAGATACTGTAGGAAACTCCCCAGTCTCTACAAGTTTCTCCAGTAGTTCCACCTGCTGCGGTGGTAAACGGATCGTGATTCTGTCCATCATAACTCCATTCAGACAATTGTCAGTCACTCGTCCGACATTTGTCTGACAACTGTAAGACATTCGACTGACGTCCTGTTTTGGACAAATCATAATTGAATTTCTTGGTATATATAGATATGGATACTTGACGAGGCCGGTTAATAAAGAAATATTGCCATTCTGCACGGTATTTATGTCCGTGCGTTAATAGTAGTAAGTAGGAATCCGAGAGTATGGAGAGACATTTTCCGAAAAAGGCTGTGCATGGAGGAAAAATACAGGAGTTGCGGCGTGCATTCGGTCATGATTTTCTGGACGTGAGCGCAAGCATGAACCCGCATGTACCGGCTTTTCCTGCTGACTACTCCTGCGCGGACCTCTCCCTGTACCCCGATGACAGCTACGCAGAATTAAAAGAAAGCATATCCCGCGTTTTTTCGCGAAACACGAATGAAATCTGCGTCGGCAACGGATCCGCAGAACTCATACGCGTGTACTGCCACACCGTCCTCGGAATTGGTGATATCGCAAGAATCGATCCGCCGACA
This sequence comes from uncultured Methanomicrobiales archaeon, assembly GCA_964483485.1. GTDB lineage: Archaea > Halobacteriota > Methanomicrobia > Methanomicrobiales > Methanocorpusculaceae > Methanocorpusculum. The sequence goes on from CAZABQ010000016.1 coordinate 5,044, forward strand.
TTTTCCGAGTACGGCCTCTCGGCCGAACTCGCCGGAGCAGAGGTCCGCGCCCAACAACAGTTAAACGGGCAGCAACCGAAAGTCAGATTCATCTGCAACCCAAACAACCCGACCGGCACCCTGCTGACGCGGGAACAGATGCTTGCAGAACTTGACTACTGCACAACCTCTGGAACAAAACTGTTCGTGGACGAGGCGTTCATGGATCTCTCGGAACCTGAAGATTCAATTACGGACGTTCGGTCGCAGGATCTTTTCGTGATGCGGTCGCTGACCAAATCATTTGGTGTCCCGGGCATTCGATTCGGATTTGGGTTTGGAGATCCGGATCTGATCGAAAAAATAGAGACCGCACGCACACCGTGGACAGTAAACGCCTTTGCCGAATATTATGCAAAACTTGCCTTCGCCCACTACCATGAACTGCGGGACTCTGCGCAAAAACTTGCAGAAGAGCGGGAGTGGTATTATCCCCGCCTGAAGGACCTCGGACTCTCATATGAAAAGTCCTCGGTCAATTATATTCTCATCCATCTTGACCGGAATGCTTCCGCATTCACCAGAGCAATGATCGACAAAGGCATTCTCGTTCGTGACTGCACCTCATTCGGTCTCGCACAAAGCATCCGTGTCTCCGTCGAAACACGGGAGAACAATATCCGCGTGCTGGAGGCAATCGAGGCATGCTTGCGCTGATTCTTGCCGGTGGTGAAGGATCGCGTCTCAGACTCGGGGAAAAGGCCCTCGTGATGGTACACGAGCGACCAATGATTGCATGGGTACTGGACGCATTTACCGCAGCAGGATGCGAACCGCTGGTAATTACATCATACAAGACGCCGTTCACCCGCAACTGGTGCAGGGCAAACGCGATTGATTTTCTCGACGCGGCAGGTACCGGCTATGTAGAAGATCTCGCTGAGGCAGTGGAGATGACCGATGAGGAAGGGCCGCTCTTCACCTCAGCAGCAGACATCCCCTGTCTGACAGAAGACATTATCTGCCGCATCCGTTCCGCGCATGCGAAAGAGGGAAAGCCCGCGTGTTCTGCATGGGTTCCGGTCAGCCGGTGCGAAGCTTACGGGATGCAGCCGCGATATCGTGAGACGGTCTGCGGTGTTGAGGCGACACCCTGTGCAGTGAACATTCTTACCGGCAGTCTGATCGGCGTTGCGCAGGAAGAGTTCTGTCTGCTGCTTGATGAACCGGGCCTTGCCTTCAACATCAATACCCGTGAAGAACTGGCAGTACTGGAACGCGAATTTTATGCAGTACGGCGGATCAGATAGATTTGCCGGCATTTTTTCTCTCAAAAAAATAGGAAAATCAGAGTAAAATCATCCGGATGGAAACGGGTCTGCGGACAATTCCATCAAAGTTTTTCGCCACAATAAACTTCATACCTTTTTCTGCGGCAGTATCCACAAACTTCTGGTTTATCACTTCATCAATGATCACACCGGCAAAGTCCCCTTTCAGTTTCGGCAGAATATCACGCATCTCAGAAAGCGAGTAATCCCCATAGATTGTTCCCTCGCCGGTAAGAACGCGTGCTCTTCCGGTCTGCCGCATCCAGTCGGCATGTTCGCCGACCGTTCTTGGTTCAGAAACAAGAACACGCTGGGAAGACGGAATTTGCACTGCCGGAACCGGATCCTCCTGCTTCATTGCAGTTACGGCAAGCTCGCCGGTTACAGTTGCGACTGCGGCAAGCGGAACCTCAATCTCTTTCCGGGGTTCAGCAGCTGTTTCAGTCACTGACTCCGGAACAGCAGGAGTCACGGCCTTCTTTGAACGCGTGATCTTCTCCGGCACTGATTGCTCCGGCTCCGGGGCAACTACAGACGGCGTTTCTTCACGGATAACTGCGGGAACCGGCACCACCGGTTCAGGCAAAGGGACAGAGGCGGCCTCGGGTGCATCAGCCTCTGCAACCGCCTGCATCATCACCAGATCCGTTGCCGCATCGTGAACCTGCACAAGTTCAGGGACGAGATCTGCAATCGGCTCATCCCGCATGATCTGTGCACGCAGTGTATCAGCCGGGACCTTGTTGCGCAGAGACTTCACAATCTCCTTGCGCGACATATCCTCCACGCTTCTGCCCCGGGGAGAAAATGCCACAAAATCAATTTCTGCAACCTGTAAAAGTTCACGCAGGATCAAATCCCCTCCGCGGTCGCCGTCTACAAATACGGTTGCGTTCTTCTTGACACTCAGTTCCACAACAGTCCGGGGAACTTTTGTCCCTTCAACCGCCACCGTGTTTTTAATGCCGCATTTGAGAAGGTTCAGCACGTCAGCACGTCCTTCCACAATAATAATAGCATCCGAATCCAGAACATTCGGACCTGCAGGCAGACGTTCCTCACCAATGGAGGAAACTTTCTCCACCCTGATGGATTCGCGAACTTCGGCAAGAATGTCGTTTGTGGAGATGCCCACATCATCGAACGATTCAAGCAGCAGTTCTTTTGCACGATCCACAATCTGCCGGCGCTTGATTGCCCGCAGATCCTCTATCCCCTGGACTTTGATGAGAGAGACGCACGGGCCGACCCGCTCGATAGTTTCCAGAGATGCAGCAAGAATTGCCGTTTCCGCACGGTCAAGAGATGATGCGATGTAAAGCTCGCCGGAGGTTTTTCCGTGCTTGCTCATAATCTGCACATCGATTCTGCCGACCCGTCCGCTTCGCTGCAGGTCACGCAGATCCAGATCTTCGCCTAATAATCCTTCGGTCTGGCCGAAAACAGCCCCGACTACGTCGGGTTTTTCGACCACCCCCTCTGCCTCGATGTGAATATGAATAAGATACTTGGTAGTGTCAGGTGAGTACATGTAAGTAAGCCTCCATGGTTGAAATGAGTAATGTAAGAGGTAACCATAGATAGTTAGGATATGTACTCTTGACGCATATAAATTGTCCGACCGAAAAGTATTAGGTAAGGAAGATGAATATCAGGAAACCCCTGGAGCTGTAGCCGTGGATCGGGAGACAACTTTTTTATCGGAATTTCGGATAATTTCAAGAGTTACTTCATTATGGGGGTTGATAAGCCCATCTCTAAAATCAAACACAGCAGTTTCCCCAGGTTCCCAGTAATAATCTCTGACCCCAGGCCCTTCAATGGTTTGAACATTATGATGGTGAGTGGAAATAAACTCATGCCCATTCAAAGTGAGGATGAAAACATTTTCGTATTTACCGTTCACGTAGAGATCCGCGGAGTAATCCGAAAGATACAGCGATGGATACTCCCCGGGCACAAGATACGGCACACCATTGCGTATTCCAAGAACCGGTTCTGGCTCAAATCCCTTATGAATAAGATAAAGACGGCTTGCAGGACCATTACCAGGTCTCAATCCATAGCGATTTTCATGATGGATTTCCTGTATTTTTATGATCTCCGGGACCGGCTCATAATCAGAAAACGATAGAGTTGCAGCACCCATAAGACAGGCGCAGAGAATAGCAGCAAGCAGTACCACCAAAACTACCATGAGAAGAGTAGCAATTATCGGGGATACTGCGGCGTCACGTTTCCACACAATAGGAGAACTGTACAATTCAGAAAAGATAGAGTTGTGGCTATCATATGACTATTTAGAATCAATGCAAAAGAGAGATGGATGTCCCCCGTCGTTAACCGATCACATTCATTGGTGGCTGCTGCCGTCCCTTATGGATCTTTGACCGGACGGGGGGTGCCTGTAGCATGTCATGTTGTCCCGTGGATCATTCTCCGCGACTGCGTATACGTCACCCGGGGGCCTAACACATGCCGAAGTATCGACACAGTATACTTATGGGACAGGGGATGATTTACCCTTTCCGGCAAACCAGAAAGGCTCACCTTTTGAAAACTCACCCTTGTGCCAGACAGGAGTCCCGCCGACAACAGTCGTCAGCGGGAAAACTCCTGCCATTCCCTCATAGGGCGTCCAGCCGCACCGGCTGTGCAGATGCTCGCCCCGGATGACTATCGGACGTTCTGAATACACGGCAAGATCCGCACGGCTGCCGACCGCAATTTCCGGTGCAGGAACTCCTAAAATATGGTACGGGTTTGCGACCGTCTTTGCGATCACCGCATCAAGAGAAATTTTTCCTTCCAAGACCGCATTCATCAGAAGCGGCAGCATCGTCTCAACACCCGGAACACCGGAAGGCGCAGCCGAAAACGGCAGCATCTTCTCAGAGCCGGTATGCGGTGCGTGATCCGATGCAATGACCGGAATGCAGTCAAACATCCGCCACAACGCCAACCGTTCAGCCTTCGTCCGAAGCGGCGGATTCATCCGGAAATGGGTATCAGCTGAATCATGCTCCTCCCATGAGAGAAACAGATGATGAGGCGCAACCTCACAGCTGTTCCCTGCCCGCATCATTACGCGGTCAATGGACGCAGCACCACTCATATGACAGTAATGAAGCCGTGCATTTGCAGGAGCAAGAGAGTTCACCAGATCCACCGTTGCCGCCTCACCGGCAACCGGACGCGACGCCGCATGTTCTGCAAGACTGTGCACCTCACCCGAACAGACCTCTTCCGCATGTACGGTTACCAGTGCATCTTCCCTGCCAAGGACCGCAAGAGCAGAACGGATCGTCCCGGGTGACAACGCAGAGCCGTAACTTGACGGTGCAGCAAACATCTCCCCGAATGCAAGGGCACCGGCCTGCCACAGACCGGTCAGATCAGCAGTCTTTGTAACCGAACCATTGACCGCGAAGTGACAGAAACTCTCCTGCCGGGCACGGACAACGCGGGCTGAAAAGTTTTCCACAGAATCCATCGGCGGCACGGTATTCGGCTGATCCACAACCGCCGCAACACCGCCGGCAACCGCGGACTGCGTTCCGCTGCCCCAGTCCTCTTTTGCCGACTGCGGACCGTCCCGCATATGCACATGCATGTCAATCGCAGCCGGAATACACAGACGGTTACCACAGTCAATCGTTATTTCTGAAAAGCCGGAGCTGCCAATGTGGGTGATTACACCGTCGGCAATCGAGATATCCGCAACCCTCCCGTCCGGCAGGCGTGCGGATTTCAGTACCAGATCAACCATTCAGCAGACCCGTGGCACGGGATCGCCCATCGGAGGTTCAATAAATCTCTCACCGCCGATGCGTGTCCGCATCACCACACCCGAACCTTCCACTACCTCTCCGACGATGACCGCATTTTTACCGTACGGATGCTTCTTCAGAGCAGCAAGCACTGCATCTGCCGCGTCAGCAGCAACACCCATCACGCATTTGCCCTCGTTTGCCACCTGTAGCGGATCGATTCCCAAAAGTCCGCCGGCAGACGCAACGCTCTCGCGAATTGGCATTGCCTCCTGAACCACCACTACTTTTACCCCGGCTTTTCTTGCCATCTCGTTGATGCAGGCCGCAAAACCGCCGCGGGTCGGATCCTTCATCGCATGGACTGCACCCTTCGGTGCGGCTTTCACCGCTCCTGCAATCATCGCATACAGCGGCGCGACGTCAGACTTCAGCTGATCGCCCAGATCAAATCCCTCGCGATAGGCAACAATTGCCATGCCATGATCGCCGAGATTTCCGGAGACAATGATCTTGTCGCCAACAGCGAGTGCCTTATCGCGGATCAGATACGAATCCTCATCGACTACACCAACACCTGCCGTGTTGATCACAATGCCGTCGAGGCTTCCCTTCTCCACCACTTTGGTGTCACCTGTGATGATCGAAGCACCGCACTCACCGAGAGCCTCATCCATCGACGCAACGATTTTTTCGAGATCGGCGATCGGGAATCCTTCCTCAATCACCATCGCACACGTCAGGGCAACAGGCCTTGCACCCATTACCGACAGATCATTGATCGTTCCTGAGACTGCAACACGACCGATATCCCCGCCCGGGAAAAAGATCGGCTTGACCACATGTGAGTCAGTTGTAAGGACAACGGTCTTCCCGCCGATATCAAACGTTGAACCGTCATCAAGTGACTCAAGTCCAATGCCGCCGGCATTATTGTGTTTGAATGCGGTCAGAGTCTGGAGAAGTTCTCCCATGACCTCTCCCCCTGCACCATGCATCATAGTAACCTCAGTATCTTTTTTCATGTTATTCCTCTGTATCGATCTCAATATTTTTCACGAGAATTTCCCGTCCCTGCACCAGCCGCGGCAGCTTCCCGCAGGTGGGGCACACAAATATCTCAGACCCCGAGTAGCCGCACTCGCACTCGGCAACCGGCGGGATGGTCGTAAACACCAGTTTTGTTCCGGAAAACAGCGGGTCATCGGTGACGAACGTTCCAAACATGAACTCAACCTGATCGGGATTGACCATCGCCATGGACCCGACGTCCACGTAAATTGTTTTGACTTTTACCGCACCATTATCCTCTGCCGCACGCTTCGAGGTCGCATAAATATCATATGCGATACCTGACTCATGCATGGTGTTCCGGCCCCTCTTCCATTGCCTTGTAGACTTCCTTGAACAGCTCGCGGGTCTCAAGGCCCTCCTCGCGGGAAAGACGCTGAATCGCAAACCCTACATGAACAAGAACGAACTCACCGATTTTTACATCAACAAGGTCAATTCTGACCTCCTGCTGAAGATCTCCGTAATCAACGAGCGCCACATTTCCATCGCGTATTTCCAGTATTTCGGCGGGAACTGCTATGCACATATACCGGTATATTGGTGAAGAACAGTGATAAAGACAACGATAAAGAAAACAACAAAAACGCCGAGAGGGAGATTTGAACTCCCGAGGTGTTACCACCAGAGGCTTTCAAGGCCACCGCCTTTCCGGACTAGACTATCTCGGCACAAAGTCCACACCTATTACGCATGCTGCCTAAAAAAAGATTTGTGTTCTGATTTTTTCCGGATGTCTGCAAAAGATGCAGGACCACCGGTGTACCAGACTTACACGCGGCGTGTGCAGATAATTGCTGCTGCGGCAAGAATTCCGACAAACGGAAGAACAATGCCTGCCGGACTCTGGGTTGCGGATGGATCTGCACTTGGTTTTCCGAAGGTATCAGCGAGGGCGGGATCCTCGGCAAGCGAGACCACATTCTTTGCGCTGATATAGACGGTACCTGCTGCATCGCCACTGGTCGGATACACCATCAGGTTCACGGTTGCACCGTCTGTTGTGACCGTAAAGGACTCGTCGGCGTTCTCATCTTTGGTATTGACTTTGACAGGAGAGCCGCCGTTGACGGTGTACTCAAGACTCCAGTCGGTTCCGCGGAATGCAGTGATGGTCGCAGTTCCGGTACCAGTCTTCATGGCAAAGTAGGCAGGTTTTGCTTTGGATGCAACTGCGTTTGCCGTCATATCCTTACCAGAGGATGTAGGCGTTGCCGTCACGGTTACCGAGCTGGTCGGGTTTCCGCTCATCAGTGTGTAGGTTAAAAGACCAATATATCCTTCTTTGTCTTTGACCGCCACCTGATACATCCCTGCACCGGTTGCCGGAAGTTTCTCGGAGAACTGACCGCTTTCATCAGTTCCTATCCAGTAGGGACCATAAACCACGCGGCCGTCGGTGATGCTGCCCTCGTACATGGTCAGCTCAACACCCTTGCTGCCGGTAGCGCTTGCCTTACCGGAGACCTCTACCTCAGAAGTCGAGTACTGGACTCTTGGTGCAGTACTGGTAAGTTCGCTTGTCCGATCGACGAGCTGAACGGTGAAGAAGGCACGCTTGCTGCCGAGATCATACTCTTTGGTTGAGTAAACGGTCACCGTGTACATCCCGCCTTTGAGTTCCCATGTCTCAAAGGTCGCGCCGAAGTGACCGTTGGACTGAATGACAATGGATTTTGAGTCTACAGCACTTCCACCGGACTTCGCGAGCACAATGCGCATGGTGGCTCCGGCAGGAATATTATCCGTAACACAATCAACAACAATCTGGGATCCGACCCCCATCTTGACAACTGCGGTCTGGTCATCGGGCGTGATAAAGGTAAATGAGTACGCCGATACGGTTCCTGCACAACACAGCAGAACCAGCAGACCGGCAGCGAGAAGGAGAAGTCCTGTTTTTCTCGTACCGTTATTCATAATTTAGTAGTTAATTTCTTTACAGATAGCCTTTGCCGTTGAGGCTGCCAACCAAACTAAGATAACGACGGCAATGCCATTATATCAGATAATGTTGGCATCCATAAAACCGCTCGCATCCTGGAAGGGACAGGACAGATATTTCGGCGAGGTTCTGCCCTCGCTAACCGGAATTTTTCTCTCCGGCGGGTGCAGCTGGAACCGGTGCAGAATGTGCGGCTACAAAAACGATCGCAACGATTCAGCGTCCCGCGATGAACTCATCGCGCATATGAACGCCCAGATTCTCTGGATTACGGAAAATTTTGCAGCTGATGAGTATGCGCTCGCAAAGATCTTTACTTCGGGCAGTGTGTTTGATCCAAATGAGGTCCCGCGTGAGGTTCTGGATTCGTTTGGAAATCTGTTTGCCGGAAAGCCGGTGATTGCAGAGTCACGCGCCGAGTACGTAACCGAGGAGGGACTTGAACGGTTTTTGAAAACACTGGATCAGGGTCAGGCGCATCCGCTGACGGTCGCAATGGGACTCGAAACAACCAATGATGCAATCCGGGAAAAGTCGATCGACAAGGGATTTTCCTTTGACGATTTTGTCCGCGCGGCAGATGTGTGCCATGATGCAGGGGTCGGAGTGAAAGCGTATCTGATGATGAAGCCGCTGTTTCTGACAGAAAAAGAGGCGCTTACGGATATGCAGACCTCCATCGCCGAGGTTGCGCCGTACGCAGATATGATTTCGATGAACCTGTGTACTGTGCAGGGAAGAACAGAGCTTGAGAAGTACTGGCAGCGCGGATCGTTTAGGCCGCCGTATCTCTGGTCGGCAGTAAAGGTACTGCTGGATGCAGAGGTCCCGGTTGCCTGCGATCCGGTCGGGGGCGGGTTCCGCCGCGGACCGCACAACTGCGGTGCCTGCGATAAAGAGATTGTTGCGGCAATCAATGCGTATTCGCTGTCTGCGGATAAGTCAGTCCTTCAGCAGGTATGGGACGCGGGATGTTCCTGTAGAAAAGAGTGGGAGTATGTTCTGGAGAACGAGTTGTCCTGGAACATGCCCCTGACCGAATAATCTATTTTTTCTGCCGGAAGGTAAGAAGAGTCAGGGGTCACAGACCCGCACAAAAGATGGAGTGGATACTCAAAGCGCCACACTCAGGGTTCATACAGATCGATTGCTGATAAACAAAGTGCGTTATGCGGAGGAAAGGGAACGCAGCTCTTCAAGGAGAAGAGGCATGAACGTTCCTGCATCGCTGACCATACCGATTGCCTGAGAGGTTCCGCGGTCCATGAGTTTCGTGACAGAGGCAGGGTTGATGTCAACGCAGATGGTTTTGACATGTGAGGGTAGGAGATTTCCAACAGCGATCGAATGCAGAAGGGTTGCAACCATTAAGACCATGCCGAGTTCGGGGATGTGTTTGCGCATGGCGTCCTGTGCTTCGATGACATTCTGAATGACATCAGGCAGCGGACCGTCGTCGCGAATGGATCCGGCAAGAACAAAGGGGGCATTATTCTTGATGCATTCATACATGATGCCGCTGGTGACAATGCCGGTTTTGACTGCCGCATAGATGGAGCCTGCGTCCATGATTTTGTTGATGGTATAGAGATGGTGACGGTGACCGCCGCTGACGAGTTCGCCGGTGCGAAGATCCATTCCCAGAGAGGTACCAAAAATACTGTATTCAAGGTCATGGGTTGCAAGGGCGTTTCCGGCGAAGAGGACGTCGATGTATCCTTCGCGAATCATGGCGGAGACGGCGTCAGAGGCTCCCGTGTGAATGATGGCAGGCCCTCCGACGAGCGCAACTTTTTTGCCGGACTGTTTGATCTGCAGGAGTTCTTTGGCGATCTGGCGGATCATGGTTTTGCTGGGGCGTTCAGACGAGACGTCGCCGCCCATGAACTCGAAGACACCAATCTCACGGGGACGTTCAGGGAAGTCAACCCGGACACCCTCTTCACCGACAACAACAAAGTCACCAGGGAGAAGTTTACCCTGAACTGCGCATGATGCCGTTCGCGTTGTGATGTCAACGCGGATGAGTGCGTCCATTTTCATATTGGAAACAGCAATCCACTCGCCGTCATAATGGATGTAGGTCGGGTGGTTGGTGGTGGAGTAGAAACCTTCGGGAGCGACTTTTGCTTTGATAACGTTTTGGAGGGTAACCTCCTCCTCTCCAGATACAAGGACACCGAGCCTGCGGAGTTCGCTGATGATCTGCGTGAGTTCTTCGGGAGTTTTTGCGGAGATCTGCATGCGTGCATAACTCGGATCGGTCTTCTGCCGCCCGAGGCTGAACTCCTCGGTTTCAAAGTCTCCGTCGTACTCAACAACGCAGTCCATTACTTTGGCAAGAATACCTGAGTCAACGATGTGACCCCTGAGTTCAATCTCCCGCGAAAATTTCATGTACAGTTATGGGTTGTGAAAAGAGATGAATATCTCGCCGCATGATGCCGCCAGATCTTTTTTGTGGCCTCACACGGTACCGCGCACGTCGGTTCCGGAAAGTATATATCCTTACATATTACTCAGTTTTCAGATCCGCCAAAAAACCAATGATATTGAAAATAAAATACCCTGCAATGACAAAAATGTTCAGAAAAACATCCGCGTAATTCTGGAGTACGGCAGAAAAATATTATATAGCCTCCGTCTTGCAGATACTTATGTATGAAACGATTCATGATTGTTTTACTGTTGTGTGTAGGCATGATGATTGCATCAGCCGGGTGTGTCAGTACTCCCAGCGGTCCCGGGATAGGAGCACCGGTTTACACTGAGGACGGGACCACGGTGTACCAGAACATCGACGGATCATACTATGCTGTTGATGAAGAAGGAAACGAAGTCAGAATAAATGCCGACGGCTCCTATGCAGGAAAAGCTTCAGACGGATCTACAATCACGGTGGACAAAGATGGAAAGACCAACTATCAGGGTGCCGACGGTTCCAGTCTTGTTGCCGACTCAAAGTCAGGAACGATAACCGATGAAAACGGCAACACGGTAAGCTGGACCACTGATGCATCCGGAGTGGTGCACTACACCATCGTTGACAAAGAAACCGGTGAGACCTCTACCTACTCTTCAACAGGTATGTACAACCCGGTATGATATACGAAGTAGCCTGAGTAGTGATCTTTTTTTCGCAGCCGGTCAGAAAGACCGGCTGCGAATTATGGTATTCGTAACAGCAGATGGTCATATGCACGTGAAATACAAATACGACCCAATCCGCGTAAAAAAGTTTATCTCATCACAATTACGATGTAATCAGCAATGATTCAACTTGGCGAAGACTTCAAACCCTCACTGAAGTACAAACCCTACCTTGCCCTCACCACGATTGCAGCCATAGCATTCATCTGGGCCATCTGTCTTGGATGGGTATTCATTGAGGGCATATTCGGGACGCTCATTACACTTGCCGTAGTACTACTTCTCATCGCATGCCTGATCTTCGGACTCGTATGGGTGGTTCTCTACTACAAATCCGTTGTCTATCACCTCAATGAAACTGAAATGACCTGGAAACGCGGTGTCTGGTTCCGCAAGACCGGTATTGTTCCCTACAACAGAATCACCAACGTCGATATTGTCCAAGGTCCGATTATGAGATTATTCGGCATCTCCAACCTCAAAATCCAGACTGCCGGATACTCGGGAAGCAATGGTTCCGCAGAAATTTCACTTGAAGGAATCGAGAAACCCGAGCCGCTCCGGGCACTTATTATGGACTTTGTCCGCGGCGGTGCTCCAAGCCCGGCAGCAACCGGTGTTGCAGTAAAAACGACTGTTCCCGGTGCTGCTTCGGACAACACCGAGATGGCCGCACTCGTTGCTGAAGTTGCGGCAATCCGCAAGCTTCTTGAACAGAGGAAATAATCTCTTTTTTCCTTACATCAAATCCAAATTCTTATTTTTCCCCACTGCAAACGAGTATCTCATGTCTCTGATGGTTCTGGGAACCTCCTCACATGCAGGTAAAAGTTCGATAACAGCAGGAATCTGCCGGATACTCAGCGATCGCGGCATCCCTGTCGCGCCGTTTAAGGCGCAGAACATGAGCCTGAACTCCTACATCACCGAAGAGGGAGCTGAGATTGGTATCGCCCAGGCAACCCAGGCATTCGCTGCCCGGGCACGCCCCGTTGCAGACATGAATCCGGTTCTCCTCAAACCTAAGGGAAATGCAGTCTCGCAGGTGGTACTTCTCGGAAAACCCTGGAAAGATACGAGGATTGCAGACTACTATCAGGAGACAGACTACCTTCTTGGCGAAGCAGTTGCCGCATACGACCGGCTCGAAAATGAATACACCAATATAATTGTCGAAGGTGCCGGAGGGGCAGCAGAGGTAAACCTCTATGACCGCGACATTGCCAACATCCAACTTGCGAAAAAACTCAGGATACCAATCATTCTTGTTGGTGACATCGAACGCGGCGGAATATTCGCGCAGATCTACGGAACAATTGCCCTCCTTCCTGATGATGTTCGTCCTTTGGTGAAAGGAGTCATCGTCAACAAATTCCGGGGAGATGCAAACCTCTTTGAGTCTGGCAAAAAAATTCTTGAGGATCTCACCGGAATTCCTGTACTCGGCATCGTCCCTTGGATGAAACTCACACTCCCGGAAGAGGACTCACTCTCTCTGGCTGAGAAAACACCTGCCGCAAAAGATATCAGAATAGCAATCATCCGCTACCCTCACATCGCAAACTTCACCGACTTCTCTCTTCTTGAAGAGGCCGCGGCGGTTGAGTACATTGAGCCGGGAACACCGCTTGACCGCTACGATGCGGTCATACTGCCCGGTACAAAAAACACGGTGAGCGATCTTGCCGTGCTCAGGTCTTCCGGAGCAGCAGAACAGATCCTTGCCTATGCAAAATCAGGAAAACCTGTGATAGGTATCTGCGGCGGATACCAGATGATGGGAACAGCTGTTGTTGACAATGCAATCGAGGGGGATGTTGTCGCAGACTACAAAGGGCTTGGCCTTCTTCCGATTCATACCGTATTTGACCGTTACGACAAAATCACCCGTCAGGTCAGACGCGCCTGCGCCGGTCAGGGACCAATCCTCTCCCGTATGATCTCAGCTGCCGGCTATGAGATCCATTCAGGAAAAAGCACGGTTGCCGGGACCTCTCTGTTCTCTGACGAAGGATGTGTGGATGAAACCGGACTCGTGTTCGGGACCTACATGCACGGACTGTTTGCAAATGCGGGAGCAGTTGACGCTCTTGTCAGCTACCTTGCCGAAAAAAAGGGAGTGTCCTATACTCCCGCAGGCGATGCGGGGGATCCGTATGCGGCGTTGGCCCGGCATCTGGAAAGCTGTCTTGATGTAGAGAGGATTGTGACGCTCTCAACGGTTAACTACATCAATGTCCGGCACCTAAACACTAAGTGAGAGAGATGGCACTCAGGTTATCATTCACGCTGGATACCGAACTGTCGGAGCGAATCGATCTGTTTGCAAAAAAGCAGGAGATCGACCGTAATGAGGCAGTGCTCCGGCTGATCGAGGCGGGGTTGTTTCAGGCGGAGCAGAAAGGGGAGATGCCGCCTGCACCGAAACGTGATTTCAAGGAGTTTGCCAGAATGCAGAAGAATGTGGATATGCTTCTGCGCAGTATGGACGAGCTGAAAAAAGAGGTGCGGGTAATGCACCATGTAATCGATCTTGAGGAAAAGCGGGAAACCGAGGAAAAAGTGTCAGGCAAACCGGTTGCGAAATGGTGGAACCGGCTGGATCTGACCAAATAATTTTTGGATATTGCATAGGATAGACGGGGTGGCTCATGGTGCAAACTCTGTATCACCGCACCACTTTTTTTCTCAAGGGAAAAACCCTCTCAAAAAAATAGATCCCGGGGTTTATTCTCTGACAACGGTATCACCGTGCAGGGTAAACGGACTCTTACGAATCGAAAGCGACAGCAGATACGGATAATGCAGTGCAAGATACTCCATATGATCGATCCAGACAAAGGTCAGCTGACCGTAGACGCGATTGACATCGCCGCCGAGATGAGCAATGTCCGTCGATGGAAGTGTTGCAATGTCTCCGCGGCTTGACAACTCTTCACCGAGATGGAAGAGATCCTGTAAAAGTTTTGAGATACTGGTATGTTCAAGAAGTACAGGATTTTCAATAAGCCGGAGCAGAAACTCGTGATGTTTGTCAAGGAGAGTGCGGATTTCCATGAGGTCCTCAGCAGACGGCACCGCGATGAACCGGCAGGCTGCAAGATGGTCTTTTGCCTGACAGAAATCCTTTGGCGTCCATGTTTTTTGTACTGTGAGAATGTTGCGGATTTCTCCGGCATCAGGGTCTGATGCGGTGATCAGGCGGAGCAGACGTGACCCCATCTCGGAGAAGAACAGCCCGACGACCATTTTCATTTTTTCCTGCTGCTGTTTTTTCGCCCGCATCGCCAGAAGTCTGTTGATGATGAGGGTTACAATCAGGATATTGATTGGCAGAAACCCGAGGCTGTTGAAGATGTAGGAGAGGGTGTTGCTCTCGCCGTTATCGCCAAACACCAGAAATTTGACCGCATAGATGAGAACGGAGATGCAGATAAGTACAACAATCAGCCGCTGTTCCCAGGTAAGTTTGATCACGCGCCTGCACCGTACCGTTTCGTAAGAATAGCAAGGGTTTCAAGGGCACCGTCAAAAGATTCAACCTCGATGACCGGCGTTTTGATCCGGTTTTCGGCAACCTGCTTCATCACGGCATCAAAATCGATATTGCCCTTTCCAATGGATTCATGGCTGTCGTGTTTTCCGTTGTTGTCGTGCAGATGAACGTGGGAGAAGGGGTGCGGGAGGAACTGATCAAGGTTGCCGCACTCGTTTGCATGGCCCACGTCGAGGCAGAAGAGTGCACCGTCAAGCAGCGGAAGATCCTTTGGTTCTTTGAGGAAGAAGTATCCCCAGTTGCCCATGTTTTCGATAAAGTAGGTGACGCCGTACTGAATCGATGCGGCACGAATCTGGGCAAGGGATGCGCGGAGATGCTGTTCGGCAAGTTCGTATTCGTACTCCCAGGCAAAGTAGCCGGGATGTACGACGACAGGTGCGTCAACTTCTGCGGCGAGAGCGAACGTGTCGGCAATGACCTCGACGGATGCGCGGCGTATGGGTTCAAGAACCGAGGCAATATTCACCCCGCGTGAGGGAGCATGAATGCTGTAGCGGAAGCTGTAGGATTCAAGAAGTTTGGTATCGGTTAATAGATGCGGGCCGTCACTCATGATCTCGACGTGACTGGTATGAGGGACAAGTTTGTCGAGAGCAGAGGCAAGAGGCTCGGAGTGAAGACAGTGAGTGGATATTGAGTACATATCTGTATAGAATAGTGGGCGCCGAAAGAGAAAATTACTTTGGAGATACTTTCCCCCGCGCAACAGGAGAGGTGAATGGTCTTTTCTGGCAGATTGATAAGGATGTCCGGGTAAATTACTACTGATATGGCAGACGTCGTTTTAATTTCAGGCAGCCCGCGTGCAAACAGTAATACAGAATTTCTGCTGAATGTATGTAAGGAAGAGCTGGAAGCAGCAGGACTTTCGGCGAAAGTTATCACCCTTCGGGGAACACCGATTCAGTCCTGCATCGCCTGCGGTCAGTGCGGAAAACTGGGAAAATGCTCCCTGAACGACGGTTTAAACGAGATGCTTCCTGATATTCGTGAAGCAGACGGATTTATTATTGGTGCTCCGGTGTATTTTGGTACAGCCCGCGGAGATGTCATGAACCTGCTCCAGCGTGTTGCAATGGTTGCCCGGGTGAACGGGAACTGGCTTTCCCGTAAAGTTGGTGGTCCGGTAGTAGTTGCACGACGCGGCGGCCATTCGGCAACGCTTCAGGAGATGCTGATGATGTTCTTCATCTCGGATATGATTGTTCCGGGTTCCAGCTACTGGAATATCGCATTTGGTCACGCACCCGGAACGGTTGCAGACGATGCCGAGGGTATTGCAACGATGAGGAAGTTTGCGCAGAACACGGCGTATCTGATTTTACAGATGCGCAAATAATTTTTTGCGGGACGATGACGTTTTTCAAAAAAGTCTGAGATAAAAAAAAGTATTTAGGGATACTCCCCAAATCATGCAAACCGTTTAAATTTTTGAAACCAGATCCCGCAGAACGGCTTCGGGATCTTTTGCTTTTACGACACTTGATGCAAGAAGCACGCCGTCTGCTCCAAGGGACAAGGCGGTTTTTACACATTCGCCGGACTGTATACCGGCCCCGCAAAGCACCTTTACGTCAGGATCAACACGGTGTACTGCGGCGACCGAGTTTTGGATAATCTCTGGGTTTGCTGTCGCAACTGAAATGCCGGACCCTATCAGCTCCGGCGGCTCGATTGCAATGTATGTCGGGGCAAATACGGCCGCGGCCGCCGACACAGCCGCGTTATTTGTACAGACCACCGACTCCAGATGATGGAATTTCGCGGCAGAGACCGTTGCTTCAATATCTGCAATGGTTAATCTGCGCTCCGAGTGATTGATAAGCGATCCCACACATCCTGCCGCACGAACCGTAAACGCAGGTACGCGTCCCGTAAACGCACCTTCAACCGGATCAATGTGCTGGGCATACACCGGAATCTCGTAATGCTTGCAGAACGGATGCAGTTCTGTAAACTGCGGGGCAACACCGATCGTTACGCCCGATTCCTGCATTACAAGCTCTGCTGCGGTGCCAATCTGGCCGGCGTTATTTCCCGCACCTTCGCGGTACGATTTAAAATTAATGAGAATAAGTGGAGATGCCATGGTAGTGATCCGCACTTATTTTTTCTTTACCTGCAACACATCGCCCAGTGTTGTTGCAGGGGCACCGCCCTGCTGGAGTGAATTTGCATCGGTGCCTGCATCGAGAAGCTGAATGCCAAGTTCGGTCTCGAGTTTTCTACGTTCTGCTTCGGTCGGGGCACGTTCTCCGCGCTCAAGCTTTTTGATATCGCCTTCCTGCATCTTCAGAATAAAGGCAAGGTCTTTCTGGGTATATCCTTTTTCCTGACGGGCTGCGGCGATTCTTTTTGCGAAATCCTCTACAACGTCACCCTCAATATAATCAAACATGTCGCGTTTGCGGGGTGCGGAAGATGCGGCAGACGGGGACGCGGATTTCCGTGTCAGTGTCGGTTTTCCGTATCCGGCGGACGCAAGTTTCGGTGCCTGAACCTCTGTGCCGAGTTTGGCACATTTATCGCAAACCTTCATTGGTTTGGCACCCTCGATCTGCACCAGTCTTGCCTTCTTGGTGAGAGGTGCACCACATAACTCACAGTATTCTGTTTGCATGATAAATTCGCCGTTATCTATTTTTATTTCTAACACATTAACGATTCGGATACCGATACATTTCCGGGACGGATTTTTTCGCATATCATGAAAATTCTGCGTTCGGATAGGCGTTGTACCTTTATTCCTGAGTAGCTCACGGAAAACGCTGAACGCATGCCTTCGGCCTGCGTTTTGCGTTTTCCGCGGGGTGAAATACGATTAATGACGAATATCAGATGGTAATAAATGAATGTAGGTGCAACGCCGTTCGGATAAGAAGATTTTTTAGCGAGATAGACTGATATACCCGTAAGTTGCCATGTCAGAAACACCGGATATTGTATCACCGATTACGGGTGAACAGAATACGGCCGACGGCCGGACTCCTCTATCCGAGGCAGGAGAGTTTGCAGCTCTGCGGAAAACGAATGTTGCGTTGGAAAGCAGAAACTACGAGCTTCGCGAACAGGTCCGCCAGCTCCGGCTTCAGAACGCGGCAGCAGAATCACAGCGGGATCAGTACAAACGCGAGATGAAAAAACTGCGTGATGAAGTTGACGGATACCGCAGTCCGCCGCTGGTACTGGGAACAATTGAATCGATTATTGATGATACTCATGCGATAGTCCGCAGTACGACCGGACCTCAGTTTCTTTCCCGGGTGAGTGAACACCTGACAAAAGATGATCTGGTGCCGGGCGCACAGTGTGCGATGCATCTTCAGTCATTTATGGTGGTGGATGTTCTGCCGCCCCGGTATGATGTGCAGGTGGAGGCAATGGAGATTTCGGATGCGCCGTTCGTCACGTATGACGATATCGGTGGTCTTGACGAGCAGAAGCAGCTGCTTCGTGAATCCGTTGAGTTGCCGCTCAAATCGCCGCGGCTGTTTGAGGCGGTGGGTATTGAACCGCCAAAGGGTGTGCTGATGTTCGGGCCGCCCGGGACCGGTAAGACACTGCTTGCGAAAGCGGTTGCGCATCACACGAAGGCAACGTTCATTCATGTGGTAGGTTCTGAACTCGTGCAGAAGTATATCGGGGAAGGCGCAAGACTGGTTCGCGAACTGTTTCAGATGGCGCAGAAACGTGCACCGGCGATTGTTTTTATCGATGAGATCGATGCGATCGGCGCGTCACGCATGCATGATGCCTACTCGGCGGGCGATCATGAGGTGAACAGAACGCTCATGCAGCTGCTTGCAGAGCTGGACGGGTTTGATACCCGCGGTGATGTGAAAATTATCGGTGCTACAAACCGTCCTGATATTCTGGACAAGGCACTTCTGCGTCCGGGACGCTTTGACCGCATTATTGAGTTCCCGCTGCCTGATGCAGAGGGGCGAAGAGTAATTCTTGAGATTCATACACGAAAGATGAGTCTGCGAAAGACGGTTTCACTGGCAGAGATCGCAGACCAGACGGAAGGAATGAACGGCTCAGAGCTTATGGCGATCTGTGTTGAGGCAGGAATGAATGCAATCCGCAAACGGCGGACGACGATTCATCAGGAAGATTTTGCAAAAGCCCTTGTATCGGTGAAGAGCGGCCGGACCGGTATGGTGATCCAGCAGCCGGATGCAATGTACTCCTAACCTTTTTTTTTCTATTCCCTGCACGAGCATTTTCGCAGTCTGACGGTAACGATTGCGGGGAAGAGCGGGGGGATACCCAGAACGCGACGGCTACAGCTTTGCCGGATGGTACAAGGACAGCGCCTGCACCATTGCATGGATCTTCAGCGAAGACGCGGTACCCGGGGACATCACCCTCTATGCAAAATGGACCCCTGCCGAATCTCCCGTACCCACAGTAACCGAAACCTCGAAGCCGGACGAGACGGCGACGTCAGTCTCAACGGCAGCCCCGACCTTAACGCAGGCGCCCGCGCCGGTGTTCGGCATGCTTGCAGGACTGCTTGCCGCAGGTCTGCTGATACGCAGAAGAGAGTAACCTCTTTTTTGTGATACCGCTGGGTGATTTCGTAGCGTCGTAAGTAAGCCGGGTGAGTGGTGAGCGGGATGTATGGGAAAAGAACCGCGAATCCACGCGAATCTCGGCAGCAAAGCTGCCTCCGCGAATCGCATTTTTTACGCCGTTCGCCGTCCCGTCCGAGCGGACGGGTGG
>CAZABQ010000017.1:0-24367 GCA_964483485.1 uncultured Methanomicrobiales archaeon
CTAGTAATTTCCGACAGTTCACTCATCCGGCTCTTTGTCTGCCTCACAGGAGTTTCACAACCATGAATCTGCAAAAAATTCTGCTCATCACCCTTCTTACCGCGCTCATCTTCAGCGTAGGCGTCGGAGAAGTTTCAGCCCGTTATGCGACCAGTCAGGGAGATAATGCCGGAATCTCTGTATTAGACACTGTTTACATCGGTGAAAAAAATCTGAACTTCTCTGCATTTGCCGAGGCAGGCAAAACTCTTGATGCGATGGCAAAAAAGGAGAACGGCGATATCATGGGAGAATATTTTTCACTCAACAACGCGATTGCAAGCCAGATCACGGGAAGTCCCGGGACCTACTATGCACACTATACGGACGGAACATTTGGAACCAGCGTCTGTCAGGTAAAATCCCTGCAGCTTGGGACACTCAAAGTCAGTGCCCCTGAGAATACGGAAATTTTCACCGAGGACCAACCCTCCAGAATTCCTACCACACTTGGTGTCATCTTCTATATCGAGGGTGGAAATCTCAACGATCTCATCGGGCAAAATCCCCGCGGTGACTGGAACGAACTCAAACTCACAAACACCAATACCGGTGTAGGTATCACCAGAATTGTTAACATCGCCGGTGTACAGCAGTCTCTTGTCGGTATCACGAATCCTTCCGACAAAACAAACACCAACTATGAGTTCCGTCTTGGTGATCAGACCAACATTCCGATTGATGAAAATACGCTGTCATCAATGACATTCCGGCTGAATCTGAACGGACTACAGCAATCCGCGACCTACTCTTTCACCGCTGCCAAAGGAACCCTGGACCTCTCCCTTGACCAGAACGAAGTAAAACAAAACAGCAACATCGCCGCAACCCTCACCGGAACACCGTTTACTGATTATATTCTCCAACTTTCACCCTCAACCGATTCGAATTCCCCCTACTTCCCGGATAGCGGCACCTACACAAAAATCGACAATTACACGATTAAGGTACAACCGGGATGGGACGGCAAAGTTTTGATTCAGATTGTCGTACCGGTCGGAGCACCGATCGGCAGCTATCAGGTAACTGCCGCCGTTGCCTCCTCCCCCTCTGAAAAGAAAACCGTCTCCTTCCGCGTAACAAGCGGTGCACTCACCCTTACCTTCGAAGAACCTCCGAGCGATGTCAGAAACGGAAAATTTTCCGTCGGTGACTCCATTACCCTGAAAGGGGTAGTTACCGGAGCAGAAAAAACTGTTCCCGTCTATCTCTACATAACCGGCCCGAATCTTCCGGCAAACGGTGCATCTCTCAGCAACCCCGGTATGGAAGTAGTTGACGGTGACCCGTCAACATTTACCGTAACCTCATACAGTCCGAACATTGGGAAATGGGAGTATCTCTGGTGGACAACCGGATTTGAACCCGGAACCTACACCATTCATGCAAACCTCAACCCTTACGGACACCGGGAAGGAGGAACAGTCGGCGGAGCGGGAACTGCTGTAGACGGCAGTGTTGCCCTTTCCTGGGATTATCCGTTAAGTGAACAGAGCATTCAGGCAAAATCCTCGGACAAAGCAGGCGGTTACTTCTCCAAAGGAGATATCCTCTATTCATGGTGGACTGCGCGCGGCAGCCCGGGAGTAACGGAAACCCAGAAAACCAGCGGTGAAGTACGCTGGTATATCTTCGGCACCAACTTCCGCTATGGAGATCGTCAGATCAATTTCCCGCTCTTTGGCGGAACCTCGGGAACTGCTGACGGAGGCGAAGTCGGAACAACTGCACCATGGGGAGAATATGGCTTCACCTATAACCGCACCTTCACCTATGGACTTTCTCCCGGAACCTATTATCTCGTCTATCAGCATCCGGGTCCGAACAATGTCTTTGATGTCAGTGCTGATGGTGCCGCTCTCAACGGAGGCTCCCTCACCACTGTTTCAACAACCTACGGCTCTTCCTCTGACTTTACCTATATGCAGGGACGCGCCGCAGCCGAAGCTCTCACCAAAATGTTTGAAGATCCCAAATGCGATGACCTCTATGTCATGACGCAGTTCGTCGTGGAAGATCCCTGGATTACGTTTGACGCTGTTCGCGGCATCGCTGTCGGTGACAAACTGAAAATTTCCGGTAAAACCAATCTTGCCGCATCCGATAAAACCGCAGATAAAACCGATACTAAAGACACCCTCTGGCTCACCATCAGCCGACTTGATCTCAACGTTGGCAGTGACACCAGCACCGCCATGAAAATTCCGGTGGACACCACAAATCCCTCCTCTCCGGTGCCATTCCGCGGATACCGTACCTTCAGTTATGATGATATTGACACCAGCAGCTGGTATCCCGGAACCTACGAGATTACGATCACCTGCAAAGACGTCAGCTTCAAACAAAGCTACACCTTCGACCTCCTGTCACCCGATGCAAAAAACAATGACATAACCACCTCTCCAACACGTGATCCGTCTCTTTCGGATAATCCGTATCAGACCACACAGGCAACTCCTCTGCGTACACCAACACAGGCCGTAACATGGACACCGACTCCCGGACTTACGCAGGCTTCCGGTTTTGGAATAGGACTCGTTCTGGCAGGTTTCGCTGCCGCATTTCTTCTCAGGAGGCGGTGAGTTGTGTCGTTCAAACTCGACAAAAAACTCTTCACCTATCTTATCATCGCAATGATTGCCATAATCATTGTCATGGTAGGACTTCTCATCTTCAGCGCAGTTGGAGGACCCGCCATTTTCCATCCGTCTCCCTCCCCCACTCCGGTTCCCGGCGAAACGACCGAAGAAGAAACCGGACCTTGGGGACAAAAGAGTTTTTCCTGGCAGTATGACGGCGTCACTCACGCAGCAGGCGTCTTCATCCAAAAAAACATCTACCAAAAATATCAGTACGGCATAAGTGGCACGATCTGTCCTGAAAATCTCACAGACTACATCGTCACGTACGAGGACGGCGGAGTCGTTTCCGACATTGCCGGACAGATGAAAACCATCATTCGCCAGCAGGGTTATACCAGCGACGCAGACATTGTCGGATTTGTTCTCGCTTTTTCCCAATCAATCTCGTATCAGACCGACAAAGAAACAGGCCATTCATCCGCATACCCGCGGACACCTGCCGTCACTCTTGCGGAACAGACGGGAGACTCTGGAGATCATGCGATTCTCGCCGCCGCAATTCTCGAAGAACTCGGTTATGCCTGTGCTCTCGTTTATTATCCGTCCACGTACGACCGTCTTTCGATCATCCCCGACGCAACGGCTCTTGGTCTCATCAGCAGTGATAACAGTTACCGGCCTGTTTATATTACAGCTCTTGACAATACCACAAAAACTCTGCCGGTTGCCCCCTTCTGGACAGTGGATACAAACCTCAAAGGTGTTCCGGTTGCCGCGTATAACGGCATCACTCCGCAAATTCTCAAAGGAACACAGTTCCTGACCGGAAAACACTACA
Source organism: uncultured Methanomicrobiales archaeon (assembly GCA_964483485.1). GTDB lineage: Archaea > Halobacteriota > Methanomicrobia > Methanomicrobiales > Methanocorpusculaceae > Methanocorpusculum. The sequence goes on from CAZABQ010000017.1 coordinate 3,460, forward strand.
CGTTGAGCAATGGAAAAGATCCTGCCTTCAACATCACGGACACTTTCCTTGTCAAAGAATCCAATGATCTCACCTTCTCTCCTCGTGACTGGCAGCAGAATGTCTCCGAATATTATGCAGACAGCTGGTATCCTACGGGAATCTCATGGTCGTTGCATGATGACTGGCAGCTTTATCAGCAGTTTGTCACCTTCGAGGATGTTCCAGCAACACTGTACACCCCATGGGGAACTGCCATTCATCATCCCACCGTACCGTGGCGGATCGTGTATGAAATAACCAGCATGGACAGTGATTCGGTAAAAGACATGACCCCGTACAGCGATGTCAGAATTGCCGTCTACTCCCTTGACGAAGCGGCCGGTACTGCGGAGCTGATAAAAGTCTTCGGCTGGCAGGCTCTCTACGGTGCTGACAAATACCGGACTGTCGGTCCGTTCTCACCCGGAAGTTATGCGATTGCCGTGTTTGTCAGAAATGCCGGGGTTGACATCTCCCTTGAGTATCACGGAAAGACCGACATCTCCCCGTACACCGGAGGCATCTAATGCTGAAGATACCGTCACAAAAAAAATCCGATGAAGAACTTGGAGAAGAACAAAAGTCTTCCCCGAAAAACTTTCGCAAAATCTTCTCTTCGGAAAAGAAATCAGCCGCTCATAAAAACTCTGCCGCTGAAAAAAAGTTCACGGCATCAGATCTTCGCGGAATTTTTTCTCTGGGAAAAACCGCTCCGTCTCCTGAAGAGCAGAACGAAAAAACCGCAAAAAAATTTTCTCTGGGAAATTTATTTGAAAAAAAACCCGCTGCATCAACAATCATCTTTGAAGAGCCACCCCAAATTCTGGAACTTCCGCCGTTTGAAACAGCATACGAAGTCCTTGACCGCTACTGGCTGACCCCTCCCTACGCTTACACCAACATCTATCGTGACGAGGTCTCTCATATCCACTACGAAATCATTGAGCCGAAGATCTCTGAAAAGGAACTCGTCGTGCTCGAAGAAACCTTCGAGCACCTGCGGTCCATGCTCGTCTACGACACGGTACGCAAACGCGGCGAGTTTGGTCTTGACCCTGCCATGCTTCAGGATGTCATCAAAACGTTTGACCCTGAGATCACTCAGGACCGCGTTGGCGTTCTCGTCTATTATCTCAACCGTAACTTCCTCGGCTACAGCCGTCTTGACCCCCTCATGCATGACGAAAAGATCGAAGACATCACCTGTAACGGCGCTGACATTCCGATCTTTTTGTATCACCGCAGGTTTGCCAATGTTGAGACCAACTGTTTGTTTGACGCGGTTGAACTGAACAAATATGTCCTCAAGCTCGCCCAGAAAGCCGACAAACAGTTGTCCTTAACAACGCCTTTGATAGACGCCGCCCTTCCGGACGGCAGCCGTGCGCAGCTGACGTATTCGGATATCATCTCTTCCAAAGGCAGCTCTTTCACCATCCGCAAATTCAAAGTCGATCCCATGACTCCCGCGGATCTCATCGCCTCCAATACCTACAGCGCCGATCTCATGGCGCACATCTGGCTTGCCGTTGAAAACCGGAAAAGCATGATCATCGCAGGCGGCACTGCAAGCGGCAAAACCTCGACAATGAACGCCGCATCCTTTTTCATCCCCTCGGTCGCCAAGATTGTCTCCATTGAAGATACCCGCGAAATTCAGCTGCCGCACACCAACTGGCTGCCGATGCGGACACGGGAAAGTGTTTCCAATGTCTCCGGCATGGGAAACATCAGCATGTTCTCACTCTTGAAAGCCGCCCTCAGACAGCGTCCCGAGTACATCATCGTGGGAGAAGTCCGCGGCGAAGAAGCCCAGACACTCTTTCAGGCAATGAACACCGGCCATACCACTTACTCAACCCTGCACGCAGGAAACGTCAAGGAAGCAATCAACCGGCTGACCCACAACCCGATCAACGTTCCGATCGCCATGTTCGGCGCCTTAAACCTTATTCTGGTTCAAAGTCTGTTATATGGTGAAGGCAAAGGATTTCGCCGCTGTCTGTCCCTCAACGAGATCTCTGTAGGCGAGGACCGCATCGGGTGGCAGCCTCTGTTTACCTGGGATCATATGACCGACAGATTCGTCAAATCCTATGAAAAATCCGCGGTCTTTGACAACATCGCCTACCAGAACAACTGGTCGGGAGACCAGCTTGAGGAGAAACTCGCCGTTCGCAAGGCGGCGCTTGAGCGTATGGTCGCGGCCGGAAAAACCACGCCGCCTGATGTAGAGGCCGCGATTCGCGAGACGATCATCAGCGAACAGAGGGATGGATGACGGAAACGAAAAATTTCCTTGATCGGCTTCTCTTCAACAGACAGATTGCCGGACAGTTACGCTCAGCCCACATCACCGTTCCGGTCGATCAGTACATGATGCTGACCGTTCTCCTCACGGTACTTTGTGCTCTTCTCATGATGATGGTGGGAGTTCTTCTCTATGTCTTTGACATCAGCTTCAATCCGCTTCCGTTTCTTCCCCCGTGGCTGGTGATGCTGCTTGCCGTAGTAGCGGCACCCGCCGGCGTGTTTGCCGCTCTCTACTACTATCCGCAGCTTGAGGCGCAGGGAAGAAAAACCAAGATCGATATGGACCTGCCGTATGCTATCACGTATATGCAGGCCCTCTCTTCCACGATTACGCTGTACGATATTTTCCGCAGTGTCTATGATGCGGCCGATCTCTATGGTGAAGTCTCCAGAGAGTGCGGTTTGATCGTCCGGGACGTGGAACTGTTCGGTGAGGATCTGCTGACCGCCATGGAAAACACGATTGCGATAACACCTTCGGAGAATTTTCGTGAACTCTTAAACGATCTCATGCTTGTCTACCGCTCAGGAGGCAATCTCACCAACTTCTTCAACGCAAAGTCCGAGTCGTACCGTGAACTTGCCAGGCAGGAGCTGGAAGCGCTTCTCCAGTTTCTGGAAATGATCGCGGAAATTTATGTGACTGCGTTTGTTGCGGGACCCATTGCGATTATTATCATGCTGGTTGCCCAGAATCTTTCCGGTCAGAGTACACTCACGGGCATCATGCCGCTGATGTACATCGGTCTCCCGCTTGGTGCGATCGTTTTAATTGTCATCCTCTACATTCTTCTGCCGCCGGACAATCTCAACATTGCCCGTCGCGAGATTCGGGACAACGAGTACGGCTCAGAGCTTCTTGCATCCAGCACAAAGACCGAGCCGGACGCCGCATTCATCAAGCAGCTTAACAACCGCAAACAGGTTCTGCGGCTGCTTGATATTATCCGGCATCCGATCAAATTTTTCATCTCCGACTACACGGTGGGACTTGTCATCGGGTGCATTCTTGCGGGTTTCGTTTTTCTCTCCTTTATGATCGGATCGTTTGCTGTGATCTTTCCGACGTTCACTTTTCAGGCCCTCATCTGTGTGATGGGAATTGCCGCAATGTTTCCACTGATGGCGGCATATGAGATTCGCCGCAGATATGTAAACAAGGTTGAAACCCAGCTGCCGGAATTTTTACGCGAGATTGCTGACATGCGTGATATCGGCATGACGCTACAGGGCGCCATCTTTATGATCTCCGGTAACAAGACGGGTGTGCTTTCGTCAGAGGTGAAAGTGGTGTCTGATGAACTCAAATACGGTTCATCGCTTTCGGGGGCACTTGTCCGAATGGAGGAACGCATCGGTCTTGTCTCGGTGAAGCGGGCTATCTCGCTTCTGGTCAAAGCGAGCGAGGTGACCGACTATATCCGGGAGATTTTAACGATTGCAATCGCGGATCTTGAACATTATCTGAAGATGAAGTCGAAACGGCTGAATGTTTCGTTCGTGTATCTGGCGGTTATCTACCTGTCGTTTGGTATCTATCTTTACTCGGCATACCAGATGAACGTCGCGTTCATCTCGAGTTTTTCTGCGTATGACATCAGTTTTGATCTGACGTCAAACAAGACCGATATGTTTCACATCGGTATCATTCTCGCGTTCTTCTCCGGCATCATGGCAGGCCAGCTGTCGGCAAACAGTATTCTCTGCGGGCTGAAACATTCGATCATTCTGCTTTCCGCAACAATTGCGATGTTTGTCTTTATTCTCTGAGGAAAAAATCATGGACTCTGATACATCTGATAATGCTATTACCTCGGTTGTCGGGGAGATGCTGATTCTGGTTCTGGTGATCATTTTGGTGTCACTGTTTGCCACATCCGCGTTTAATCTCCTGCCCGGAGATCGGGAGACGGTAACGACTGTTTCGATGGAGAGCAACACAACCCATCTGATCTTCTGGCATAAGGGAGGGGACTGGGTGGACAAAAAAGATCTGACGGTTACGGCAACGCTGAAGACCGGCGGAAAGAGAGTTGCTCTCATGATTGACGGCGTGTCTGATTACACCGGCCGTCCCGTTGAGATCTTTGATCTCGGCGGAACCTTCACGGCGAAGGTCAGTGATCTTGCTCAGGGAACCTATGAGGTACGGGTTACAACTCTTCGCAATGTTATCTTTACCGGGGTGCTGACAAAATGAAATCCGACACTGACGAAGCAGTCTCAACCGTGATTGCTTTGATGCTGATTCTGGCAATTCTCTCGACCTGCATTGCTATTTACTCGGCGACGTACGTTCCCGGACTCAAACAGCAGTCCGAGATTCTGCACAGCGGAGAAGTTCAGTATGCATTTTCGCGTTTGTCGTCTGATGTTGACAATCTCTACTCTCTTGACCGATCGGCCCAGTTTTCCGAGCCGGTTCCGCTTGGCGGCGGTGATATTCTCTTAAGTCCGGGAAAGTCCAGCGGAACGATCGAGTTGCAGAACGAAGAAATTGGCAGGTTTATCGTCGGCGATGATACATTTGTGGTCAATGCGACGACCGCTCTTTACACACCCTCCTATTCGTCATGGGAATTGCAGGGCTATACCTATCAGAAAGGTGTTGTCTGGATTACCAAGGGGGAGAAAAAAACTCCGGCGGATCTTACGCTGTATACTGTGCAGTCTGGAACGGATCGGGAGAATGCTACTGTCGGGGTATGGCTGGATCAGATGCGGCCCGGCCTCTTGAGCGATGGAAACTATACGATGCGGATTACTTCTATCACGCCAGTCGAGGGAAAAAATTCCGTGACAGGTTCAGGCATTGCGAAAATCAGACTGAATATGACAAAGGATACGATATCGTATGAGAATACTTCAGTAAAGTTTGGATCTGAGACGCTTGTTTCGTCGGCAAACATTACCGTACACATTCTGCATGCTGAGGTGAGCGTCGAATGACCCGTGACTCTGCTGTATCCCCTGTTGTTGGTGCCATGCTGCTTCTTACGCTCGTGATCATCTTCACGGCGGTTTTCGCCGCCTATGCCGGAGGTCTTGCCCAGACTCCGAAACATGCACCGTCAGTAGAGATCGTCGCCTATTCCTATGGGAGCGGAGAGAATTTCTCTCTCATCTTCGAACATCGCGGCGGTGATGTTCTCTCCGCAGCGGACTGCAAAATTACTACGTTCGTTGATGCGCGTGAAAGTTCCTTTTTGGTTTCGGATCTTGCCGAGGGCAGCTGGCGGCCGGGTGGGATTTTCACGACTGATAATCTTACGGCGACCGCCGCACGTCTGCAGCTCCCGGTCGATCAGCTCACCGGGTATCTGAAGCGTTCCACTCCTCTTGAGCTTCGCCTCTATCATCTTCCGACCAACTCTGTCATTTTCAAAGATACTATCCTTCTGGAGGAAACTTGAATGAAAAAAACCGACTCTGCCGTTTCCGAGGTCGTTGGCGTCCTGCTGATGCTGACGATCACCCTGATTCTCGTAAGTCTTGTGGCAATTGCCATGAGCAGTGCGGTAAGCAGTACCGAAAAACCGGTGAGTGCAACGATCATTGCGTCCGGCGTTCACGGCAAAAATATCACCTTTGAAAACACCGCCGGCGATGCCTTCGTCCTGAATCAGGTCGAGCTTCGTCTCGGCATCCGCGAGTATCCGTCGCAGTACACGACGCTTCGAAACACTGCGGATCTCCCGCTCCTGATAAGTTACGCGAACTCATCAACGATAACTCTGGGCGATCGCTTCTATATCGAGTCTGATGAGGAGGACAGCCTCAGGTGGGGATCTTTCAACATCTCTTCCGGCAGTCATCTGACGTATCGGTTCTATGATCTCCGGACCGGCAGTCCGATATCATCGGGAGAGATCGCCATCCCCTGAACGGAATTATTGAATATAAATCAAGTGAAATGTATTTGTATTCATGAAGCGTCTTCTTCCTCTCCTAATTCTTGCGCTCTGTCTCTGCTGCGGCGGTGCCGCAGCAGAGCAGTGGACTCCTGTTTCCATAACAGATGACTATGGTTTTGTCTTGGTAATCTCCGGCGAGCCGCGGACAATTGTCTCTCTTGCACCGACTAACACGGAGATTTTGTTTGCCCTTGGTCTCGGCGGCAAAGTTGTCGGTGTGACCGAGTACTGCAATTACCCTGACGAAGCACAGGAAAAGCCAACGATTGGCGGCTACTCGACCATCAATGTTGAGAAGATCACCACGCTTCGTCCTGATATCATTTTCGGCAACACCATGAACGGCGAGGAAAACATCGATCATCTCAGAAAACTCGGGTTCACCGTCATATGTCTCAATCCTGATAGTGTTGAAGGCACGTTCCATGCCATTCGGACAATCGGTACCGCTTCCGGCGCAACAGCAGAAGCTGAAGAACTGATCTCGTCCATGAAAGGGACGATCACGAATCTCACCAAGCACCAGACCCCCTCCACGCCGGAGGTCGTTCATCTGCTTGGAACTGACCCGTACTGGGTATCAGGCAGTGCCACGTTTCAGGATGAACTTCTTACCCTCGCCGGTGCCAGAAATGCATTTTCCGATGTCAGCGGCTGGAGTACAATATCACTCGAACGGCTTATCACGACTGACCCTGATATTATTCTTGTCAGCTCCGGCTCGGGTATGGGAGTAGAGGGCGAGGATATTCTCAAAAACTCCATCATGACCGATCCTCGTCTTTCGTCGCTGGAAGCAGTAAAAAACAACCGTGTCTATGTGATGGACTCCGATACCTTCAACCGCGGAGGTCCCCGTCTTGTTCAGGCTCTGGAAAATCTGACGAAAACGCTGTATCAGGACACGTATTTTGAGACTGCGGTTCCTGCAACCGAAACACCGAAGGCTTCCGGATTTGGTTTTGGTCTCGTTGTTCTTGGCGCTGCTGCCTGTCTGGTTTTTCTGAGAACATAAAAAAATTGAAAAAGAGAAGATTTCCACAACGTATTTTTTCCGAATCAGCTGCGTTTCCAGCTGACTTTCTGACCGGCCGCATAGATTTTGTCCGGGGATAACCCCTGGGCAATCTGTTTTGCATGTTCCCCATCAAGGATAACAAATGCCGAAAGATCATCCACGCCACAGGCGAACAGTGCCGGAGCGAGAGGGGTTGCAGGACCGACAATAACCACGTGTTCGGCATGCTCGGCGAGCTTCAGATATCGCGGCAGTGTTTTGTAAACCAGACTTGCACAGGTGATGAACACCATGTCCGCCTCAGGAATAAGATAATCACTTGCCGGTTCGGGATAGTCATCCTGCCCGGGCGTATTTTCGATGATTGCAAGATCGCAGACTGGTTCAAACAGCATCTCAAGATGCGGAAAATGACCGATAACACAGACCTTTTTGTTCTTAATCCGGTTCTGGGACATGATGAACGGATCATTTTTCCGGTCTTCGGTGATCCGTGAGGATGCAAGTTCCACACCATGGGCCTTTGCGACCTCCGGACTGTTGTAATGGGCATTGATTGCCGCAAGACCGATTGATGCCTCTACATAGTTCCACGATTTTACCGACTCGGCAAGCTCGCGAAGCGGCATGCCGAGTCTTCGCTTTCCGGTCTCCGGGCGTGTGTTACCTTCGATGAATCCGGCAACACCGCATCCCCCGCCGCTTCTGACATAGATGGTATATCCTCCCAGTACAAGGTCGTCAACAGTTTTTTCTTCCGGAATTCCGGCAATGATTTCGTCATAGATTTGCCACATGGTTGGGTCTCACTGAAATACTGTCGGGGGTGATGCGTTCTCCTGTCCGCAGACAGTTACGTACGGTCTGAAGAATTGTGTCCAGTTCCTCTATTTTTTCGAGACTCTGTTTCTCTTCAGGTGTTGTTTCGATGATTGTACGGACTCCGCCGTTTTTAATCACCAGCCGCTTTGCGGCCATCAGGGCAAGAAGCGGGTCGTGTGTGGAGATGAGAACAATTTTCTCATTTCTGGCAAGCATGCCAACCGCCTGCCTGCGGTCGACGCCGGCGTTTTCTATCTCGTCGATGAGTACGATGGGGGACGCACTCATGCAGGCGGTGTCGGCAATCATCAGTGCCCGCGACTGGCCGCCGGAAAGCTGGGTGACTTTGGTTTCCGGTGAAAATTTTTCTCCGGCGAGTTCGTTTGCCGCAAGGAAACATTCGGCTGCGACCTTTGCCGGATCGGGATGCAGTCTGCTTTTTGCATGCATCTCCAGAAATTCCCCGACCGTCAGATCCATGACGAAGTTCATGTTCTGCGACAGCTGGGCAACCAGCCGTCCGTCCATTGCGAACCGTTCCTCGTCTTCGAGCATTTTTCCGTTCACGAGAATCTGCCGCTTCGTTGGCGTGTCGCGCTGGGCGAGACATTCGATGTCTGCGAGAAGTCTGCTTTTTCCCGAGCCGGTCGGTCCTACAATGCTGATGATCTCGCCCGGTCTGATAGTGAGGGAGAACGATTCCTCTTCCCCCGACTTTGTTCTGCCGCCGAGAAGGGTGATGCTTTCAACCGCAGCGGCATGTTTTTCCTCCTCAACCGTGTGGAGAAATCCAATCAGCTGATCGATGATGATGGTTTTGTCCAGTCCGAAATCTATCAGGGTATTTTCGTCCGCATGATCCAGTGCTTCATTGAGGGGCAGATCGTCTCTGAGGTTCTGAAGGTTGTAGTTGATAAAGAAGTCTGCTGCAATCGGGTGTTTCTGGAGCAGTTCCCGCATGGTTTGTGCGGCGATTGTTTCGTAGAGGTCTTCGGTCATGGAAACTCCATTTTCCGCAGCATGCCAAGCTGATAATCCTCTCCGATCCGCGTTTCTCCTGTACAGTAGGAGCAGACGGATGCGGGTGTGGTGAATCTGAGTTTGTAACCACGCAGTGTTGTGACCGGCTCGGCATGTTCGACATGTTTTGCGAGCATGAACGCTCCCTGTCCGGTTATGCCGTTGAGGAAAACGATCTTTGCGCTGCTGTTGACCTGCCGGATGTTGAACATGAATACTTCCCGTTCTGCCTGGGAGACGATGTCGCCTTTGGTCACGACAACAATGTCAGCGAATTTCAGCATAGGCCCGATTTTTCGGGGAGTGTGTACTCCTGAGAGATTGTCAATGACGCAGACCGCGAGAACGCCGCGAATATGCGGCGAGCAGCGGTTGCAGAGACCGGCGCTTTCGGTGATGAGGATGTCAAAATTCTCCCGTATCCCCCACATGACCGCGTCATCAACATTGCTGATAAAAAAATGGTCCGGGCAGAACTTTCCGGCAAACCCTACCTGTACCGGAATGCCGTACTCGGTGTAGCGATCGCGGTCAAAGGAGGTGAGGCAGTCGAATTTTACCACACCGATCTTTTGATTTTTTTCACGCAAAACGTCTGCAAGCCGCAGGATAACCGAGGTTTTTCCTGATGAAGGCGGGCCTGCCACGGTGATGAGTTTCATTGGAGCTTCCCTAACGGTATATATGCGGCCTTCTGGCATAAAAATATGGGATTACTTCTCCGAAGGAGTTAAGTAAATGTTGTTTCTATGCGGGTAGGTTTTTGCCTGCCGTGCCGGCTACCGGATGAGTCGGGAGTGGTGAGTAAAAATACCCCATATTTTAACTTCAATTGCGAAAATACCCAGAATCTCTATCTGGCAGGGCTGTTTTCAGACGATGGAATCCCTTGGCCGCTCCATAAAGCAGGCACCAAGACCCTCTGCTGGGCTTCATCCCGCCGTTTTCCAAAGGGGATGTCTGGGGACTATGAAGAAATTGTTAAAAAACCCGAACTTCGTTGGAGGGGTGCGCCGTACGGGTGGTAAAACGGATTTTTCAGGGGGGCTTTTCTTCGCCGTTGTCTGGGGAAATGCCCTGATCCTGATTTTTGTTAGAGTACAAACAGGTAGATGATTCCTGCTGCCGCAAAACATATCACTGATCCTACTCCTGCGAGTTCCATACAGAGAAATAGTCTCAGGAAAGCATCAAAATATTCTCTGGCAACTATTGCTGCATCAGAGAATAATGGATCTTACTCGTGAATCATGACGAGCATCATCTTAAAGCGGGTTGTTGGGTGTACGGCGTGCGGGATGTTTGCCGGCATAATGATCATCTGACCTGCGGTGAGATGATGCGGGGTGTCACCGACCGGAATGTCTGCTTCTCCCTCAAGTACGATAACCAGTGCGTCGTAAGGGGCGGTGTGTTCCGAAAGTCCCTCGCCTGCTTCAAACGCAAATGCCGTAACTGTTCCGGATTTCTTGTTGATGACCATACGGGAGACGATTGAGCCGGGCTGATACTCCGTGAGCGACGAGAGATCGACGGGTATTCCGATCAGGGATTTTGGATCTTGGTTCATATTCAGTATATTGGCGCGTGATCTGATAAAGGTCAGGATGGTGATGACCTTGAAAAATATTTTTCCGGGCTGTACTGTTTATCCGGTTGTTGTACGAACCTCAATTATATCTCCCAAATAGCTCTTCCTGTCAGGCTGCACCCTATCTCATCTCTCTTGGCGACGGAAAAGTAATAGTGTTTCAGCCGGCGTTGTAGTGGTGAGGGGTTCTTCAATTCTTTCTTCGTATCCTGATTTTACTATGTCGCACCGTTATTTCAGGTACCGGAACTCTGACAATGAGAGGAGACCATGGGCGGGGTGTAGAGTGGAAGCGGTACCGTAAAACCGGGCGCAGCATAATCCTGCGTATGATCCTGACGAGGCGTCACTTGCGGATAGTGTGGCGTTCTTTACCGCATATACGTTCAATTATCTGAACAATACTCCCTGATATTTTTCAGAACCAGCGCATCATCACGATTGCATCCTCATTGTCGGAGTAGTACTCACCAAACACGAGCACATCCTCATACCCGATTTTTTCATAAAATCCGTGCGCTGCGGTGTTGCTCACCCTCACCTCCAGACTGGATGCCCGGCATCCTGCAAGGAAAAAATCCCGTTCGAGTTTTCGCAGAAGCAGTCGTCCAAGACCGAATCCCCGCAGTTCCGGAACTACCGCAAGATTGCACACATGACCGTACTTTTCCTCATCAGTCTCCTCGATCGCTCCTGCTGAGTATCCGACGATGCGCCCGTCCGCCTCTGCGACATAAAATGAGGTCAGGAATACCCCCATCATCTCAAGCATCCCCTTGTAATCCCAAGGATCGGAGAAGCACATGAGTTCAATCCGGTAGATGTCGGGTATATCTTCAATCGTCGCCTTCCGGATTGTACAGCCGGCGGCTGTTCCGCCAACCCCGTTCACCACTACCATTGTTATTTTAGTATTGTCATCGAACTATAATAAGGAGTCTTTGAAGTAATGGTAACTATATATCCGTTTGCCGGTCTCCACCCATCGGACGCGGCATATCCTTTCGTTCCGTCTGTTCCCTACGATGTTATCAGCGCCGGGGAGGCAGCAGCGGAGATTGCGAAGAATGACAAAACCCTCCTTCGCGTTATCAGAACCGATGCGGAACTGCCGGACATTGATCCGCATGATGACCGGATTTATGAACGTGCCCGGGAGATGTTTGGAAAGATGAAAGCGGACGGTCTTCTTGTTTCAGATGACAAGCCGGCCTTCTACCTCTATCGTATCACTCTTGGCGATGAGACTTTTACGGGTCTCATCTCCTGCGTAAGTGTTGCCGAGTACAAGGACGACACGATCAAGAAGCACGAGCTGACCCGCTACGACAAAGAAGAAGACCGCACGCGCCATATTGATGCGGTTTCGGCCCATACCGGTCAGGTATTTCTGCTCTACAAAGATCCGGGTTGTATTCATGCCTACATCTCTGCTCTCGCGGATTCGATGCAGCCGTTTGGCGAGTATCGGAGCGCGGGCGGAAATCTGCATCAGATCTACCGCGTGAGCGACTCGGCAGAGATCGCAAAACTTGAAACGATGTTTGCGGAGATCGAAAATCTCTACATCGCGGACGGTCATCATCGCGCGAAGTCGTCGGCCAATGTCTACGACCGCCGCAAAGCGGAAGGACGGTGCACGCCTGATGCCGAACGGTTCATGAGTGTTTTGTTTGCGCACGACAACGTGAGAATCTACGGGTATCACCGTCTGGTCCGCGATCTTGCAGGAATGAATGCGGATCAGTTTCTGGGCGATCTGGCGCTGCGGTTTACCGTGACGCCGGTAAAGAAGGTTGATCTTTCCAAGAATGCTGTTCCGTCCCTTGCGGAAGCGGATGGCTCAACCCACATCATTCACCTGTATCTGGAAAGCGAGTGGTATGAACTGACCCGTCCGGTTAATCCGAAAGCCGATGCAATTGCGAGACTTGATGTCTCGGTTCTGCAGGAGTCTGTGCTTGACGATATGCTTGGTATCATTGATCCCCGCGGTGATCCCCGCATCGCGTTTGTCGGTGGTATTGTTCCGCTTGCAGATGTCGTGAAAGAAGTTGATGCAGGCGAGTACTCCGCGGCATTCATTATGCAGCCGGTAACGGCACAGGGTGTCATCGATGTTGCGGACAATGCGATGATTATGCCGCCGAAGTCTACGTGGTTTGAGCCGAAGCTTCTCTCCGGCATGGTCATCCACGAGATACACTAACATTTTTTCCATCCATTTTTTTTAGATTTCCAAAATGAATTTCTGCGATCTCAAAAAAGAGAGATGGCGGAGTTATCCTCTGATGCCGTCTGTTACGTAATTTTTCACGGTGATAATGGAAGTTCCGGAGAAGGCGAAGTAATTATTGTCAATCGGTTCGATCGCATACAGCCACAGATCCGCATATCCCGGTTTAGTCTCGCTCCACTGGTAATCATAGATCATTCCTCCGCCGGATTTTGCAACAATGATCGCTTTGCGGATTACGGACGATCCAAACACATCTGTGTAGAATGTGCCGGATTTTCCACTCATCTCAGGATGGTACGAGTCTGCATACACTGTTCCTTCATAATCCAGAATTACCAGATCACTTACATTTGTGGATAGTGCGTCAGTGAACAGTGTTCCGTTTGCCTGGGGATTGCTCAGTATTTTTTCAATCGCGCTGTCGGTTCCATGTTCATGGGCATATCCGACGATTGCCCTGGACACAGAAACGATATCGCCTCTGGCATTATTATTGATTTTTGTGTAGTTCGTCGATCCCGGACTGGTACCTGCAATAAACCAGTCCTCTCCTGCCGGCATCACATACCCGATCGTAAATAATCCTGCGTCAGGCACCTGCGTGGTGTCAGCAGGCTCGAAGTAGATGACATACCCGCCGCCCTGCCGTGCGGTTGCTATCATCTGATCCATATGGGACATCCCGTAACATCCGCGGGCATTGGTGTACGTCAGACCGATTTTTTCCTTATCCTCAGGTGATGCGGCAAGGATCGTGCCGTTCATCGTAACGGCATAGATATCGTACGGATAGCTGCCCTCGTTGATGCGTTTCATCGCTGCTTCCTTCCCGTTTGTCATCGCATACGTCCACGCCTCCGTTACATTCTGACGCATCATGTCGGGTTCGGGCGTGAACTGATCGTCATAACGTATGACGGGTGTCGGATATTCTTTGGTAAGGAAGAGGGTGTACTCATTTTTGTGAACGAAAATCTTCTGCCACGCTGTCGTGATCGTGGTATTTTCTCCCGCATACTGGTATGCTCCAGATGAGTTCTCCTGAAGAATGATTCTACTGTCGCCGATGTTATGGGGAACTTCTTTTTCCAGTTTGGCGCCGATGTACTGCTGTTGTGTTGCATAGAAGACAACACCGTCTCTGGTGGCGAGGAGAATGGTATAATTGCCGTAGCCTGCCCTGTTGTCAGAGAGAAGATCATGTTCCTGTAACAGGACATGCGCCTGATAGACAAAGAGCAGATATCCTTTATATTCACCTTTTGAAGTGAATACTGGTGCATACATCAGTTCCATCCATCCAAGGTCGGGAATGTAGACCGGTCCTGTATTGAGGATTCCTCCAACCGCTACGAGTTCCTTTTCTGTAGGAGCATGAACTGCGTCGGTAATTTTTCCCGATGAGTAGATGGGAGCTTCAACAATTTTTCCTGTTTCGTTGTTATAGTAGATGATTCTGTTTATCCAGGTGTTTTCCACGTAATAACTGTTTATACTATCTTGTATGTCCTGTTCTGTTTCAGCTTCGCCTATCTGATCAGCAAGATAGTACAGATCAAGGGTCAGGGAAAGATCTATATCTTTGAAATTTACCGCGAACTCGGTCAGAGCCTCTTCTGTTTCCTCGGGTACTGGTATCTCGGTAGAGGAGGTCTGCTTTTCTGCCGTAATGCAGCCTGCGGACAGCACGACAAGTACACCTACCATTAGGAGTGCCGCACGCAGCAGTGTGTGGATATGGCTGGTTCTTGTCATGTGTTCAACTCAGATGATATTTTTCCAGAAGTTCGGCACGTTTTCCTGATGTTTCAAGATCTGCGAGTCCCTTGTTGATGATGTCCTGCAGGGCAATGTCACCGTTTTGTACTGCAACCCCATAGCTGTCTTCTGCCGTGTAGTACGGAGTAGAGAAGGTGACTCTGGCAAGTCTGTCTTTTGTGATAGGCATCCCGGAGTACCACATGTCAATTTTGCCGGTTATGAGAGCGTTGATATTTTTTGACCAGGGAACTTCGACAAACGTTACCGTAAATCCGTTCTGGCTGGCAATCCATTGAAGTGACTCTGTATCAAATCCGGTGAGATCTCCGTTCTCGTCAAGGTAGGTGAAGGGCGGGTTTTCTGTTGCTATGCCGACCCGGTATTCATTTCTGGGTTGTGTCAGACGATATTTTTGCAGAATTTTGTCGTACTCCCCAGACGCCGTGATGTCTTTGAGACCTGCATTGATTATTGCGATGAGTTCCGTATTTGATTTGTCCGCGGCAAATGCCGAGTCTTTTTTGTCGGTGAGATATCCAAGGAAGGTGAGCGGTGAGTATTCACGCAGTTTTTCTGCGAGAACTGAGTCTGCGGCTATTACTGCTTCTGCTTCGTTGATGAGGACGGCATAGATTGTGGCATCCTGGGTGTATTTGATGATGATTTTTTTCTCATCGACCATGATATTGAAGGTGTCACGACCAAAATGTTCTTCAAGCCATGATTCATAGGTGCTGCCTTTCTGACAGGCTATTGTGGCGTTTCCGGAGAGTATATCATTGAGGGTAATGTTTGCATTCTTCTTGACGGCGAGTGCGTAGCCAACCGTTGTGTATGCATCAGAAAAGAGATATTCTTCCTGCCGTTCCGGTGTTTTGATGTAGGCAGTTACCAGATCAATGTCTCCGCTCTCAAGTTTTTGGTGATAATCAGCATGTTCGCAGAACTCATATACGAATCTGACTCCCTGACTCTCAGCAATTGCGTTGAGAATATCCACATCGATACCGTATGCTTCTCCGGTGTCAGGCATTTTCATGGCGAACGGGGAGAGTGAGGTACTAAGACCTACGGTATAGACGGGTTTTTCCTGTATGCACCCGGCCGTCGCGACTGATACTCCGATGAGCAGAAGTATCATTACGAAAATGGAAAGAATATTCTTTCTGATCGCAATTATCACCTAAGATGAGTTATGTTATTTGATGTCAATGTATATTGATTTTGCGCAGGGCAGGGCGTTGCACCCAAATTCGTTTATTGCCATTTGATATTCGTCATTAATCGTATTTCAGCCCACGGAACACACGGAAATTTCTAACATCACGGAAATAGATTTTTTAGGATTCCGTGGGATACTCAGGAATAAAGGTACAAAGCCGCAGGACATTGTTTTATGTTCTCGACGTGTTTTGTTGGAAACTGTATCAGGATATATTTCCGCAGGTATGGTCAATCTCCTTATGATACGGGAAGAGTATATCAGATAAAAAACAGGTAATGAGGAAATTTTTCCCCCTCAGAATTGTTGCAGGAGATGTAGGTCTGGTGTTTTGTGATCCATTTTGTCTGTTCCGAAAAATTATGCGTATCCGGCGGGGTGATCGTCTTCGTCTGTTTTCTCACCATCAGATTTTGCCGCGGATTTTTCTCCGTAAAATTTCTCGTAAAATATTTTCAGGTTCTGTTCGCATTTTTTCACGAGGTTTGGATCCACATTCTCGACCGGAATGTTTCGTCCGATCTCTGCTGAAAGAATTTCCACCAGCTGGAAGATCGAGTCAGGTGTCATTTTGATCCTGCTTTCCTGTCCAGAGTAGAGCATCACATTCATGTCGACAATCCAGTACGGATTATCTCCTTCCCGTTTGTAGGTGTTGACGTCTACGGTATGCCAGTCTTCATCCATCGTTCCTGACGACAGTGTGTATGCCTGCTGGACGCGGTTGCCGTAGAGGGCTGTCAGATGCTGGATGATCCAGACCGCACCGCGACTTTTTTCCTCTTTGACCGCATAGAGCAGATCGTCGAAGAATGCGGCAGAGTTCACATGGCATGCCGTCATTACGACCATCGTCGCTGACGGCCCGAGCAGCATCGACAGTGCGTTTACCATTCTGGGGAATGTCTTACGATCGATCGGATCAACGAGATGATATTCAAACACTTCGCGGATCGGATCCAGAATCGCCGGAGTTTTTTCGAGAATGTCGGCGAACAAAGATAGGTCGGTCAGAAACTGTTCCGGGACCGGTTTATGTGGTCGTTCAGTCTGGGCATTGTCCTCCGGGTTTTCTGTTACGACCGGCGTTTCCACCGCTTCCAGATGAATGATTTCTTCCCCGTCCTTTCTGGCAGAGGTCTCCGCAGGGAGAGGAATCGCCTCTGTCTCCGCCTTTTTCTTTGAAACCCTTCGTTTTTTCGGAGAATTCTTTTCTGCCGGTACGGTATCCACTGGTCGATCCTTCTCCTCAGTCATACATACTCATTGGCGCAGAAAGCACAAAAACCTCATCGGTTATTTCGTGGGACTGCTGAAACAATTTTCAAAAATAGGTTGTACCCGAGAGGGGTGGGTACATGTACAACCCTTGGGACACGGTTAGATGTATGGGTTGCGCAGGGGTTTGAGTGCCGCATGCTCCGCGTGGTTGCGGTGCTCGAGGTACTTCTGGTTCTTGGTGATCTTCTCGGTTGCGAGTTTGGTGACGAGTTCAAGTCCTGGCTTGACACCGTCCATAGACTCTGCAATGATCCAGCCTGCTTCGACTGCCTTGTTGAAGGCTGCCTCTCCTGCTGCGGAGCGGACGAAGACGGTAGACCATCCGTCCGGAGTTCCGACGGATCCGGTAGAGATATCTGCCATGTTTGCAACGTAGTCAAGACATACGTGGCATCCCGGCTGTTCGTACTTGTGAGTGACTTTCAGCGGGATCTGTGAGTTTACACCGCGTTCGGTGTAGACCCAGAATTTGCCCTTTCCGATGTCCATCTTGGTAACGTTGTCGATCTTGGTTGCACAGTGGTCTTCAACCATCTGGTAGAGACCCTGGTACGGGAAGTTCTCCATACAGAAGATACCCATTGCAAGAGCGATCTTGTCCGGAACGTCACGCATACCGATTGGGTAGAGCTGTGCCTTCCGGAGTGCCTGAATCTGACAGGGGGTTCCGACAATACCGATCTTGTCAAGACCGTAGCTGCGGGTTGCCTCCTTGATCAGGGACATGTTCGGGGAGATCGAGTATTTCGTTCCACGTGCTGCGAGAAGCTCGTCAACGGTGGTGGCGATCATTGGTTCGGGCTTGTATGCCTCTTCTCCGGGTCCTGCGACGATTGCTCCGTCAATAATGCCTGTCTCGAGTGCGTAGGCAAACATTGCAGTGACGATTCCTCCGTCCTGGGACTTTGAAAGAATGTCTTCACAGCCGGCTTTGGCTTTGTAGACTGCCTTGTATTGTCCAAGATATTCCATTTTTTTCGCCTCCAGACCTTATGGTTTCATGACCTCTCCAATGAGGTTCGTAATCGATTCATACTGTCCACAGACGTCGAAGCTGAAGAAGCTCCGCGGGCACTGTGCATAGCATGCGCCGCATTTGATACACAGATCACGCTCGACCTGGGGTCTGCCGTACTGCATGGTAACTGCACGAACAGTACATGCTGCTGCACAGCTGCCGCATCCGCAGCAGAGTCCCTGATTGATAACTTCGGTCATCAGGTCGCATCCACATGCTTCGGTTCCTGCTGTTGCAAGGTTCATCAGCGGGGTGAGGTATGCAGTTGCAAGTGCTTTCTGCTCGTCGTTGCCTTTCAGCAGCAGGTATGCCATCAGACACACATTACGGATCTGCTGCGGGGTCGGTGCACATGCGGGGATGTAGACATCGACCTTGATCAGGTCACCGATCGGCAGGAATGCCTCGTGCTGGGGCTGGTTCTGCTGGCCACCACGGCAGAAGCGGGTGGTGTTGCCGTAACATGCACAGCCTCCGAGAGCAACAACAATTGCTGCGTTTTCACGGGTTTCGAGAATCTCTTCCATTGAACACTCGTCGTTTAAACAGACGGAACCCTCGACCAGTGCGACATCCATTTTCGGGATGTGACGCACATCAGCGAGAGTCAGGCAGTAGACGAGGTCAGCGTATTTGTCAAGGATAGTAAGTAATCCTTCGTAGTTATCTGCAAGGGACACGAGACATCCGGTACATCCGCTCATGTGTACGTGTCCTACAGTAATCTTGTCAGCCACTGGCTTCTCCTCCTTTGGTTTTTGAATAATTGGCTTTTGTTCGACCTTCATGTCAGCCGGCTTTGCCTTAGTAACAGGCGATTCGTGAATTGCTGACACAGGTTCTTCCTGTTTACTGGCAACAGGCTTTTCGTCCTGCGTTCCCTCGCTGACATCGCCTTTTCCGAACAGTAAGCTTTTGAATTTATCGAATAATCCCATTTTAGCTTCCTATCTCTTTCAAGATGACATTAACAGTTTTGGGAATGGCCCCTTGTACTTCCGGACTCAGCTCAAGAGCGAAGTCTTCGCTGTCCGGTGCTGGTATATATGCGGGCTGGCATCCGAGAATAACAATATCCATTTTTCCTTTCAATCTGCCGATTGGATCCAGCAGATTTCCGGAATGGGCATCCATGTAACGTTCCTCTCTGCCTTTGGGCAGAAGGTCGGCGGGGATTTTCGTCAGACTTCCCGGGTTTCCCCCAAAGTCCATGCAGTCCACAATGATCAGTTTCTTCGTCTCTTCCGGGTCGATCATGGAAAAAACAAGGTGCGGGCCGCCAAGGCCCACGTCCATAGCTTTTACATTGTCGGGAAGTTCATACTCGGAAAGTGCTCTGATTACTGCGGGACCAAATCCGTCATCGCCGAAGAGTTCGTTACCGACACCGGCAATTATTATTTCTGGAAACAGTCCTTCCATGTATATACTCACTCAAGGAGCTTCTGTGCCACAAGCCGGTTGTCTTCATCCAGTACAATCATGTGGGTTGCACAGGATACACAGGGGTCATATGCACGGACAATGACTTCTGCGAGCTCCCACGGTGCGCCGGTAAGTGCACGGCTGCAGGTCGGGAAGTTCCAGGTGGTCGGAACGAGCATGGAGAACCACTCGACTTTGCCGTTGCGAACCTTTGCGAGGTGAACGTCAGCGCCGCGGGGTGCTTCGTTTGCTGCCCATCCGATGGATCCGTCACCCTGCGGAATGACGTCAGCGACGACTTTTCCGGAGGTGTTGAGTGCATCTGCTGCCTCAATCATCTTGTAGACGGAGTCCATGTATTCCATTTCACGTGCAATATTGAGACCAATGGCTCCCTTGCGGTCGTAGTTTCTGTAGATGGAGAGACGTGCACGCGGTCCGACTTCGACGGGCTGACCGTCGTAGAGTGGGACACCGGTGCATGCCTGCATCTGTGGCCAGGCTTTTCCGCCTGCTTTGGTGGTTCCGCCGACTGGGTATTTCGGGTCTTCAAGGGTGATGTCCTCTTCGCCCATGTACCAGTCCCAGGGTCTGACTTCGATCCAGCGTGCCGGATCCCACTGCGGGTGCTCGTCAAGAGAGGAGCTTCCGTAGCACGGGTCGACTGCCATGTATCCCTGGTTGTGGTAACCGAGGTCTTTCGGGATTGCAACTTCGCGGCCGCACATTTCTGCCCAGTCACGTTTTGCATAGTTCTCGAAGACTGCAATCATGAATTCCATCTGTGCACGTGCAAGCGGGAGTGCCTGCTTTGCAAGGTCGTAGATCTTGGTTCTTGCACGCGGAGTGATATTCTTGTACATACCACCAACACGCGGGTTGGACGGGTGTACTGCTTCTCCGCCTGCGATCTCACCAATGGTCTGACCAATCATACGCAGAGTCTGGATACGTTTTGCAACGGATCTGACCGGCTCTTCTGGAGAGAACGGGTTGATCTTGCTGTCAGTACCCGGAAGGTACATGTCCGGCAGTGCAAGGATATCGTGCAGTGCATGGGAGTGCAGTCTGTTTGCACACTGGAGAATAATACGCAGAAGATATGCGTCGTCTGGGATCTCTACACCCATTGATGCTTCCATTGCCTCTGTTGCGGCAAGTGTGTGGGCAATCGGACAGATACCACACACACGGGATGCGATCTTGGGGACCTGCTCATAGGTTTTACCAATGGCAAGCTTTTCTACTCCACGAACCGGTGTG
>CAZABQ010000018.1:0-24044 GCA_964483485.1 uncultured Methanomicrobiales archaeon
ATGCCTTCACCCGGACTTGAACCGGGGACAACCAGATCTTCAGTCTGGTGCTCTCCCAACTGAGCTATAAAGGCCTGTGTGCCAATAATGTTGTCCTGAAAATTATATAAGAGTTATGATTCACCATTCCTTTCATCTTATCTCGTCTGCCAGCCAATATATTATCCAATGCCTCTCTCTTTCCGCAAAAAGCCCACCACGACAAAACCCACTCTTCAGGAAAAAATAGTATCGCGAACCGCAAACATTGTGCATCTCACCCATAACGACCTTGACGCCGCAGGTTCTGACGCCATCTGCCGAATGGTTCACGGAAACGACATCATCACCCTTTTCTCCTCGGTCAACCGGTTCGGCTGGTTCGTCTCGCAGGTTGGCGGCTGCAACGGAAAAGAAGATACCTTACTTATATCAGACCTCGGCTACCAGAACGGCATCGAAGATCAGATCCGAAAAGTCCACGCCGCCGGCTGGAAAATTCAATGGTACGACCACCACAAATGGACCGACGAAGAAACAAACCGCATCAGACCATTCGTTGTATCCTTAACCATCGACACAGGCCGCTGTGCAACTGGGGTTGTTGCTGAAGCTCTCGCACAAAAGAACCCGACTGCAACAGAAATTGCCAGAGTTGTCTGTGACTACGACCTCTGGAAACACGAAGAGCCGCGTTCGGCAGTTCTTGGAATGGTAACATCCAAACGCGAAAATCTCGAACTCATTCGCGACAAATTTGTCAAAGGCATAATCATCGACGAAGAAGTTGAAAAAATCTTTGAAGGCATTGAACGCGACAAAAACGCCTGCATCAAAAAAAGTATCAGGCACGCAAAAATCTTCCGCGGAAAATACATCATCGCCGTAATGCCTGCCTACGGCTACCCCAGTGAAACTGCTGCTGCTGCAAGAAAAGAACTCGGATGCGACATGGAACTCTTGGTCTTTGACAACGGAAAATTCTCTCTCCGAAGTGTTGCACCGGTCAGCCACCTCATCGCAAAGAGATTCAACGGCGGCGGCCACCCGAACGCATCCGGCGGAAGCTTCACCTACGGCTGGAAAGAAAAATGGATGCTCAAACTCTTCGGGCGGGTTTCGTGTGCAAAAGAGTTTGTACAAACCGCAGAGACCATCTGAAACACACAAAAACTCTTTTTACCATTCAATCCTTTAGTACGAACAATGAAATCCGTCTTTTCCTCACCCCTCACCATCATCTCCAAAACAGATGCATGTACCGCTTGCGGTCTCTGTTCAACCGTATGCACCACCGGAAAAATTTCCGGGAATAAAAACAGCAGCCCGACAATCCATGAAACACTCCCCTGTATCTCCTGCGGTCACTGCATTGCAGTCTGCCCGGCAGACGCACTCTCAACCAGCACGCCTGGATTTATCTCCCCGAAAAACACCGAAGCATACCACTCAGGAATGAGTGCTGACCTGCTCGCCCGATATCTCAAAACCCGCCGCTCGATCAGAATCTGGAAAAACAAACCGGTATCACCAGACGACCTCAACCGTCTGATTGATATCGCTGCATACGCACCATCCGCATGCAACATCCACCCGGTAAAATGGGTAATCACCGCAGACCCGGAAAAAGTACAGGAGTTTGCCAAAGCCTCGGTTGCACACCTCAAAACTCTCCCGACAGACCATCCGGCATCCGCAGTCGCAGGGATGCTCATCGCAGAAGCAGATACCGGGAGAGATCCAATCTGCCGGAACGCTCCCGCACTTCTCATAGCAGCATCAGACCCAGGACAGGACTTCGGTCTCATCGACAGCATCATCGCCCTCTCCTACATCGACGCCTTTGCTCCCGCACTGCACATAGGCACCTGCTGGGTAGGCTACGTCATGATAATGCTTCAGCTCAAACCCGAACTTGGAAAAATCCTTGGCATACCGGACAACTGGAAACCTCAGTATGCCATGCTCGCCGGATATCAGGGAGTTGTATTCACCCGGATACCCCCGCGTGAACAGCCGGAGATCATCTGGAACTAAAACAACAAAAACTCATTTTTTACCGGAACGCACTGGAGCGCTCATAATTCAAAAAAAGTCAGAGGAGAAAATTACTCCTCATGTTCATCAGAGAACAAGCTCTGCTGTGACTCATCGACCGGAACCGGCTCCGCCACAGACTCGTCCTCATCCTCAGCCGGTACAACCGCAACACTTGTCACTTTGTCCCCGGCATCCACGCGGATGACACGGACACCCTGAGTACTGCGCTTCTGAACAGAAATATCGCCCGCCTGCGTACGCATCACAACGCCGCCGGCAGTCGTAATCACAATCTCCTCATCATCGCCCACGGCAATTGAAGAAACCACGCCGCCGCGTTCAAGATTCGTCACAATATTTCTGACGCCCTGCGTACCGCGGCCCTTACCACGGAACTCCTCAAACGAAGTCCGCTTACCAAATCCGCCCTCCGTAATCGTCAGAAGATGATCCTTCTCCACAAGCGTCAGCGCACGCAGAGCATCCGTTCCGCGCAGAGTAATACCCTTCACGCCCTGCACGCCGCGACCCGTCGGCCTGACCGCATCCTCCGAAAACCGCAGACTCTGACCAAGCCAGGTCGTCAGAACAATATCGCACGACCCGTCAGTGACCATCACATCCACCAGCTCATCGCCCTCAAGAATCGTAATCGCAATCAGACCGCCGGTCCGCGGGCGCGAGAACAGCTCCTGCGACATCTTCCCGACCTTGCCCATCTTTGTTGCAAAGAACAGATACTTCTCCGAATCAAAGCTCCGCAGAGGAATGATCGCCGCGACCTCCTCATCGGTCAGGTTCAGCAGATTCACAATAGCCTTTCCTTTGCTCTGACGCGAACCTTCCGGAATCTCATGCACCCGCAGCCAGTACGCACGACCCTTATTCGTGAAACAGAGCAGATAATCATGCGTACTTGCAAGGAACACCTTATCAACCGAGTCCTCGTCCTTCGTCGTCATACCCGTCACACCGCGGCCTCCGCGACGCTGCTGACGGCAGGACTCAAGCGGCATCCGCTTGATGTAATCCTGCGAAGTCAGCATAACCAGAACCTGTTTGTCCTCAATAAAATCAAGAACATCCATATCCATGTTTGCCGAATAATCGATCCTCGTTCTGCGTTCATCCGCATACTTCGCACGAATCTCCGCAGTTTCCTCCTTCACTACTGAAAGAATATTTGCATCTGATGCCAAAATCCAGTTCAGCTTATCGATGATCACCTGAAGCTCATTCTTCTCATCAATGATCTTCTGCTGTTCAAGGGCTGCCAGCCGGCGCAGCTGCATCTTCAGAATTGCATCTGC
This sequence comes from uncultured Methanomicrobiales archaeon, assembly GCA_964483485.1. Lineage (GTDB taxonomy): Archaea > Halobacteriota > Methanomicrobia > Methanomicrobiales > Methanocorpusculaceae > Methanocorpusculum. The sequence goes on from CAZABQ010000018.1 coordinate 3,330, forward strand.
CTGCATCTCGGAGAATCCAAACTTCCCGACGAGTGCAACCTGAGCCGCCGCGACCTCGGGCGACCCGCGAATCGTTGCAATGACCTCATCGATCATATCCAGAGCCTTCAGAAGACCGTCCAGAATATGCTTACGCTCCTCAGCCTTCCGCAGATCAAACTGTGACCGTCTGCGCACAACCGACATACGGTGCGCAATGAAATGGCGGAGCATCTCAGAAAGCGACAGAATCAACGGTTTCTTCTCAACAATTGCCAGATTCGTGATACCAAACGAACTCTCAAGCGGCGTGTGTTTATAGAGCTGGTTTAAGATCACATTACCCTGCACACCCTGTTTCAGCTCAATAATGACACGGATACCATCCTTATCAGACTCATCACGCAGATCGCTGATACCCTCAATCTGCTTGTTCTTCACAAGATCAGCAATCTTTTCGATCATCACCGCCTTGTTCACCTGATAGGGAATCTCCGTAATCACAATCTGCTCAAAGTTCTTCTTGCGCTCCTCAATCTCTGCAACACCACGGACAATAACCTTGCCCTGACCTGTCAGATACGAGTTTTTCACCCCGTCGGTACCCATAATAATACCGCCGGTCGGGAAATCCGGAGCCGGGAGAATCTTCATCATCTCCTCAATCGGCATCTCAGGATTATCAATGAACGCCGCGACCAGATCACAGACCTCGCCAAGATTATGCGGCATCATGCTTGTTGCCATACCAACCGCAATACCGGTCGTTCCGTTTACCAGAAGGTTTGGAATCCTGCTCGGCAGAACATCCGGCTCCTCGGACGACTCATCAAAGTTCGGGACAAAATCAACCGTCTCCTTTTCAATATCCTCAAGGAGGGACTCGGCTGCCTTTGTCAGACGTGCCTCGGTATAACGGTATGCTGCTGCCGAATCACCGTCAATCGAACCGAAGTTACCCTGACCGTCAACCAGAGGATACCGGTACGAAAACGGCTGTGCCATCTTTACGAGCGTATCATAAATCGCCGCATCACCATGCGGGTGGTAATTACCCATGGTTGCTGCCACAGCCTTCGCCGACTTCTTGTAAGCCTTGTCGCTTGTGTTGCCCTCATCATGGAGCATCGCATACAAAATTCTGCGGTGAACCGGCTTCAGGCCGTCCCGCACATCAGGAATCGCACGACCGATAATAACCGACATTGCATAGTCGATGAAGCAGGTCTTCATCTCATCTTCAATGTTGATCGGTGCAATACGGTGAGTAGTACGCTCGGCAACCGGCTGCTGCTCAGATGTCAAGGTTCTTCACCTCCCCTGCATGACGCTTGATGAAATCTTTTCTTGGCATCACATCATCGCCCATAAGTTTCTCGAAAATCTCGTTTGCATAACTTGCATCCTCAATTCTCACCTGCTTCAAAATCCGGTTTTCAGGATTCATCGTCGTATCCCACAACTGGCCGGCGTTCATTTCTCCAAGACCTTTGTAGCGCTGGACAACGCATCCCTTCTCGCCAAACTCTGCTACCGCAGAACGCATATCCTCTTCCGTATACACATACTTCTCCTGCTTACCTTTCGCCACGCGGAACAGCGGAGGTTGTGCAACATACACATACCCGAGATCCACCAGCGGCTTCATAAACCGGTAGAAGAACGTCAGCAACAGAATACGGATATGTGCGCCGTCCACATCTGCATCGGTCATGATAACAATGTGGTGGTAGCGGGCACGCTCAGGATCAAACAAATCGCCGTATCCGGCACCTATAGCCGAAATGAGGGTCTGGATTTCGGCATTTTTCAGAGCCTTATGCTCAATTGCCTTCTCCACGTTCAGAATTTTACCACGGAGTGGCAGAATTGCCTGGAACTTCCGGTCACGTCCCTGCTTTGCAGAACCGCCTGCGGAATCTCCCTCCACGATATAGACCTCGCTCTTTGCAGGATCACGCTCGGAACAGTCCGCAAGTTTGCCCGGAAGACCCGACATCTCAAGAGAACTCTTTCTTCTTGCAAGCTCCTTCGCACGACGTGCCGCCTCACGGGCGTTCGCCGCTTCCTGAGCTTTGCGTGCAATCGCGGCAATAACTTTTGGGTTCTCCTCAAAGAACTCGGTCAGAGCCTGATACACCATCGAATCTACGAGACCCTTCACATTACTGTTGCCAAGGCGCATCTTCGTCTGGCCTTCAAACTGCGGATTTGCAATCTTCACGCTGATGACCGCAGTAAGACCCTCGCGGACATCCTCGCCCTTCACCGAAACATCCTCTTTCAGATGCTTATTGGCATGGGCACTGTTGTTGATGGCACGGGTTAGAGCGGAACGGAATCCTTCAAGATGGGTTCCTCCCTCGCGGGTATTGACGCTGTTGACAAACGTAAACAGCGTCTCTCCGTATGTCTGGTTATACTGCAGAGCAATCTCGACTTCGATCTTGTTCTCTGTATCCGATTTGTCCACATAGATGATCTCGTTATGCAGCTGTTCCTTTCCCTCGTTCAGATGGGCAACAAACTCGCTGAGACCGCCTTCATAGCGGAACATGTCCGAGTCGCCGGTACGGTTGTCCACAACCCTGATCTCAAGACCCTTGTTCAGATACGCAAGCTCGCGGAACCGGTGGGCGAGAATATCATAATCAAACTGAACCGTATCAAAAATTTTCGCATCTGGCTGAAACGTGATACGGGTTCCGGTAAGTTCCTCAGGACTTTCGGCAGCCAGATTGTCAAGACGACGGCACCGGTCGCGGAACTCTGCATCGGTTTCAGGGCGACTCTCCAGTTTCTGTACAAGACCGCCGCGGGAAAACACCATGGAATACACATTTCCGTTTCTGAACACCTCAACCGTCAGCTTCGTTGACAGGGCATTCACGACAGATACACCAACACCGTGCAGACCGCCCGATACCTGATAGGTGTTTTTATCGAACTTTCCGCCGGCATGCAGAACAGTCATAACCACTTCAAGAGCACTCTTGTTCTGTTTGGGCATGATGTCGACCGGAATACCGCGACCGTCGTCATCAATCGCACAGGATCCATCGGCGTTCAGGGTTATTGCAATATGCTTACAAAATCCGGCCAGTGCCTCATCAATTGAGTTATCGACGACTTCATAGACAAGATGGTGCAGACCGCGGGTATCGGTACTGCCGATATACATGGCTGGGCGTTCACGCACTGGGGCAAGGCCTTCGAGAACAGTGATGTGGGACGCATCGTAATTATTGGTCATTAATGTGTGATCTCCTTTGGAAAACTCACCCGAACGGGTAGCGCTTATTTCCTGTAGTTAACTTATTTTTCAAAACCGCACAAAACAGAAGGGCGTATTCTGAAAAATATTTATTCCTTATTATATTAGTGCGGATAGCATATTAACTCCAAGGATGAAAAGAAAAAGAGGAGGTGTCAGATCTCTGCGGCGTTCATCGAAAAAAATCAGAGGGAGCTTACTCTGTCGCCGGACTACTGGGAAAAATTCAGGAAAATATCCACCGGTTCGTGAAGCGGACAACGACGAGTAAAAAAATTATTTTTTCAGTTTTCGCTTTTTCTTCGACATCGACGGCAGATCCAGCATGTACTTTCCCTCATCTACACCAATGATGATGTCCTGAGACTCGGCCAGTCGTTCAAGATTCAGCTCGTACTTTCCCCGGCTAACGATGCGGACGCTTTCGACTCTCTCCAGAATATCCGTCGGGCGGGATGCAGGCCCCTGGCTTTTAACCTCAAGAACCTCCTGCTTCGTTTCCTGTGCAATATCTGCGATGCTCTTCTCTTCCAGCACATCCGCATTACGCACGCGGTCACTCACGTAGAGGAACTTCTTTCCGCCGCAACTGGGGCATCCGCGAAGAATTTCCACCGAACCGTCGCGGAACTCGCGGCCGCACTGGGTACATTTATGTGGCATGGCTGTTTACGAACCGTTGTATCAATGGTGTTTACTGTGCAGCAGATGCCCAGGCGATAAGGCGGTCCTTTTCGCGGGTAAGCATCTTCAACTGATCAACCGGACCAATAACCATCAGTCTGCCGGCAGGTGCCTTTCCCCCGCCAAAGAGCTTGGAGAACAGGCCGCCTTCCGAACCTGAGCTTGACGGATACGTCTCGATCTCAATACCCGAAAACCCTCCGGGAGAGATCTCCATCATTGTTGACTCAAGGAGTTTTCCCTGCTCTTCTGGAGTGAGGCCCTTTTCCAGAACAACAATGTAGCCCTGGCGGACATCATCAAGAATGAGACGGATCTTCTCCATTGACGTCATTCTGCTGAGACGGTCGCTTGACAGCATATCTATCTGAACGCCCTGAATCATTTTTTCACCTCACCTGAATACCTCGGCAATCTTTGCATAAAGATCGTCCATATTATTTCCTTCAAGACCGGAAACCATCACGACCGGATGCTGCGGGAATGCACTCTTAATCCGCTGCGGGGCTGCATCAGGCAGATCGATCTTGTTCGCAACAATGATAACCGGCAGTTTGCGGGACTCGATAATACCGACCATCATGATGTTTACATGCATGAACGGGTCCTGCGTACTGTCAAGAACATAGATGACGCCGTCGATATCCTCGCGAAGCCAGTGCATTGCCTCGGCAACACCTTCCGTCGCCTCGCGGGCACGGGCAACCGCCTCATCCTGATCCATCCCGTACTCAAGGAACTCATGATAATCGATCTTTGTCGTAACTCCCGGAGTATCAACAATATCAATCAGAAGTTTGCTTCCGCCGTTATTGATCTCAACGCCCTCTTTTCTCCGGGCGCGACGGGTCTCATGCGGAATTTCACTCACTGGACCAATCGCCTCACCCGTAACATCACGGACAATACGGTTTGCAAGAGTGGTCTTTCCGGCATTTGGAGGACCGTAAATACCAACACGCGAGCGTTTTTTGCCGAACAGCTTTGAGAAAAAGCCTTTTATACGCGTCATAACTGCCATGAAAACACCTAAATTGGGATACGTAGTAGTTCGGTTGTAAAGGAATATAAACGTTCATGTTGCGAAGCGAAAAACAGAGGAGCATTCAACGAAATCAGAATCTCAATACTTTCTACGTATACTGGTCACATCTATAAAATACATTCCCCCACCCGTATATAAACATCCTGTAAAGTGGTGAAAACAACCCGAACCCAAACGAATCCGTGAAAATAAACAGAGAATTATTCGCGCGTTATTCAGGAAAATAGCTCAAAAGATAATGAATTTATACTCAGACGGAGTATTACTCAATAATCACCAGAAAACAACTCAGGAGGTGAAAACAGTCTGATGAGAACAAATACCGAAATTCCGGAAAACCGGAGAGGAATACGCCTTATCGATATTATGCAGCCGAACCCGACAACAATAACCGTGGGTTCAACAACCGACAAAGCAGCAGCACTCATGTGTTGTGACGATGTCGGCAGCTGTATTGTAACACAAAACGGAATACCCAAAGGAATCGTAACCGAGCAGGACTTCAACTGTAAAGTCATGGCCAAAAATTTACTGCCCGGTTCCGTTCGCGTAGAAGACGTCATGAGTTCCCCCCTGATCACCGTCAGTGAGGATATGCAGGTGTCGCAAGCCGCGAAAAAAATGATTGCACATAAAGTGAGAAGACTGCCGGTCACAAACGCCAAAGGAGCAGTCACCGGTATTGTAACCGTCCGTGACCTTCTCGGCGTCACCAACGAAATCAACGAGATCATGACCGAACTGCTCGTCATTAACCGCCCGGACGACAAACTCGGCATGTGTGCCGTATGCGGTGCAATGTCTGCAGACCTCATGCCGGTCGACGGCCATCTGGTCTGCCCGACCTGCCGCGAGCAGGAACGTATCTAAAACAGTTTGACCACTTTACATGCACGATAGCTATGACAAATATTGTAAAACCACAAAAGGGACAGCGGCAGATACCGGGAACAGAAGGAAAATCAAAGATATCCGGAAAAAAGAGTAATCTTCTCGCTATCGCAACAACCGGGGTAATATCCGTACCACCCACAATGAGCATCATTGAAGGCGTTGAGATGATGAGCAGGCACAACTTCCGCAGACTGCCCATCACTGATCCGGGAAACAAGAAACTCATCGGCATTGTCACTATCACCGATGTCATTAACATGATGGGGGGCGGCAGCAGATACAATCTTGTGGTGAACCGCCACAAAGGCTCCCTGCTCTCGGCACTCAATGACGAGATTCGTGCGATCGCGTCAGAAAAGGTGGACTGCCTGACACCCGCCACCTCAATACAGGATGCCATCTGTCTGCTGGTTGAAAGCGGCCACGGAAGTTTCCCGATAACAAACCCCGACCACACCATTGCAGGAATTGTGACCGAGTTTGACATCATGAAAATGCTTGCCGGGACCTGTTCGGATCTAACAGTGGACGAGATCATGACCACAAGACCAAAAGTCGTCGCACCTGACATTGCCATAAGTCATGTCACCAAACAGATGGTTGACCACGACTACCGCCGTCTTCCGGTGGTGAAGGATGACCTCCTTATCGGCATGATCACCGCAACCGATATTATGGGATATCTCGGCCGCGGGAAAGTCTTTACCAACATGAAAACAGGATCAGTTGACGAGGTCCTGAATCTGCCGGTGCGTGAACTCATGACCGCGGCAAACATCCGTACCATGACACCGGACAGAAGAATCGATGAAGTCGCCCGTGAAATGCTGGAATACGGCATTGGTGCGTTCCCGGTAGTTAACAAAGGAAAACTGACCGGTATCGTAACCGAGTTTGACCTCGTCAAAGGTCTCGCTGACAATATGTAAACACCATTGCACCGGCCGGCTCCAGAAAAAAAACGGATGATCCGGCCGGTGCCGGTAAAAACCAAACGTCTAGGAAATCATCATACAGGACATACCAAGCTGTATGAAAAATCAGGAATACCAGTAGAATACCAAAAAAAACCGAAAGGAGGCAGCAAAATGAACCAGAAGTTAACCGTAAAGGATGTAATGTCAAAGCCCGTGTCAATCGCAAAATCAGCTTTAATTCCTGAAGCCCTTGACAAGATGCTTGCTGAAGGAATCGACCCGATTGTGGTAACCAACGACCGCGTTGTTGTTGGAACCGCTTCCCGCCGCACCATCGCAGAAAAGATGGGAAGCAAGAAAACCGGTAACATTCCCGCGTCACAAATCCGTGTCGCAAGTGTCACGCGTGAAGACTTCACCTCGGTTTACCAGGATCAGGACGTGGATTTATTGATCCCGCTACTCCAGAGATACAAAATAGTCGTAGTCTGGGATGAGGAACACCGGTTAATCGGACAGGTAACCACCGGTGATCTTCTCAAAATCGCAAAGCCGGAAGGAGCTGTCGACACCATGATGGAACTTGCACCAAGAATTTCGCCCGATGACCGTGTCGTCCAGCTGCACCGCCGCATGGTAGGAGACGGAGCAACAAGATTTGTCGTGATGGACGGACACAATGCTGTCGGTATTGTAACCGAAACCGACATTGCAAAAATCCTTGTCAAACTCAAGAGTGAAATTGACAAACACTTTGAAAACGCACTCAGAAACGTTACCGCAGCAGATATCATGTCAAGCCCGATAATCACCATGCCTGCAACAACACCGGTGGCAAAAATAGTTGACACAATGCTGTCCAAAAACATCAGTACAATCCCGGTTGCAGATGGAGAAAAGATCATCGGATTTGCAACACGCAAATCACTGATAGATGCAATCTGAAAAAAATTCTCAACCTATTTTTTCTACGGCTCAGCATAACGATTTGCCGGAACACATGTTTGAATCCTGCTGAACATAAAAACCGGACGACCGGAGTGAAGAGATAAAAAACCAGTCAGGTTCGTCATCGGTATAAACCCTGCCGACCTAAAGGTATACAGCTATGCTGAATAATCCCACAAACCCCATGCATCCGGCAGCATCGGTGGACGAACTGTTGGATCGAATGAGTCGCACCGGCTTTCAGGGACGAAAACTCGGCGAAAGTTACCACATCTGGAAAGAAATGATCGAAACACCGGATGTCACCATTATTCTTGGACTATCGGGTGCCATGATTCCTGCAGGAATGCAGGAATGTCTTATTCAGCTGGTGGAACACCGGTTTGTGGACGCGATCGTCTCAACAGGTGCAAACATTTTTCATGACACCTGCGAGCATCTCGGAGTCAGACACTACAAAGGTACTCATCTCGTAAATGATGCAGAACTGTATGAGAGCGGAATCGATCGGATATATGATGTGTTCGCAGTAGAGAAAGAGTTCCAAAACGTAGAACATTACATCGGAGAGTTTGCAAAAACCCTCGGAAATGCGAAGATGAGCAGCAGGATGTTCCTCCGTTTACTGGGAGAGAAGATCATCGCTGAACGACCCGAAGGAAGAAGCCTGCTTGCGGCATGTGCGATGCACAATGTCCCGGTACATGTCCCTGCCCTTGCGGACTCGGCAATCGGCATAGGACTTGTGAACGCACACCGCAGCGGCGCAGAACTCATCATTGATCAAATTGCCGATGCAAGCGAACTTGCCGCATTTGTGGAGGATGCAGAACAAACCGGCGTTATTTACCTTGGTGGAGGAACGCCGAAAAATTTTATACAACAAACCGAGGTCATTCCTCCAAGAAACGGTCAGAAGTATATTGGAGGACACGCATATGCAATTCAGTATACCACTGACGCACCGCACTGGGGAGGACTGTCCGGCTGTACCTTTGAAGAAGCGGTCAGCTGGGGTAAAGAACGACCGGAGTCAAAAAAACTCCAATGCTTTTGCGACGTAACAATTGCCCTCCCGATCGTTGTATCGGCATTAATAACATCAGGAACTGTGAGAAAATGAACACCATCAACAGCAAGGTCGCATGCCTTGTCTGCAGATCACCGCTGATCAAACTGCAGAAAGCAAAAGAGATGGAATGTGCCATCTGCCGGAGAAAGTTTACCGACAGCACATCCTGCGTAAACGGTCACTATGCCTGTGAAGAATGCGCCGAACATCCGGGATATGCAGTGATAAGAAATGTATGCCGTCAGACACAATCGAAAAATCCCTTGTCGATTGCTATAATCATGATGAATAATCCTCTCATTGAGATGCATTCTCAATATCATCACGCTCTCGTTGCCGCATCACTTCTTGCTGCGTACAAAAACTGCGGCGGGGACATTAACCTTGAAGAGGCGGTAAACGAGGCTATCAAACGTGGTTCAACCATACCATATGGTTTTTGTGCCTGTGTAGGAACAAGCGGCGGGGCGGTGAGTGCCGGAATCTTTCACTCAATCGTTGCGAACACCAAACCATTAAGCGTAAAAGAATGGGGAGACGGAAATCTTCTGGTATCCAACTGTCTGGAAAAAATTGGGCAAGCCGGCGGACCCAGATGCTGTAAACGCTGTACTTTCTTTGCAATTGAAACAGCAGTGAAATATGCGGAAAATTATCTGGATGTTAAAATGGAAATGCCAGAGGAGATCCATTGTGGATTCATAGACCAAAATCCAGACTGCAACACAACACGTTGCTCCTACTATTTCGAGGAGAAAAGGGGGAGAAGTACTTGAGCAGTAATGGTTCCAATACCTGTTCGATATGCGGTGCACCGTTGAGAATATGGCGTACGCAAGAGTCAAAAACCTGTGTCATCTGCGGTAGAAAACATACTGATATCATCTGGTGTCCAAACGGGCACTACATCTGTGAAAGGTGCAGTGCCAACCCATCTGTAGAACTCATCAGACAGATCTGTACCCGTTCTGAATCGAAAAATCCAGTGGATATCGCACTTACTATTATGAATTCCCCGGTAATTCAGGACCATGACTCGGCACACCACATACTTGCTTCCGCAGCACTTCTGACTGCATACAAAAATTGCGGGGGGAAAATCGATCTCAAAAACACCCTTGAAGAGGCGATAAAGCGTGGCACTATCATACCATCTGCACTCTGTACACTTGCAGGAATCTGTGGCGGAGTAATGAGTGCCGGGGTGTTTTATTCGATTATTGCAGAAACAGATCCACTCAGTGTTACTGAATGGGGAAAAGGAAATGTACTGGTCTCGGAATGTCTGCAGAAATCCTGTGCAATCGGCGGATCACGATGCTGCACTCGCGGTATACTCACCTCCATTAGGGTTGGTGCACAATATTCCGCGGAATGTTTTGGAATATCTCTTGAAATGCCGGAAAAAATTCAATGCAGTGATTCAGAAAAAATCAAAGACTGTAACAAAACAGTCTGTCCGTATTACACGGGAAATACGATACGAGGACATATATATGGATGAGAAATATAGTATTACTGTAATTCACTGGGAAGATTTATGGGATAATTATTGTACTATGCTTTTGCGATGAGCAGTGCAATACGACTGTTTTTTACAGAAAAAAACCCAATAATTGGATCATTCCGTGATACCGAGTGATGAAAATGAGTGGTGGAAAAAAATCAGATGCCTGCATTCTCTGCGGTGCACCATTGAAAGAGGTCTATCCCGCACAAGTAATGCACTGTGCCATTTGCGGAAGAAAATACACTGATGTCGTACTCTGTAAAGAGGGACATTACACGTGTGAACGTTGCAAAAATGATCCGGGAAACGAGATAATTCGAAGAATCTGTACAAAATCTGCGTCAAAAAACCCGATTGAGATTGCTACAGAGATAATGGACAGTCCGGTAATTGACCATAACCAACAGGAACATCACACTATTGTTGCGGCATCTCTTCTCACCGCATACAAAAACAACGGAGGAACCATTCCGAACTTCAAAGAGGCACTCAACGATGCCATACAACGGGGTTCAAGTATTCCCTACCGGATAGGTGCAGATACAGGAACGAGCGGCTGCGCAATGAGTGCCGGAATCTTTTACGCAATTCTCTCCGGCTTAAATCCCCTGAGCGTGAGTGAATGGACCAATGGGAACCTGCTGGTAGCCAGTTGTCTGATAGAAATGAGTAAAACACCCGGACCGGGCTGCTGTAAACGCTGTACGTTTACCTCCATTCATACTGCCGCGGAAGGTTCAAAGAGATGTTTCGGGGTGGCAATGGAGATGCCGGAGAAGATCATCTGTACGTATGCAAACAATCATCGTCACTGCATTAAAAAACTGTGTCCTTATTACCCGGAATAATAACTTACCAGTTTCTTCCATCCACTCTTTTTGTGCTTGCCGAAGGTGCAAGTTTTCGTTTCATGACCTCGCCGGGATGTACCATTGTGTAGGATGTGTTCCCATCCAAAACAACCGCATATGCGTCCCGACTATCGAGACAGCGAAGACTTCCTTCTATGGGAACAGATGCAAGCACTATCACAAACTCTACAGGATCGCCATAGAGAGCGGACAACAACTGTTTTTTTGCGGCAATTTCACTGCGAAATCCCCTGACACCCGAAGGGTTTACGATGATTTCTCCAAAAACCCGGATACCATCGGAAGTTCTGACCAGAAGATCCATCTCAGCAGCAACTCGCCCTGCCACCTTAAACCGAATCCCGCCGTCACGGGAGTACCATAATCCGTCAGGCGCATACTTGTCGTACGGAACAAAATCGGCATCAGAAAACTTCGATACAACCGACACAACCGCACCCGAGGTTTCCGCAGCACTCAGGAGAAGTTCGTAGACCAGAGCCTCGAAATATTTTCCGGCAATAGACCGGTGCAGAGGGTTTGCCTCATCATACAACACTGAACGTTCGGACTTGGTGAGATGATGCACAGCGTGGCGTACGTGAGTGGGGAGAATTTCTGCATATGACAGCAGTGCGGCAACCTCTGCGGCAGACATACAAAAAAAAGTTTAGCGGTGGGTGAAGTAGGCAGTGACACTGCCGCCTTTCACGGAGTCAATCTTTGCGAAACCCACACGCTCAAACTGAACGATTTTGCCTTCGTAGGATCGGACAGCTGCTTCACAGAATCCTTTGCTTGTTCCTTCGGGAGTCAGAAGGGAGCAGGCGGCACCCGTGCCCGCAGGCAGCCACTGAACAATCGGTGCTTTTGCGGCGCGTGCCTCGGTCAGCGAGTCACCGGCGTACTCTGCGGTTGTCTCGCCGGTAATTCTGATGTTGAAGAGATCTTTCAGGCGGAGCATGCGTCCTGATTCAATCTCGGACTTCGGCAGAAGAATCTTCCCGGCAAAGGAAAGAACACGCTCTCCCCGCTCCGGCTGGTTCGGATAGATCGGTGCATGGGCATCCATTGCCGGAGCGTTGAGAACGGTTATCTCCACGGCGTCCGGGACAAAGAAGTAGCGGTCAGCCGATGCATCGATGACTGCTTTGTTCTGGGCAAACAGATTCTCCCATGAAAAGGAGATGTCCGTATCACCAATACCAATATCGACAACCGCTGCTCTGACCGCCTCCGGCTGAATACCGCGGCGTGCAAGAGCGCGGAGTGTGCCAAGGTGGATATCATCCCAGCCGGTGTAAAGGCCCTCACCAATACCTTTACGCATCCCGGACGTGGATAGTTCAAGACCTGCAATGGACATTCTTCCATAATGGTAGAAGTACGGCATCTTCCATCCGAAGTACCGATAGATGTACTCCTGACGGCGGGTGTTGGCGATGTGATCCTTGCCGCGAATAACATGCGTCATGCCAAGGAGATGATCGTCAATTGCTACCGAGAAGTTCATCAGCGGATAGACAAAAATCTCCGGGCGGCGGGGATGCGGTGTTGAGGTAAGGACGCGCATTGCGGCAAAGTCGCGGACGGCAGGGTCAGGGTGGGCAATGTCGGTCTTGACCCGCATGGTAATCTCCCCTTCTTTGTACTTTCCTGCAAGCATGTCCTCAAAGCGTTTGAGATTTTCTGCAACGCTCAGGTCACGGCAGGGACATGCCTGTTTTTTCAGCTTAAGCTCGCGGAACTCATCATTGTTGCAGGTGCACATGTAGGCACCGCCAAGTTTGATAAGCTCGCGGGCATAGTCGTAGTAGATCGGGAAACGGTCGGACTGGTAGACGACATCGGTGATGCCGATGCCAAGCCACGCAAGGTCCTCGGTGACCATCGAATATGCATCAGGATCTACGCGTTTTGGATCGGTGTCTTCGACACGGTAGTAGTATTTGCCGCCGTATTTTTTGACGTAATAGTCATTTAAGACCGAGGCACGGGCGTGACCGAGATGCAGCGGACCGGACGGGTTTGGCGCAAACCGCATCACAACGCCGCCCTCGGCTTCCGGCAGTTCGGGAAGTTCGTGTACGCGTTCCTTTTTCTCGTGCATCTTCTCAATCATTTCAGGAGAAAGTGCGGTGAGCTTTGTTTCCCGCTCTTCCACAGACATTGCCTCAACTTCGGCGAGGATGGCAGGAAGCATGGCGTTGATCTCTTTTGCCTGGGCACGGAGTTCAGGGTGAGCACCCATAACGGAACCGAGAATGGCGCCGGCCTTGGGAACTGATTTGTGTTTTACTGCGTTCTGCAAAGCGAAAAGATAGATATCATCACGAATATTTGTATCGGACATTTGCGGGGATAGTATTGGCGTGTGAGGTGTTTATAGTTGCGTCATAGACCCGGCGTCACGCAGGCAGTAGGGAGCACAGAAACAATACGAATCACCGAACATAATACCAAACAACCAGATCGTCACCCCAACAGAGGAAATTACTCACCGGAGCAATCGGCATAAAACTCCGCAAGATACAACTCCATAAACTCATGGCGCCGCTCAGCCATGGCACGTCCTGCGGGTGTATTCATGCGGTCCCTGAGCAGGAGAAGTTTTTCATAAAAATGATGTATGGTGGACCGGCTGGCAGTACGATACTCCGCAGAGGTCACAATCCTGACAAATTCCGACTCAGGGTTGTAAATTTCCTGCCCTTTTACCGCCCCATAGGCAAACGCCCGCGCAATACCGACTGCACCCATCGCGTCCAGCCGGTCTGCATCCTGCACAATCTGTCCCTCGCGGGACAGCGGAGTCTGATCAAACCCGCCCTTAAAGCCGAGATGCAGAATGTCAAAGATGATACCGCGCCAAACTTCATCCGGGAGAGCCGCACGGACTCCAAGCTCATCAATCAGGGATGACAGCGCTATATCTGGATCGCCGTCATAGAATTTTTCATCAAAAACATCATGCAGAAGTGCGGTCAGCTCAACACGCAGGGAATCTCCCCCTTCAGTCTCACTGATTTTTGCCGCGAGATTTGCAACGCGGGAAACATGCCACCAGTCATGACCGGTTGACTCACCAAGGGAAAGCATGCGGACATGCCCCCGAACGACTGCAAGAACTTCTGCCTGATCCATTGTCTGAAAGATATTACCGTCCAGAGATATGAACTCAGGGGAGACGGGTATTTTCCGGAAACAAAGATGCAGACAAAAAAGAGACTGATTCAGCGGCGGAGATCTCAGTCAGCCGCCGAAGCCGGACACCGTAAATGAACCGTGCCGGTATTGTGTCCGGTTAGTATCCTCTGGTAATGAAAAAGTCCACCATCTCAAAGATAAGCTTGCGCTCATCCGAATCAGGAACAACCTGAGAAAGCCCTTCCTTGGCATCGGCGATCAGCTTCTCGGACTTTGCACGCACAGACCCGAGAACCCCTGACTTCTCCAGAAGTGCAATCGCCTCTGTGATCTCTTCCTTTGACAGATTTGCCTTGTGATACTTCGATAAGTCCACACCCATCTCGCGTGCCGTGATCGCCAGAAGCGTCTGTTTGTTCTCGCGGAGATCGGATGCCTGATCTTTTCCTGAAACCTCGGGCGGCGTCATCAGATCGATAATATCATCCTGAATCTGGAATGCAATTCCGGTATTCAGACCAAGAGTATAGAACGCCGAAATCTGCTTGAAGTCTCCGCCTGCAAGAGCCGCACCGATACCGGCAGCCGCCGCATACAAAACTCCGGTCTTTTTCCTGACCATCTCAAGATACTCGGCAGCCGTAACATCATTGCGCGCCTCAAAGGAAACATCCTCCTCCTGGCCCTCGCAGATCTCATAGCATGCGTGGGACAGCATCTGAACAGCTGCAACCTTTGACTCCGGGCTTGCGTTCTTCACGGAACACAGATACTCAAACGCTTTTGCATACAGCACATCGCCTGCAAGAATTGCGGTGGCGTCATTCCACACCACATGAACAGTCGGCCGTCCGCGACGCAGCGAGTCGCCGTCCATAATATCATCATGAACCAGCGTGAACGTGTGCGTCCACTCAAGAGCAAGAGCCGCGGAAAAAATATCCGTCGACGCACCGTTTCGAACTGCATCCGCTGCAAGGAGAACCATTGCCGGACGAAGACGCTTGCCCCCGCCGAGAAGCAGATGGGCTGATGCCTTCTGCAGCGTTGTGTCGGTCGCTTTGCTGTACTCGTCCGCCTCCTGATCAACTTTCTTGGCAACAGACTTCAGATACTCGGTTAACTCCATAATACACACTCCTCTACTTAATTTAACTGGTTATTTCGGGAGAACCAGACGGTCCCCGTTCTGCATAATATGTACATCGCGGTTCAGCGTATAACCGAACTCGCGGCTGAGCGACACATACCCGCCCTTCATCTCAAACGGACCATGGGACGGAACAATGTGCTCGGGGTTCAGCATCGAAAGCAGGTCGTAATGCTCCTGACAGTACGCATGTCCGGTGACATGCAGACCGTCAAAGATACGGGCACCCTGCCGCATCAGCAGACGATCAACCTCTGCACGCTGGGCATAGTTCACCGGATTTGGAATAATGTTTGCGGAAAACATTACCTTATCGCCCTTCTCAATCTTAAACGGCGTATCACCCATAGCCATGCGGGATAACATCGAACCCGGCTCGCCCTGATGACCGGTCACGACAAGAAGGAACTTGTCCTTTCCTTCCTTTGCAACACGACGCAGCATCCGGTCGGTCGTCTTGCGGTTACCGTAGATACTGGTTCCCTGCGGGAAGGCGACCATCTTCATCATTTCTGCCGTGCCGTTGTACCTCTCCATCGATCTTCCAAGAAGAATCGGTGTCCGGTCAATCTCCCGGGCGCACTCGGTAATGGATTTGATTCTCGCAATCTGCGATGCAAACGTTGACACAATGATCGCGTTCTTATCATCTTCGCAGCGGGTAATTGCATCACGCACGCGAAGCCGTGCGACCTGCTCGCTTGGCGAGTAGCCGCGGTCGTCAAGGTTCAGCGACTCAACGATCAGAACCTTTACACCTTCTTTGCCAATCGCACGCAGACGCGCAACATCCGGAGCTTCGCCGATAACAGGCGTCATATCCAGCTTGAAGTCGTTTGCATACACAACACAACCCGCAGGCGTGTGAAGAACCGCAATTGCCGAGTCGATGATACTGTGCTGCACGCGGACGAACTCAAGCGTAAGATGCTGCGAGATGGTATATTTGCCGCCTGCTTTCAGTGCAAAGGTTTTGTTCGTCACCGAAAACTTGCGTTCACCTTCAATCTGCTGCTTGATAAGCTCGGTGGTATACGGTGTTGCAATGATCGGGCAGTTATAGCGGTGGGCAAGCTTCTGTACTGCGCCGATGTGGTCAAGGTGACCGTGTGTACAAACGATCGCCTTCACCGTTCCCTCAACGGAGTTCATAACCGTATCGTCAGGGATTGCACCAATCTGGATCAGGTCCAGCGAGTGCATGTTCTCCATTTCTACATTGTTATTTCCAGATATCGGGTCAAGATACAAACCCATATCAAAGACAACAATCTCTTTGCCGACGCGGACCGCGGTCATATTCCTTCCGACCTCGTTGTATCCGCCAACAGCAATGACTTCTATGTCAACCATAATATTCTCCGAATAAATTCTGGACCAGAAGACATCAGCACTATGCCCCGGTCATCTCCCGCAGCGTTCCGGTAATATAGGTCCTTGCGGATTGAAGAGCGGAAATGTCTGCGGATCCTGTCAGAAACATTGCAGCACGAAGCTGGTAATGAACCGATTCAACGGCCGCATGCATCTCCTCTTCGCCGGATAACGCCGGAGAGAGTAGGGGAAGAGCCATGCCCCCGAGGGTTGCCCCAAGAGCTATTCCTTTTGCGATGTCCAGACCTGAACGCAGACCGCCGGTTGCGATTACAGGTCCTTTTCCGGTCCCGGCTACCTCAAAAACACTCAATGCCGTTGGAATTCCCCATGTAAGGAGGGAGTCCCCAAGTTCCCGGAGTGCTTTATCACCGGCAGCCCCGCGTTCATCAGCGCGGATTCCTTCTATTTTCGCCCATGAGGTTCCGCCGACACCTCCGGTGTCGATAGCGGCAACACCTGCATCCCAGAGCAGGGATGCAACCTCACGGGATATGCCGTTTCCGGTCTCCTTGACGATGACCGGAAACTTTACCTCTTTGCACAGCCGGCGGATCGCGGCAAGACAGCCAACGGCGGAGTGATCGCCTTCAGGCTGAATTGCCTCCTGTAAAAAGTTGAGATGAATGCAGAGAGCATCAGCATCGATCATCTCAACCGCACGTTCCGCCCATTCTGCTCCATGTTCGGCGAGCTGAACGGCGCCAAGATTTCCGCAGACAAAGGCATGCGGCGCTGTGTCGCGGACAATCGCAAAGGAGTCCGCAAGTTCCGGTTTTTCCAGAGCCGCACGCTGCGAACCAACACCGATGCCAAGCCGGTACTTCTCCGCTGCTGCTGCAAGGACACGGTTCACCTCAGCGGTCTCAGGGTGACCTCCGGTCATTGCCGCAATGAAGAGCGGAGAGCCGAGACGTTTGCCTAAAAATTCGACAGAGAGATCGATTTTGTCCATGTCGCATTCAGGCAGTGCGCAGTGCACCAGATGTACGTCGTCAAAAAGCGTCGCTCCGGTTTGGATGTTTTCCTGACTACAGATACGCAGATGATCCATCTTGCGTGATGAGGTAAGTTTCGCCTTTGTCATGATTTTTTGTTACCGAACAGTTGTTCCGCCGTGATCACGGTCTTCAAGGAAGTCCATGACACGGGATATGTGGAAGAGATGCGACGGGATGCCGGAGTCTGCAAGAAGCAGAAGCTCTTCGACTTTTCCGCGCATTCCTCCGGTGACATCCGTGTTTGAAGAGTCGCCGAGATCGATTGCTCCGACATTTTCGCGGGTGATGACCGGGACGACTCTGCCATCGGAAAGAACGCCGGGGACGTCGGTTGCAACACCGACACGGGTTGCACCAAGTGCTTTTGCCATGGCAGGCACGATCTGATCGCCGGAGACGATTACTGCTCCGCGAGTCGTGTCCATTACTACATCACCGTGCAGGACCGGGACGACTCCCAGGCGAAGCATCGCTTTGATCTGTTCTTCACCTGAGTAGACGAGCCGGCCGTTCTTCGCAAGGCTGCTGCAGAACGGATGCATGGAGACCGCGTCAACACCTGCCTCACGGAGTACTGCAACGAACTCTTCGTTGAGCCGCCGGACAGCAAGATGGGTGATCGCAATTCCTTCAGCGTTTTCCTGCGTTACGCCGTCCTGAATATGATAGGCCTTTGCCTCGGGATGACCACAGGAACCGGCACCATGCACGATTACGAGCGGTACGGATTTTGCGACCGGCGCAATTTGTGCGGCAAGTTCGCGAATCCGATCGGTGTTGATGACGCCTGCTTCGGATTTTTTGGTGACGACGCTTCCGCCGAGTTTGAGTACGGTAATTTCACTCATCTTTTTCCTTCCGTGCACCGTCGGTGTCAATGGTGGTGATAATGGCACGGGCGTCGCATCCTTCGATGGCTCCGGCAACGCGGTTGCGCGAACTCTTCGAACAGATTGCATACATGCATCCGCCGCCGCCGGCTCCGGTCGTCTTTGCGCCGTGCGCTCCTGCCGACCGGGCGGCAAGAACGAGTTTGGAGAGCATCGGGTGACCGACGCCGAGAGCATCAAGCAGCGCATGATTCATGTTCATCAGACCGCCGAGTTCTTTCTGATTGTCGAGGTTATGCATCGCCTGCATGGTGATGGCGGAGATGGAGTCAAGGATCGGATTTGCAATATCCGGTGAGTTTTTCCTAAGGTCGGCAACCCTTGCCACCATCTCGGAAGTGCTGTGGGATACGAGCGTGTTGCCGATCACCAGCGAGAAGTTCTGCGGCGGAAGGAGACGACGCTTTTCGTCGCCGCGAACGAGAACCATACCGCCAAAGGTGGAGACGTAGGTGTCGGTTGCACTGGCTCTGCCGTTCTGTGCGGACATCTCCACCTGATGTGCGAGATCTGCAATCTCGGTTTTGGTCTTTCTGAGGCCGAACTCGTCGTTAATTGCACAGAGGGTTGCAACCGTTACGGCTGCGGAGGAGCCGAGTCCCGAGGAACTCGGCAGCTGGGATCTGACATAGACGCTTCCCTTGACATCCATCAGCCGGAAGCATTCGGCGATGTAGGGGGAGTTCGGTTTCTGATGATAGCGGGACTCACGGACCGTTACCATTACCCGCGGCTTGATTGCCATGGCGATGCCGGGTTTTCCGTAGACTACAGCATGTTCTCCAAAGAGGAAGACTTTGCCCGGAGCGCTCCATGTGGCCATTCAGACGACCTCCATTGCCGCGTAGCCGACGACCTCACGATCGTCGCCGGTGGCGTCACCGGAAGTCTGATACATGATCAGTCTGGCTTCCCGCGCACCGAGATCTTTTGCCACAAGCATCATGACTGCGATGCAGCCGTACCCGCACATGGACGGTCTGACTTCCATGAGAGATTCGTAGAAGAAACTGACGTCAAGTTTTGCCGCTGCGGCAAGAACGGTCAGATCATCATGTTCCGCGACCGCTGCCGGTACATAATGCGAACCGTCGCCGGAGGCAATGATGACGATGCCGGATGCGGCGGAGTCTGTATCATTAATTGCGCGAATGATTGCTGCGGCAACGCGGCGGACTTCTTCGAGCGACTGATCGCCCAGAAGTACCGGCACGACCGAGGCATGCGGGAACCGGTACCGGATAAACGGCATCTGCGTTTCAAGAGAGTTTTCCTGAGCACGCATCAGATCAGGGCGGTTTGGAATACCTGCACGCTCAAGAGCGGCCAAGAGTTTTTCGTTGACCGGGACCGGACCGAGCGGTGTTTCCCAGGATAAATTCGCAGTTGCGGTCATGCATCCTGCGTGACTTGGACCGATAACGACAAAGGTTCCGGTAAATGTATCGGGAATTTTCGCGTAAGCGCATGCAGCAGTCTTTCCCGAATAGATGTAGCCTGCATGCGGAACCAACACACCGTACGGAGAGGTTACAGACGTAACCGTGGAGGAGAAAAACGCGTCAAGCAGAGTTTTCAGTTCCTGTGCGCTGCCCGGGTAAAACATACCCGCAAGTGTCGCAGGCCGCACTACCGCCGTACCGGCTGCGGAGCAGCATGCAGAAGTTTCCTCTATTTTCATGGTATATCCAACGGGTTTTATGCCGTAACCTGTGTTTTCGTTCGCCGATCTGCAAAGGAAATATCTGAAATATTTGCGGACTGGTGTGTGAAGGTGTTTATTTGTTGGTTTGGCAGGGCTTTAATGATTGCGTCATACCAGCCGGACGGGCAAACTGCGGTGAAAAAAGATGTGTCCGAGAGTGTTTAGAACTCAGACTCGAAGTCTTCAAAGGTCAGGGAGGACACAATGCCTTTCTGCTTTAAGACTTCGCGGGTAAGCAGGAAGTAGACCATGGAGAGTGCCTTGCGACCCTTGT
>CAZABQ010000019.1:0-23385 GCA_964483485.1 uncultured Methanomicrobiales archaeon
ATCGTATTCCACCCCATTTGCGGAACCTTCATCCCCGCAGTTTTCGGAAACCGCCTCACCGACCCCGGGACAAAACCAAGACCCTGATGCAGACCATGCTCCTCACTCTCCGTCAGAAGCATCTGCATCCCAAGACAGATCCCAAGCAGCGGCTTCTCCCGGACCGCTGCCTCCACAACACCGCGGATCGGCGCAATTTTCTCCATCCCCTCCGCAAACGCCCCGACACCCGGCAGCACAATTCCATCGGCTGACCCAATCAGCTCAGGATCCGCCGTAATCACCGGACGGCATCCCGCCGCCTCAAGCCCCCGGACAACACTCCGCAGATTCCCCAGCCCGTAATCGATAACCGCGATCTCAGAAATGGCTGTCATTATCCCCGTCCTCCTCAACCGACTCGCGGACTCTCCACAAACCCTTCTCAGCCCACTCCTGAGTCTTACCGTTTCTGCATCCCCAGTCTGTGAGTTTCTCCATCCACATAGCCCAGAGCTCAGGATACATCGCCGCAATATCCTTCATACAGGCAATATCCGACGAAGGGCACATAAAGCAGCCGATACGATCCAGACCCAGCTCATACAGGGGATTATACGGCGCATTCTCCCGGAACAGATACAACCAGTCATGCATCGCCGTCCAGTGCTGAATCGGCGCCGCTGACAACTGGCACATCACATTCTTATTCCGCCAGACCCGCGGACTCATCATCCGTTTTGCCGACTCATACTTCCGCTGCCCGATCAACGACAGCGCCTCACCCCAGGTCTCCTCGATAAGATGCTTAACAGGCGTCAGCTTACATGCCTTACAGCACCAGCGGAAATCCACTGCCGGCGGACCGTTTACCTCAAACCCTTCCCAGAATCCTTCGGCGCCCGACCGCTCAATCAGTTCAAGCCCGTATTTTTCCTGCACAATCCGCACATTTTCAATCGTCTCGGAAAACTCAAGACCCGTATTCGCGAAAATAATCGGCAACTTACCAACCGCCTTTAACGTAATTAAAAGCGTCACCAGACTATCTTTTCCGCCGGAATAGGAAACCGTCGGTTTCAGTCCCGGATTTTTCGCGATGACATCTCTGATGAACTCAATCGACTTCGACTCATAGAGATCCAGAATATCATTATTCGCGCGGATGGCATCCTCCCACGTCGACGGAGCAGGCGCAATCACCGGCTTTTGTGTCCTGCGGGTCCGCACCAGCTGACCCCGGGTAGCCCCGACCGTCTCTGCATACGACATCTTTGCCCTGCCAACCGCGACACACTCCCCGCTCTCCGACATCACGAACACACTATCGCCAACGCTGATCTCCGGGGAAACAGAGACAACACCCGGCATCAAAACACTGTTACCGTCCTTAATGTAGGATGCAGCCTCCTCGGTAACTTGGATAACGCGCTTCGTCGGTTGAGCCAGTTTCGCCGCCGACTCACGCGGCAGCACCTCCCAACGGCCCTCTGCCGGAATAAACCGGATTGCACAAACTACGGCACCGCCGAGAATAATCTCTTCCATCCGATCTTCATCAGGAACTTTGTTGAGAAGTGCTAGGTGATCATCCGGAATCAGCGGGACGCCGAACTGCTCTTCAAATAAACGGTTGACAAGGTTGCGGTCGCGATCAAACGCGGGCCGCACATCACCCGGCGGCGTAACGGATACTGGCCGTGTTTTCCCGCCGCAGGCACAGAGCTTGCCCATAACCGGCACATGACAGTGGTCGCACCAGTAAAACGGAACCGGTGCAAGAAACGGGGAGGACTTCATTCCCAGTAAGTTTGGCGTGAAAAATAATGAACACAGCGGATAATCCCGCTGGTGTCTTCCAACATTTCAGTAATCCCGGACAAGCGTCACGTTGCTGTTGTCCGGTGTTGTCAGGATCGCTTCACTGTTTGAAGAAAGCGTCAGCGTGTATCCTGAGGTCCCCGGGACCGCAATGGAATAGACGTTGAAAGAACTCTTCGTCCATGTCCCGTATGAGGTCACATCCTTATCGTAGGACAGGGGAGAAACCGTATCCGACTCTATCTCTACGCTGCCGGACTGATCAAACTTCACGTCATACGCAACTCGGGTATCTCCGCTGGCAACCGTCCCTTTCCACTCTCCCACAGCGGAGTCGTATCCGCTGTCGCTGGTATCGTCCGGGTACATGGGAACGGTGATACCATCAGGCGTTGTCATGGTTCCCGACCCATCCTTATTGATTACCAACAGATACGTGCCGGCTGTTCCCAGAGACAGTGTGTAGGAATCTTTCGTGTTCTCGGTCCACGTACCGTGATAGGTCCGCACGATATCTTTGACTCCCATGCGCGGATCGATCTCCATCGTCGCCGCGCCGCCGTACTCGCAGTCGATCTTATACTCAACCTGCGTCCCGTCGGAATGCAGAAGTACTCCCTCCCACTCGCCCGGAGCCGCAGGGGACTGCGTCGGTGTCGGAAGAGGGTCAAGCATATTGGGTGAAATACAGCCCGCAGCTGCCGCACACAGCAGACAGAAGACCGCGGCGGCAGTAATCAGGAGATATCTGTTCATGTTGGGTAGTTTTGCGGTGGTCGGTATTATAGCTATAGTTCCTTACGATTTTGTCCGGGAATCCTCAGCAGTCCCGGACGTATCCAAACATTTACCATACCCTTTCACCGCTCACTCCGACCAGAAACGGTGCGTCTGAACGAACTTTCGTTCCGCCTTCAGGATTTCACGGTAGAAATTATCCCCGGTCGCAAACGTATTCAAAATACGCGCCGCCGCCTCCGGTCCCACACCCCGACCGGCAAGGGCAATGATTGCCTTTCTCCCGCTCGAAAGTACCATGTTCGCATTACGCATCATGCGCACCTCAGCCTCCCTCTCCTCCGTTGTCTTGTTTTTCTTTTTCATCGTCGCATACAGTTTTTCATCATAGGGCTTCAGAACCGCTATCAGCCGTGCCCCGCAGACCGGACACTGCGGATTATCCGGTGAGCGTGCGACCTTGGTCTTACTCTTCCAGGATTTACAGTGCATACATGCGAGAATAATATCCTGCTCATCAATACGGCTCTTAATGCTGGCAATGATCGCCTGATCCTCACCCGGCGGCACAATCACATCGCGACCGGTGAAAAGACCTTCAGCACCAATAATCGAAAGCCGGCTTGTCGTCGTCTCCATTTTGTGGTCTTTGAGGTCCTGCACGACCTCGCGTGCATGGGCCACGTCCATATTCGAGAAGAAAAGTTCGCGAAACGCCTCTTTTTCAATAACCGTATTGTCAAACAGCTCCATCAGCCGGTTGATACTGATCTTCTCATAATCCGCATCCGCATCAATTGCCCCGAACTTTTTCGCCACCTGTACAAGCTTCCATTTATACAGCGCCGTTTTTTTCAGCGCCATCACAAGAATTGCCTCGATATGTTCCGGCAAAAGAGAACACAGCACCTCATCCACATCCGGCGCCCGCAGAAATTTCGGCAGCCGCAGTAAAATCCGGTATGCATTCGTCTCGATACCGACCGACGTCCCGTACCGTGCCGACAGAAGGATAGAAAGCACCCGCCCGATCGCCTCGTTTACTTTGTGGCCGCCGCAGAGATTGATGACAACCCCTTCATCAGCATCCTCCAGCACGATCACCTTGTCGGTTGCGGTAATGGACCGGTTCTTCTTCATCTCGGCAAGAATTTTTTCAGAAAACGCGACCGTCCTCGCATCAGCATGATAGTCAGCGTAGTTCTGTTCACGACGGAGTCGCCCCGCCTCCATGGCAACCGTGAACGGCACCGGAATCTGCTCACCTTCCCACGACGGCAGTTCTCCTTTGGCGTTCTTTGCAGGCTCGACCATGATGCGGTCTTCGTCGATATCAAGAACCCGCCACATCTTGCCGCGGGCCACAAACACCGCTCCTGAAGAGATCCAGCTGATCACAAACGACTCGTCAAGGGTCCCGACCGGTTTTCTGGACACCACATCAAAAACCACGCTCTTCTTCTCGTCAGCGATCATCGACAGATTCAGTGAGAGATACCGGCGTGCCCGGGTTTTTGTGATAAGCATATCGCCCTCGGTCCTGATGAGATAGTGTTTCTCCATCTGGGCAATGACCTCGCGGATGAGGGGACCAGCATCCGCAAAACAGTAACTGCGGGAGAAGATCTCCTCGATCTTCTGAATTGCTACCTCTCCGCGTTCGACGGCAATTGCCGCTATCTGGTTTGCAATCACATCCGCTGCGTTGATATGCGGCCTGACATTTTCCGGCTCGTTCTGCATCGCTTTTCTGACGACAACCATCGACTCGATACAGTCGTCAAACCCGGTCGCAAGCACCGTTCCCTTGGAAGTCGCATTCAGCTGGTGTCCGGCCCGGCCTGTTCTCTGAATGAGCCGGGCAACCTCGCGGGGTGAGTTGAACTGTACGACATGGTCTATCTGGCCGATGTCAATGCCAAGCTCCATGGATGACGTACAGATCATCCCCCGGGTCTCTCCGGCACGAAACCGGTCCTCTGCATCAATCCGCATCTCGCGGGAAAGTGAACCGTGATGGACGTCGATGTCGCCGCGTTCGCGCAGAGCGTGGCCGATTGCTTCGGCCACGCTGCGGGTGTTGGTGAACACGAGCGTTGAGGTGTGGGTATCAATACATTTTTCGATCAGTTTGACCTGATCAGCAAATGCCTCGCCGGCAAACCGGACGGTCAGGTCAAGCGTTTTTGCGACCGGAACCTGCACGATGGTGTACGGGCGGCGGCCGCAGAGGAACTGACCAATCACTTCAGGGTTGCCGACGGTCGCAGAGATGCCGATACGCTGGACTTCGCCTGACATCTCCACCAGTCGTTCAAGACCTACGCAAAGCTGCGCCCCCCGTTTACCGCCGGCGAGTTCATGAATCTCGTCGATGACCACATAGCGGGTACCTTCAAGATTTTTTCGGAGAACTTTCCCCATCATCATGGCCTGAAGGCTTTCCGGCGTGGTAATGAGAATGTCCGGCGGATGAGTCGCCTGCTTGCGGCGGTCGGCAGCGGTTGTGTCGCCGTGCCGGACCGAGATGCGGAGACCGAGTTCATGTCCCCACCATTCCAGTCGGTTCATCATGTCGCGGTTGAGGGATCGGAGAGGCGTGATGTAGAGCACAGTAAATCCCGGCGGATGGGACTCGGTGAGCATGCGGTGAAACAGGGGAAGAAGTGCGCTTTCGGTTTTTCCGGTGCCGGTTGGAGCGATAAGGACGGCATTGTCTCCAGAAATGAGTTTGGGAACAGCCCGCATCTGAATTTCGGAAAACTCATCGAATCCGCGCTTGTCTAGAGCTTCGCGGATTTTTGGGTGTAGACTCTGTCGTAGTTCTTCAATGGCTGTGGTCATGCTTCCTCCGGATTTGGTGAGAGGTGTTCCCAAGTATCGACGTAGGTGCCGTCTTTAAGGAATACCTCGGCGGTCTGGGTGATGATGGATTTTGCTATCGGTGAGATTTTACTGCCGGGAATTATTCTGACGTCCATGCCCCCGGCAAGTTCGTAGAAGGCGGGCACGAGGAGTGCACGGGTCGGAGTGTCGGTTTCGGGCAGGCTGAGTGCTGTATTTTCAATCTCGGCGAGGAGGTAACCAGGTGTTCCGCGAAGGGAACAGCCGACCTCGTCGTAGATGTTGACTACCGGATGGTGGTGTCCGCAGAGAATGAGTTTTCCGGCGAGTTCGGGGGCGGGGATGGTGTGACCGTGCATGTAGCCGCAGCCGTCAATGACAGCCCCGTTCATGGGGAGGAGTTCGTCTTTCTCGAGGAAATGGTCAAGGCCCGTGTCATGATTTCCCGGGGCAAGCCTGAGTTCGGTCTGTTCCCGGATTTTTTTAAGCACCTGCGGTACTTCGTTTTTTTCCTGATAGGTTACATAGGGAATCATGTGTTTGAGGTCGCCTAAGATTACGAGGTAGTCAGGGTCGCTTTGTTCAATGATTGTGAGCAGGCGTGCGAGCCGTGACAGGGTGGCGCTCTGAAAGTGGAGACCGCGGCGGTGCAGGTCTGCTTCGACGCCGAAATGCGGGTCGGCAATGACAAGAGTCCGCATGGTTCGTTCGATGAGAATTGCGGGGCCTTCGGCGTAAAATTCGGGGTTCATGGATATTATGCGACTTTGATGAATTCGGTGGTCGGCGTGTAGCACTCGCCTTCTTCCATGAGTCGTGCGAGGGCTGCTTTGGTATCTTTTTCTCCCATGCCAAGCGCAGCCGTGCGGGCAATGACGTCAGCTATTGGTGCTCCTTTTTTGCCGGAGAGTTCGGCGATGATTGCAAGGAGCTGTTCGTCGCTCACCGCTGCTGCGGGAACGGTGGAGGCTGCTGCCGTCGGCTGAGCGACTCGGACGTTTTCGAGGGTTTTTTGCAGGAGTTCTACAAATTCGCGGCGGTCCGGGGAGGACGGAAGCTGTTCGAGACGCGCTATGGCGTTGGAAACTGCACCGCAGAGCCATGCATCGCGGGTTTTTCGATCGCAGGGGATGATGAGGTCAGGGATGATTTCGATATAGGATTTGTTTGCGTAGGTGCGGAATTTCACGGAGCCGGTTACAAGGACAAAAGAGGGGCTGTCGAGCTGTTCGATTACTCCGGTAAGTTGCGGCGCGGTCCTGACCGTTGAGACGGTGAAGACGCCGGTCGGGTCGCTAATTCTCAGCGAGGTGATTTTTCCGGATTTCCTGACTTTCTCGGTAAGAGTGCCGCAGAGAAACAGCGTGTCGCCAAAGCTGCCGAACGGTGTCTGAAAGCCTCCGCTGGGACGCTCAGAGGCTTTGGCAAACTCCCAGAAGAACAGGCATGCGGCAGCAGGAAGACCGGATGGCGGCAGTGTATCCATTCGTGGTAGGTATGTGTGTTTTAGAGGTATGGATAGTTTTTGGAAAGGTCAAGAACCATTTCGTGTGGTTTGTATTTCCCCTTGGTACAACCACGGATCTCTTTTTCCGAAATTCCGATACGAGAAATTATTCTGTCGCACGCCCAACAGTTATACCACTATGGAGTCCCCCGGCATCTGGATCGAAAAATATCGTCCGCGTAATCTTTCTGAGGTTGCAGGACAGCGGGAGATTGTTGAGCGACTACAGTCGTATGTGAAGAGCAGGGCGCTTCCCCATCTGCTGTTTACCGGATCTGCGGGTGTTGGTAAGACAACGTGTGCGGTCGCGCTTGCCCGTGAGATGTTCGGCGACACGTGGAGCATGAATTTCCGTGAGCTGAACGCATCCGATGAGCGTGGTATTGATGTGGTCCGTAATCAGATCAAGCAGTTTGCCAGGACCTCTCCTTTAGGCGATGCGACGTTTAAGATTCTGTTTCTGGATGAAGCGGACGCACTGACACAGGATGCACAGGCGGCGCTTCGCCGTACGATGGAAAATTATGCAGAAACCTGCCGGTTTATCCTTTCCTGTAATTATTCGTCAAAGATTATTGATCCGATTCAGAGCAGGTGCGCTATCTACCGGTTCCGGCCTCTGGATGAGACCGCAATTCAGGAGGAGATGCGGCGCATTGCGGCTGCGGAAGGACTGACGATCGAGGATGATGCATACGGGGCAATTGTGTACGTTTCTCAGGGTGATATGCGTAAGGCCATTAACGCCCTTCAGGGAGCGGCGATTGTTTCCGGCACGGTTACGGCGGAAAATGTGTATGCGATTACTTCGAATGCGAAACCTGAGGAGATAGAAGAGCTGGTGACGGTCGCGTTGTCGCGTGACTTTGAGACGGCGGAACGGATGCTTCGAACGCTTATGTATGACAGGGGTATTGCCCCAAACGAGCTGCTGAATCAGATGTACCGGACGATTTCTGCGTGTGATACAATTGACCGGCGGATGAAGGTGGAGCTGATCGATCATCTGGGCGAGACCGATTTCCGTCTGAGCGAGGGAGCAGATGCGGATATCCAGATGGATGCACTGCTCGCCAGATTTGTAAAGACAGGACTTTCGTTTTCAACGTGAGTTCTTATCCCTATTTTTTTCAGCAGGACTTACGTGAGGGGGCGGCTCCTGCCGGTGATATTTTCGGAGAAAACGAATGAGACACTGCAAACACCAACATGAACCCACACCTGCGTAATTCCTCTCAAAAAAGAGAAAAATCAGTACCCGAAATTATCCCTGATACCACAAAGCCCCTGACGTCATTCTCCTGCAAAACTCCTCCTTATCCAGAGTCCGCAGTTCAGCAACAGCGTCTGCGAGATGGCTGACCGCCGCATCATTGTACGGATTTTCCCGTTGAATCGCATAATACAGAGCCGCGTTCTCCTCGGATACCTCCCGGGATACGGCAGTCTGTTTCCGAAACGTCGTGGATGCACAGGCATGTAACATCTCCGCGGAAAATCCGCTGCGAACGAGAGCCTCGGAAAATCCGAGATTTACCGCATGGGACAGTCCAAGGACATACGCGGCAACAGGGTCATGATCCTCAACCGGCATTGAAACAATCGTCCCTCCGCTGAAAAGTACCGCCGCAAGAGCCGCCGCTTTTGCAGACCCGCAGTCTGCCACTACCACATTCCTGCCTGCAACCGACGGTGCCCGGGGGCCGAACATAGGATGTACTGAACACACCTGCATACCGGACCCTGCCATCTCCCGCAGAATACCGATAACCGGAGATTTGACCGATAAAATATCAAATACCAGAGCAGACGTCTTCGACGAAAAAATCTCCTTCAAAACGTCCTCCGCCACCGTCACAGGCGTCGATACAACGATCACCTCCGCACTCTTACATGCCTCGGCAACCGTCATCACCGGATATCTGGCATTCTCTGGATCCAGAACCGCGACCGTCACCAGATGTCCGCGTCCGGCAAAAAATTCCGAAAGCCATTGCCCCATCGCCCCGTTTCCTCCGACAATACAGATCCGTTTCGGTTCCGCGTGCCGCGGGACACGTCCCTGTACCTCAACCGATTCATCAATCACCGCACGGGCAATACGGGTCGCTGCCGCCGCACTCACGCCGGCGTCAGCTCCCGCATCCACATACCGCCTGACAACCACCGTCTCAACCGACGGCACCACAACCTCCTCATTCAGAGCCGCCTTACGCTCACCAATCGTCTGGGCGATCGTGTTTCGTCTGCCGACCAGTGCCATAATCTCGCGATCGATCTCGGCAAGCTGCGTCCGCAAAGTATCAAGATCTGCCAACGAACCCACCCCGTACCAGAAGGTCTGCAAGAACCAGAGCCGTCATCGCCTCAACCACAACTGCACCGCGGTTTGCGATACAGGGATCGTGGCGTCCGCGAACACACATCTCCGCATCGGTTCGGTCAACGAGATTCACCGTCTGCTGGGCACGTGAGATTGAAGGCGTCGGTTTAAACGCGACCGAGAAATCCAGCGTCTGACCATTCGCCATGCCGCCGAGGACACCGCCCGCGTGATTGGTCAGGGTGCGGACTACACCGTCCCGCATCCTGTAGAAATCATTGTTCGCCGACCCCCTCACTGCCGCCGCCGAAAACCCGCTGCCGAACGTAATCCCCTTTACACCGGGAACCGCGAACACCGCCTTTGCAATCTCGCCGTCGAGCGTATCAAAAAACGGCTCGCCAAGACCCGCCGGAAGACCGTCCGCCATACACCGCACCACGCCGCCGACACTGTCGCCGTCCGCTTTTACCGCCAAAATCTCCTCACGCATCCGGTCCGCAAGTTGGGGCGTCATCGCTCGAAGGGGATTTTTTCGGGACTGGACAAGGTCCTGTGCCGCATACTCCGCCGTATCTTCAACAGTTCCAATCCGGGAAACATACGAGCCGACCGAGATGCCGCAGGTATCCAGCATCCCCCGCATCACTGCCCCTGCTGCGACCAGCGGCGTGGTCATACGGCCGGAGAACATCCCGCCACCCCGAATATCATGGGCAGCGCCATATTTGCACAGTGCCGGATAGTCCGCGTGTCCGGGCCGGGGTGTACGCCGCAGCTCTTCATAATCCGAACTTTTCGTATTCGCGTTTACCAAGGTAATCACTACCGGCGCACCGGTCGTACAGCCGTTTACGAGACCGGAGATCTCGGGAAGGTCCGCTTCTACGCGCGGCGTTCCGATACCCGGAACAGGTTTTCGGAGTGCGAGGTCTGCATCGATACAGTCAGTATCCACCGGCGTTCCGGCCGGAACGCCGTCGATCACACAACCAATCCGGCTGTCATGGCTCGCGCCAAACAGCGTGAGCCGCACCGCTGAACCAAGCGTATTCATACGACCCTCATCCGTGCGCCAAGTCCCTGCATCACTTCTACGAAATCAGGATAGGATACCGCGCAGCATCCTGCATCATCAATCACCGTTTCACCGTCCGCAATAAGTCCTGCAACTGCTGCTGCCATCATTATCCGGTGGTCGCCAAACGTTGTAACGTTTGCGCCCGAGAGGGCGCACGGTCCCCGGACAACACAGCCGTCTTCGGTCTCGGTAATATCTGCGCCCATCTCCCGCAGAAACAGTGCGGTCGATTTGATACGGTCGCTTTCCTTAAACCGCAGATGTGCCGCCCCAAACAGACGCGTGGTTCCTGCGCACTGCGTCGCAAGTACTGCGGCTATCGGGAACAGGTCGGGAGCGTCGGAAAGGTTCACCTCCGCTCCGCGCAGTGTACCTCTGACCACCCGGACCGTGCCTGATTCGTCACGGCTGATGACCGCCCCAAGATTATCCAGCAGGTCGATGAACATTTTGTCGCCCTGCGGGTCTTTGGGGTCGAGGTTGGTGACGGTGATGTCGCCTGAAAGAGCGCCTGCGGCAAACAAAAATGCCGCTGAGGAGTAGTCGCCGCCGACACGGGAATCAGCGGGCAGGTAGCTCTGATCTGCCGGAACAAAAAATCCGTCCTGCGTTGTAATGACCTCGACTCCGTGTGCTTTCATCGCAGCAATGGTCATTTCCACGTAGGGCCGCGAGGTGAGTGGTGTTGTCAGGTGAACGGACAGACGGCGTCCGCCGAGCGGGGCACCTATCAGAAGCGCTGAGATAAACTGCGAGCTGACGTCGCCCCGGATGCTGACGGTATCTCCATGCGCCGGCCCGGTAACATTGAACGGGGCACAGCCTTCCCGGGATGTCTCAACCACCGCACCGAGTGCGGCGAATGCGTCCAGAAGAGGTTTCATGGGCCGTGAACACAGTGAGGAGTCCCCGGTAAACGCGGTCGTTCCTGCGAGATGTGCGGCAACTCCGGCTAAAATCCGTAGGGAGGTGCCGGAGTTTTTACAGTCAATCCGGTCTGCCGGCGGCCGCAGGGCGCCTCCCCGGATGATTACTGTGTTGTCGGTGCAGACGACGTCTGCACCGAGCGCCGAAACTGCGTCAAGGGTTGCACTGGTGTCCTCGCCCAACAGGGGAGAGGAAACGACCGACGTTCCGTGAGCGAGCGATGCGAGGATGAAGGCGCGGTGCGTGTGGCTCTTTGACGGCGGGGCTGCGGCAGCGCCGTGAATTTCGGATGGGGATACGATCAGTTTCATGGGAAGTTTCCGTTTCTTATGTTGGCGACGAGGACATTGTCGCGCCCGAAGGCGTCGAGAAATTCGTTCAGCGAATCAGCGGGGACGAGAATTCCGGTTGCAGGGCCGGTACCGGAAAGGCCTGCGGCAGTCGCGCCGCAGGCGAGTGCCCGGTCGGCGACAGCGGGTGTTATGCCGAGCGCCCGGCAGGTACAGCTGCCGTTCGCATACATGGCTGAGCCGACGTCGCCTGCGAGCGCAGCCTTGTAGGCCTGTTCAACCTCGTGCGCCATCTCCCGCATTCTTTCTTTGGGGAAAGCGGTTTTTCTGACCTGAAAGCGGGGAAGATGGATGACTGCGACGCAGTCATCAGGCATGGGAACCCGGCGGATCAGTTTTCGTTCCATGTTGTCGGTGAAAACCAGCCCTCCAAGCATACAGGCACAGGCATCATCGAACGCCCCCGTGATGCTGACGCCTGCAGCAATGGAGACGGTTGCTCCCAGTCTGCTGATTTCAAGTGGTTCAGCCGCGACGCCGAGAGCATCGGCGGCTGCGGCGAGAATTGCGTTCGCTGCCGAACTGCTGCTTTTCAACCCCTGCGAGATCGGGATGTCGGAGCATGTTCTGATTACTGCCCCCCGCATCCCTGAGTCCGGGCACCGGTTCAGCATTTCCTGAGCGCAGAGTTCTGCAAGCAGCGTGTTTTCTGTCGGGTGACCGTCGATCGTTACGATAAACTCCGGTTCCGGGGTAAACTCTACGACCGCCTCGGTCTTCAGGTCGATGCCGAACCCTGCCCCTTTTCCTGTTGCAATCGCGTTGATTACCGAAAGTGCTCCATAGGATACGCCGCGTCCGATCATGGCAGGTCCTCAAAGGCTCTGGTCATGGCGGCAGTGGCGGGAACCGTACCGGTCCACAGGGCAAAGGATGCTTTGGCCTGTTCAATGAGCATCAGTTTTCCGCCGGCGGCTTTTTGTACGCCTGCCGCACGTGCTGCGGCAAGCAGCGGCGTGTTTTCCGGTTCGTACACCATGTCAAAAACGGCGGTGTCCGGGGAAAGTACGGATGCGGGAATCGGGAGAGTGTCGGAAAACCCGCTCATTCCTGCGGGTGTTGCGTTGATGATGAGATCGTACTCAGGCGTTAGTCTGCTCTCCGTCACCACTGCTGCGCCGAGTTTTTTGGCAAGTACTGCGGCAGTCTCTTCGGTGCGGTTGGTAATGTACACCTCTGCCCCGGCAGAGGTCAGGAAGGAAGCGGCGGCCCGGGCAGCGCCTCCTGCGCCGGCAATGAGTACTTTTGCCCCACGGGGGGTAATGCCGAGTGCGGCAACGGTTGCCGCAATTCCTGCGATGTCCGTGTTCGTACCAGAAAGGGTTCCGTCTTCGGCAGTACAAACGGTGTTGACCGCTCCTGCGCCTTCTGCTTCGGGAGATATCTTGGTAAGGAGAGGTATAATCGCCTGTTTATGCGGAATCGTCACATTCATTCCTGAGATTTTGTAGCAGCGCAGTACTTCCGGAACCAGTACCAGCTCTTCTGCGGTTGAGGGAATTCTTACGTATCTGCCCTTCAGATTCGCATTGTCATACGCGGCATTGTGCATCTGCGGGGAACGGGTATGGGTGAGCGGCCATCCGGTGATTGCGGTCACCATTGGGTTTTTCCCGAGACGGACCGCCTCGTCAACCGTTATCTGACCGGGAGCGGAGGCAAGATCAGGTGCTACGGCGCAGTAGTTCAGCATTGATCCGATGTCTTCAGCACGGATGCGGGTGATCTCTCCTGCGGCGCCCATTCCTATCAGGATGAACGGGTGTCCGCTTTGCTGGAGAACCAGAGCCGCCTTCCATATCTCCAGAAGGTCAGCAGGCCCGCGAACCATGAACGCGGCTTTGGGTATGCCGGATTTCGAGAGATCTTTATAGAGATTGAGAATGTCCCATACCGCAGGTGTTCCGGTGAAATCATGGTATGAACAGATCACGCGGTCTTGGGGAAATTCTCCCCGCAGTACTGAATCTGATTCGATGTCTACGTAAGATGCGCCGCAGGCAAGCGCCCGGGCAAAAATTTCTTTTCTCGGGGCATCTTCAGTAGATCGGAGTGTCGCAACTGACGGTTTTCCGCACGAAAGAAACGAGAGATCTTCCGGGACCGATGCAAAGGCATCCAGTCTGAACTCAAATGCCTCAGCACCCTTGGCCGCCGCCTCTGCCGTCATGGCTTTTGCCGCATCAGCTGATGCGGCAGTGATTACGGCACAGATATACGTCATTTCTCACAGATGGTCTCTGCCATTGCATGGCCGAAATGGCGTCCGCCGCTTTCCAGTCTCACGCAGACTTCGTCACCGACCATAAGGGCGGATACCGACACTGCTCCCGAAGGTGTTCCAAGGCGGATGGTCTCGGCGTTCTGTAATACTACTGAGTAAGTCCTGCCTTTTGCTTCCGCTTCGATGAGGAGCATAGGCCGGATCTCGATTTTTACCCTGCCTACATTCACCGAGCGCAGTGTTCCGTCCGGTTTTCGCGAGAGAACCGGGGAACCCGCTGCAATCTCTGAGAGGTAGCGGGTTGTTCCGTCCGGGCAGAGGAGATAGGAGTGTACTGCTCCGGCATTGACCCGAAACGGCCGTGCGTTGACATATTCGCTCTCAAAACTCTCGGAACAGACAAGGAACAGGCAGGAGGACTGCGACCCTATGAGCATTCCTTCTCCCGGGACCAGCAGGGAACAGGTGTCAATGCAGACGCGGTCTCCCAGAGACAGCGGTTCAATTTTCGTGACCACTGCGGTTTCAAGAGATATTCCCGGAATTTTGCCGTCTGCTATCCGGGAAAATCCGGCGATGTCTGACGGATGATCCGGGGTTATGACCACACCGTCTGCTCCGACTTCCATGGTCTCAAAGGCAAGTTTTGCCTCTTCAGGAGTTTTCACGCAGATGTAGACGCGGGTTTTGGAGTTCTGAAACCGGGAGATGAGGTTTTCCAGAGGAATTACTTTCCAGTCCGACGGGGTGATCACCAGATAGGGAAGGGTATTTCTGATGCCGTATGCTTCCTCCATGTCTTCAGCCCCGTTGAGGGTGAGGTCAGCACCGATCTGAACGCCTCCGGTGCTCAGATACTGACCGTCGGCGGTGATAGCGGTGTATCTGCCGAGTCGGGTGAGGGCCGTGTCTTCAGATCTGAGTATGATCGTGGTGTAGCCTGCTTCAAGGGCTGCGGCAACGATTGCCTTTCGGTCATCGTAGTCTGCGGGACGGTCAGCACGAACAAGAACCGGGGGAAGGGTTACGGACATTTGCGTTCGTTCACCTCTTGAGGTGTCGGGCGGCTTCTTCGACCGAGGCGTCTTTTAAGACGATGTCGGAGACTGCGGAAGTGATACCGACGATGTCTTTGTGCTGGAAGATGTTTCTTCCAATGGATACTCCTCTTCCTCCTGCGTCAAGCGAGTCACGGACCATCTGTAACATTTCAAGGTCAGAGTTCATCTTCGGACCGCCTGCGATGACGACCGGAATCTGGGCACCCAGTACGACTTCCCTGAAGGTGTCGGGGTCGCCGGTGTAGCTGGTCTTGACGAGATCTGCTCCAAGCTCTGCGGCAACGCGGGCGCAGGTTTTGAGTGCGTCAACGTCGAAGGGGTCTTTGATGTTTTTGCCGCGGGGGTAGACCATTGCGAGAAGAGGCATTCCCCACTGCTCGCATTTCCGGGAAATTTCCCCGGCACAGCGGATCATTTCCGGTTCGCTGTCAGCACCAAGGTTGATGTGGATGGAAACCGCGTCCGCTCCAAGGGTGAGTGCTTCTTCGACGGTGGTGACGATGACTTTGGAGTTCGGGTCGCCGCCAAGGCCGGTGCCTGCGGAGAGGTGGACGATGAGTCCGATATCTTTTCCTGAGGTACGGTGGCCGTAGGGGACCATGCCTTTGTGCATCAGGACAGCGGTTGCACCGCCGAGGGAGATTTTATTGATGGTGTCCCGCATGTCAACGAGACCGGGTATAGGCCCCATGGAGATACCATGATCCAGGGGGACAACAACAACTCTTCCTGAGTTGCGGTCTATGATCCTTTCCATACGGATTTGCTTTCCGAACATGTGTGCTAAGTGTTAGCACGGAACGCACATTAAGCTTTGTGTTCAGTCTGTGAAAAAAAGTCGGTAGAAAATCCTGATAACGGAAAATCCACGTGTATTTATTTATTCGCTGACGATCTCGCCGTCGCGGATCACAATCGTCCGGTCCGCATACCGTGCGGTGTTCGGGTCATGCGTCACCATAATGATTGTTCTGCCTCTGGAGTTCAGATCACGCAGAAGCATCATAATCTGTTCGCTCATTTTTGAATCCAGGTTTCCTGTCGGTTCGTCACAGAGCAGAAGGGCAGGATCGTTTGCAAGAGATCTCGCAATTGCGACACGCTGCTGCTGACCGCCGGAGAGTTCAAACGGCGTGTGCATCATTTTCTGTTCGTCAATTCCAACCTGTGCCAAAAGTTCCTTTGGTCTCCCCGTCTCATCGCGTTTGCCGTACTTCAGAATCATAGGATATTCGACATTTTCGTATGCGGTTAAGAGGCCGATCAGATTGAATTTCTGGAAGATGAACCCGATACGGTCGCGGCGGTGTTCCGTGAGCTCGTCGTCGGTCAGTTCCTTGACGCTGCGACCATCGATGTACATCTCTCCGGTTGTCGGCACGTCCAGACAGCCGATCATATTCATCAGTGTCGATTTACCCGAACCTGACGGACCCATAATTGCCACAAACTCGCCTTTCATCACGGAAAACGTAACGCCATTGAGTGCATGGACGTCACCTGCCGGCATATGATATATTTTATAGACATCCCTCAGCTCCACCACCGAGGTTTCCTGCACTGTCATCGGATACTGGTGGGTGCTCAAACTATTTAACATATTGTTAAGTTTTGACTACATTTCCGAGAGTAACGGACCGATCACCCGGTGTGGAAATCTCGTATTGTACCCGTTCATCGGCTGAACCGGCTACATTATATTTCTCCAATACGCTATAATAATACATAAACGGAGAGAGATGCAGATGGGATCACAGTGGACAAAAGATAAAATATACAAAAAATCCGTGCGGGAAGGGTACCGTGCCCGTTCCGCCTACAAACTTCTCGATATTAACGAGCGGTTCAATGTCATCAGACGTACTGACAACGTTGTTGACCTCGGTGCAGCACCCGGCAGCTGGCTACAGGTTCTCCGTACTATGACCGACGGTCAACTGCTTGGCGTCGATCTCAACCCCATCGTTCCCATGGAAAATGTCATCACCGTTACCGGCGACTTTACCACACCGGAAATTCAGGAAAAAATTCTGGGACTGATGCCTCTTGTCAATGTTGTTATCTGTGACGCAGCTCCCCATCTTTCCGGCGCAAAAGCATACGATCAGGCGCGTATTATGGCACTCAATGAGGATGCTCTGCGGTTTGCCGAAAAACTTCTGAAACAGGGCGGCAACTTTGTCATGAAGTCCTTTCAGGGCGTTGAGTTCAATGAACTGGTCGAACTTGTCAAGGAACGCTTTTACTCGGTTCGCGTGATTCGATCAACCGCTACCCGCCGCGGCAGTACGGAGTGCTATATCATTGCGAAGAATTTCATCGGGGATGCTGATGACGACAGGAAAAAACCCACCGAATAATATTCTCACCGATCCGTATGACCGGACCATTTCCAATGTCAGGATAGCGCTTACCAACGCCTGTAATCTTCGGTGTATCTACTGCCATCATGAAGGCGAGGAGATCAACGGCTGTACGGTAAATGACAGTCGTGCCCAGATGACCAAAGACGAGATCGCAGAACTCATCGGTATCTTTACCGAACTTGGCGTCACCACCATCAAACTTACCGGTGGAGAACCGACGCTCAGGCCTGATCTTCTGGATATCATCCGTTCCATTCCTCCCGGCGTTGAGTCGTCCATGACCACCAACGGAACTCTTCTTGCAAAAATGGCGAAGGACCTGAAGGCCGCCGGTCTCTCCCGGGTCAATGTCAGTCTCGATACCATGCGCCGCGACCGGTACGAGAAGATTACCGGACGTGATCTGCTTCCTGAGGTTCTTGCAGGAATCGACGCAGCAATTGATGCCGGTCTGGTTCCCGTGAAACTGAACATGGTCATTCTCAAAGGCATTAACGATGATGAGGTTGAGGATTTCCTTGCCTATGTGCGCGACCGTAAACACCTGATTCTTCAGATCATCGAGCTTATGGATGTTAACGGCTGGGCTGACAGAATCGATCATGTGGAGGATGTCATTCGCGAGGATGCAGAAATTGTCGGGGATCTGGAAAAGAGCATCGCCGAAAAATCCACCCAGATTGTTACCCGCAGGATGCATCACCGGAAAAAATACTGCCTTGACGGTGCCGAGGTTGAAGTGGTGCGTCCGATGCACAATCTCGAGTTTTGTGCGAACTGTAACCGGCTCCGTGTTACTTCCGACGGCAAACTCAAACCCTGCCTGCTTCGTACCGGCAACGAGGTGGACATCAGGGGTCTGCATGGTGATGATCTTAAAGCAGCCATTGCTGAAGCGGTCCGGCATCGCTCACCTTATTTCACACAAAAATCCTAATATTCACTCTTTTTTTCCTGAGAACTATTCTCCCTAATGTCTATATAGATGTATTACTAACCTAATACACCTTATCAGGGGGGATATGAGGACATGAAACTGGTGTATCTTATAATTGGTGCCTGTGTTATAATGTCAGTCTGGGGGGCCGGCTGTGTTTCTCTTCTGCCGGCACCTCAGCCCAATCAACCGACAGACAATTATGATGAACAGATTCAGCTTGTGCGGGGCCTTGTTCTTGGTATTGACACTCACATTTCCGATCTGAGCAGTGTTCTTCTTGCAGCGGCTACGTCTCAGTCTGGTTTTTCTGCTGACAGTCCCGAAGTTATCGCAAATCTCAGCGATCTGTATGTACATAATCCGAGTTCCGCCTCTGTTTATCGGATAAACGCAGATAATGTTGTTGTTGCGTCAGTCCCCCAATCTGCATCATACCGGATTGGCTATCAGATACCTCCGCTCGGCATTGATCTGGTGAATCGGTCTACCTCAATCTATCTGACCACTTATCAGCGTGAAAGTACCGGGGAAACTGATGTATCTGTTGTGACTCCGGTCTATACCAAGAACGGTACGTATGACGGATTCATCAGTTTCGTTCTCAATCCCAGGATGTTTTTCGGGTCATCGCTTTCAGATGTACCCCGTGAGGGAGTTACGGTCCTGATAATGGATAAGGAGGGAAATGTTTTGTACTCAGATGATACGAAACGAATCGGACAGAATGCTCTTCAGATGGCAAACGCGTCAGATCAGGATGATATGGTCGCGCTGATGACGCGCATGCTCTCCGAGAAAAACGGTACTGTTACCTACACTGGGTACAGTTTCGGCAACATGAAGTACGTTACCCTTGCGTCAGCGTGGGATACTGCCGAGACCGACTATGGTCCCCTCACCGTTATGGTCGGCAAAAAAACCACGGAACATCAGCTTGTTCAGCGGCCTTCGTCAAGTACTGATAGAACTCTGGAGGAGTTTGTTCAGTCTGCTTATCTGTATGCGGTTAAAAATGGAAAAGACGCGGCGGTTGCGGCTTTTAATGATCCGAACAGTCAGTTTGTCACTCAGGAATACACCGTTACCGCTGTTGCTATCAACGGAACCATTCTCGCAAACTCCATGCTTCCAGGCGATGTGGGTGCGAATCAGATTGCCCATACGGATGCTAATGGTGTTCCAACAATCAGGACGCTCATTCAGCGCGCAAAGCAGGGCGGAGGGTATGCCATGTATCTGCATCCGGATCCGATGCATGATCAACGGATGGAGGTAAAACTCTCGTATGTTTTGCCGGTTGATAGTACCTGGTTCATTGTCTCTGGAAAATATATGGAGGAAAAGGTACGATACGTGGATCCGCAGCTTCGTGATGCTATGATAGAGTACACCCGTCAGGTTGCGCAGTACGCTGCCGCGAACGGGAAAGATGCAGCAATTGCGGCGCTGAACACGCCGAACGGCCAGTTTTACCGTGAGGATGTAAGGTTGATCGCGGTCGACTCGGATGGTACGATTCTTGCCCGTCCCTACAATCCGGAACTGATCGGAACCAATGTTGCCGGCATTACTGATGTTTACGGCGGGTCGTTAGGTCGCGACCTGATGACAATGGCGGGTGCCGGTGGCGGCATGATGTATCAATATTATCCAAACCAGTACACGAATGAAAATGATATGACCCTTATCTATGTGCTGCCGGTTGATGATACCTGGTTCCTTTCATCAGGTATCCCCATGACTGCGGCGCCCTGAAATGCGGGACCGTTCACTCCTTCCTTTTTTCCATGATACCTGCCTCTTTTTGTGCCGTGCCAGACTTTCGCATGGTTGAATATTTATGCCGTCCGTTCGAATAGTTACGGCAATGAACGATTCAGAAATACTGATGAATCCAAGCGATCTGGTACAGTTCCTGAAAAAAGATCCTGCTGAATTTACCAAAGAAGATATCATCCGTTTCTGTGAGGAAATGGCCATTGAGATGGTGAATTTCCGGTATGTTGCCGGCGACGGCAAGCTGAAGACACTGAACTTTGTCATTTCTTCCAAGGAATATCTGGATACTATTCTTTCTGACGGAGAGCGTGTTGACGGCAGCAATATTTTCCCGTTTATTGAAGCGGGCAGTTCTGATCTCTATGTTGTTCCGCGCTACAGCACCGCGTTTGTGGATCCGTTTGCAGATGTGCCGACCCTTGATATTCTCTGCTCTTACTATGATAATGAGGGTAAACCGCTCGCGTCATCACCAGAGTATATTCTCCGCTGCGCGCGTGATGCGTTCAAGAAAAACACTGGTATGGACTTCAAGTGTCTTGGTGAGCTTGAGTATTACGTGATCTGTCCTGAGGATGATCTCTATCCGGGTCTGGATCAGAAAGGCTACCATGCATCCGGTCCATTCTGTAAATTTGAGGATATGCGGACCGAAGCCATGCAGATGGTTGCCCGTGCCGGAGGAAAGATCAAGTACGGTCACTCTGAGGTCGGCTGTTTCACCAAAGACGGCTATTACTATGAACAGCATGAGATCGAGTTCCTCCCAACTGACCCGATTCTTGCAGTTGAGCAGATTGTAATCGCGAAGTGGGCACTTCGTATGCTTGGCTACAAGTACGGTGTTGAGGTTTCCTATGCGCCAAAGATTACGGTCGGGAAAGCCGGGTCCGGTCTTCATTTCCACATGCTCGCCGAGAAGAACGGCAAAAACATGATGGTCAAAGACGGCAGACTTTCAGATATTGCAAAGCAGATGATCGTCGGTGTCCTTGATGTGGGAGATGCGGTCACGGCATTCGGCAATCCAATTCCGACGTCATATCTGCGGCTGGTACCGCATCAGGAAGCTCCGACCTACATCTGCTGGGGCGACCGGAACCGGTCTGTTGTGGTCCGTGTACCACTTGGCTGGACCGGTTCGACTGATATGGCTGCAGATGTGAACTTTGGTATCCGCCGTAAGGCAGACAAGGCGTCCAAGCAGACGTTTGAGTACCGTGTTGCCGACGGCGCGGCAGATATCTACGAGACGGTTGCCTGCCTCATTCTTGGTGCGATGCACGGCCTTGCCATGCCCGATGCACTGGAACAGGCAAAGAAGCTGTATGCAAGCGGCAACATCTTCAACAAGGAGTATGAGGCATTCTTGAAAACGTTAAAGCAGCTCCCCGCCTCCTGCTCCGAGTCCGCAGATGTACTTCTTGCAAAACGCGCTTTGTTTGAGAAAGACGGCATTTTCCCGGCTGGGGTGATCGATTCTCAGGCAAAGAAGCTGAAGGCATTTAATGATAAGGGATTATCTGACAAACTTCTTGGAAATACCGAGGCGTTTGCCGAGCTTGTGGTAAAATATATCCACGTTGCATGAGTATTTTCCTTCTATTTTCTTTTTTGTTTCTGTTGGTTTTGTCGCTTACTAAATGTTGATATAGTGCAGAGTAACACAAAATTATTTTCCTAATACATTTGTTTTTCCCAATTTTTTGTCACCTTCCATCGATATTTATGATATCAAAACTGATGTTTTGTATTGTAGTGATCAATATGGAAACAGAGACAAGCATCAATATCCTCAGCGTATTGATCGGTAATCCTCTGTCGAGACGGATAATTGCCGGTATGAGCGGTGAATGTGAGGAGTGCGGCGGCAACCGTATGGAAATTGCTCTTGAGCAGTATCTTGGTCTGCGGGATGACGCATGCCCCAAATGCCGCCGAGCTTCCCGTGAGGTGGCGTTTATTGTCCGTGCCGGTGCAAAAAATTTCGGTGTGACCGAAGAGGAGCTGAAAAAGACGTTTCAGGATGCCTACTGGCGCAGAGGTCTCGTGTCGGTGATGAAAGGGATCGCGGAGTTTGGTATCCGCCGTCCGTTTGTTCCGGGCGCGCCGTTTCAGGTTGTGTGGGATGTGACCCATCGATGCAATCTCCGCTGCCGCCACTGTTATGCGTCCGCAGGCAAAGCTCTGGATGATGAGCTGACGACAGAGGAGGCACTGAATCTGATCGACCGGCTGGCAAAACTGGGTGTTGCGGTGATCGCGTTTTCCGGCGGTGAGCCGTTGTCTCGCCCGGATATTCTGGATCTTATCCGTCACGCACATGAAAAGGGCATTTACGTTGCGCTTGCGACGAACGGTACGCTGATTACGCCGGAGCGTGCAAGAGAGCTGCGTGCGGCGGGTGCCGAGTACGTACAGATCAGTATTGACGGGGCGGATGCAAAGACGCATGATGAGTTCCGCGGTATTGCAGGTGCGTTTGACAGAACTGTTGCGGGCGTGAAAAATGCAGTTGATGCAGGATTTTTTGTGAATATCTCTACGACTGCTACGAAGGCCAATTATGATCAGATTCCGCGTATCATCGATCTCTGCGAAGATCTGGGGGTGAACTGGGTGATGGCTTACAACTTTGTGCCAACCGGTCGCGGTCAGGATATGATCGAAAAGGATCTGAGTCCGCAGGAGCGTGAGGATATGCTGCGTATGCTGTATGAGAAGAACAAAACCTCGAAGTGTCAGGTGCTGACGACCGCCCCGCAGTTTGCCCGTGTGGCTCTTCAGCAGTCCTGCGCCGGCGGGCAGGTGATGGTTCCGACGCATTTCTGTAATCAGGAGGTGGACGGAGCGTTATTCGGTCTGACGGAGTTCGTGGGCGGCTGCGGTGCGGGCCGGTTCTATATGGCGATCCGCGCCAACGGCGACATTGATCCGTGCGTGTTTTTCCCGAAGACGATTGGGAATGTGCGGACGTCGGATCTGGAGGAACTCTGGAAGCATGATCCGCTGCTGGCTGATCTGCGGAATAAGGATAAGGTTGAGGGCAGCTGCGGTTCCTGCGAGTACCGGTATCACTGCGGCGGATGCCGCGCACGGGCGTATGGGTACTTTGGTAATCCGCTTGCTCCTGATCCGGGATGTGTGAATAATATGGAGTATTATACGGCACTGAAGGTTACCCGGACTCCGTCGGCGTCTGATTCGGTGTCAGGAAAGGTATGATGTGCCAGTTTCTTGGGGGTAGGGGACGGGAATAATTTCTGATTTTTTTAATTTTTTGGGGGATGCGTGGTTTATTTGGAGTAATGGTAGTTCGCTCTCGTTTAAGGACACGGTTTGGGCGGGTGTTCAGGCGGCGTGTGAGACGGGATCTTGGTGAGAGCGGCTGGGATGTTGTTGCGGCTTTGTCTGCGGCGAGGAAGAGGTCACCGGTTTCGGCCGG
>CAZABQ010000020.1:0-22615 GCA_964483485.1 uncultured Methanomicrobiales archaeon
AGCTCGGCAGGTTCTCACCAAGGCTTATGCGCCTGTGAGCTAACAACATACGATGGGGATGTATTTATACCCAATACATCCGTAGATTCTCAAAACACCTGTGTCAGAAAGCTTCCCGCCGCAATAACAGCAAGACCCGCCGCACAGAGCACAATCAGAATCACACCAAGAATTTTCCAGAAATTACGCTGTTTCATCACTCTTCGTTGTACAACCATCAGAAATCACCACCCATAAATCACCAAAGAACTCATCCTGCTCCAGATCAACCAGACCATCCAGCATCAGAAACAGGCATGGAATATACACCTGATACAGCGGCCAGTGCAGCACTGAAACCAGCTCATACAGGGACACACCCGGATCACGCGCATCAGGATGCTCGCACACAAGCACATAGATCTGCTTTGCCATCGCATCATACGCCTCATCATGTGCAATCCCCACAACATCATCCGCATCAGGCTCAGGAAACGCGTCCTCCTCAGAACTCACCAACTTACGCCTGCGCTGACGACGGCGCTCCGCCTTCTCCGCCAGCTTCAGCTGCGTAATCAGCTCATACAAAGTCACCGGACGCTTGCGTGCATCCTTCCGCTTAATCCGGCGATCAATCTCGCGCTCCAACATCTCAATCGGACCAAGCGCGCGTGCAGTCACCACATCCTCGGAAAACGGATCTGCACCCTCCCCAAACGAATCATCCGAAACAAACTCCTCATCATCATCCTCAGACTCCGCCGGAACATCCAGATACTCAGACTTCATCCGCAGAAGAACCGACGAATAAAAAAGCGTCCGTCCCGAAACCCGCAAATCCAGCTCGC
Source organism: uncultured Methanomicrobiales archaeon (assembly GCA_964483485.1). GTDB lineage: Archaea > Halobacteriota > Methanomicrobia > Methanomicrobiales > Methanocorpusculaceae > Methanocorpusculum. Next base: position 828 of record CAZABQ010000020.1, read on the forward strand.
GCCTGCGCTCAAGCTCCGCAAGAAACCGATCCGTCACCTCAACAATATCGATATTCCACGGATCAATCTCCCCGCGCTCCGCCATCTGGACCAGAATCTCAACCGGCTCCTCAGACATTCGTCTTCACGCCCGTGACAAGCGTACTCTTATCCGGACGAATCGTCACCCCCATAATCCGGTCCGCCGCCTCAATCATTGGCTTACGAAGCGACACAATAACAAACTGACTCGACGAACACATCTCCCGAACCATCTGCGAAATACGCTCCACATTTGCCCCATCCAGCGACATATCCACCTCATCAAACGCATAGAACGGAGCCGGCATATACCGTTGAATCGCAAAAATAAACGACAACGTCGTCAGAGACTTCTCACCGCCCGACATCATATTCAGCCGGTGCACCTCCTTATCCCGCGGCCGCACCTCAAACGTCATACCCCCGAGGAACGGATCCTCAGGATTATCCAGAACAAGATGCCCCGACCCCATCGTAAGCCGCGCGAAAATATCCTGGAAATTCAGATTGATCGCATGATACGCCTCCATAAACGCATCAAACTTCATCTGCGCAAAACTCTCGATACGCTCAAGCAGCGCCTCGCGCTCGCGGGACAAAACCTCCTTCCGGGCCGTCCGCTCCGCAGACTTCGACACCGCATCATCATACTGCTCAATCGCAAGCATATTCACCGCTCCAAGCTTGCGAATCGCCCGCTCCGTCGTCGCCACCCCCTCCTCAATCTCATCCATCGAAAGCGTACACTCAACCTCACTCGTCACCGTCCCGCGAATCTCCTCAATCTGCGAAGACACACTCGCCGCCCGCTCATCAAGCGCCGCAATCTGCACACGGCACCGCTCGATCTCAGACGTCAGCGACAACAGCCGCGCCTGTGACTCATCCACCTTCGCCTGAAGTGCCGCACGCTCATTACGCAGAACCTCAAGCTCTCCCGTAAACGACTTCTGCCTCTCCTCAAGTGCAGCAATAGCAGCCTTCGCACTCTCAATCTGCTGATTACACGCCGAAATCTCCTCCTCAAGCCGAACATTCTTCGCCGCAAGAGCATCCTTATCAGCAGTCCGCTCATCAAGACGCTTCTTGAAATACTGGCGATCACGGTTCACATCCAGAAGATCTGCCTCCTTCGTATCCAGACGACGCTTCACATCATCCGCATCACGCCGCGCCTTTTGCAGCTTCTCAGCAAGCAGCGTAAACTCAGACTCATCCAGAACCCTCCGTATCTCGGAAATTCGATCATTCATCGCCGTAATCTGATCCGTCAGTGCATCCTGCAAAACCTCAAGCTCCGCCACATTCGCAGAGACTTCCCGTGCATCACTCTCCATACCCGACAGAGACTCATGTAACGAAAGCTCCTCATCAGCAATCGCATCAAGACGACGGTTACACTCAGTAATGGTCAGCTCAAGTCTCGTAATAGCCGAATCAAGCTCGCTCTTCTCAGCACGCAGACCATCAGAAACCGCCTTACTCCGCAACTCGGCAGCCGCAAGATCCGACTCCTCGGCACGCAGCTCGGAAAGCTTCGCACCAATTGACGCAGACTCCTTATCAACCGCCGCGCCAAACCCGTGAACATCCTTGCGAAGAGAACCTCCCGTCATCGCGCCGCCCTTTTCCAAAAGTTCCCCTTCAAGAGTAACCATACGGAACCTGCCCATCAGCCTGCGGCCTGCCTCAAGAGTCTCCACAACAACCGTCTGCCCGAACACCAGACTAAACGCATTGCGGTACTCCTCAGCAAACTCCACAAGATTGATAGCATAATCAATAACCCCGCTGCCCGCCACCGGCGGCAGCGGAGCAAACGGCTTAACCTTATTCAGCGGCAAAAACGTCACGCGCCCCAGCCGCTCCTCTTTCAGATACCGAATCGCGTCCGACGCCGTCTGATCCGTATCAACAACCACGTTCTGCAGCCGTCCCCCGGCCGCAATGTTCAGCGCAGTCGTATACTCTGACGGCACCTTACCAAGACGTGCAATCGTCCCAAAAACCCCGCTCATCTCAAGGACCGCAGAAATCGCACGATTCGACTCAGCAGACACCTGCTGCTGCGCCTCAAGCCGCATCATCTTCTGCGTCAACTGCTGAATCTCCCCGCGTATCGGCTCAAGAGACCGGCGGCAGGACATCATGGAGCGGTCGGCCTCGCCAATCTGCTTATCAAACACCGACTTCTCCTTCTGCCTCTCGGAAAGCTCCCGCTCAAATGTTGCAATCTCTCCCTGCTTTTCGGAACGTTCCTCCTCCAGCTGCGCACAACGGCGCTTCATCCGCTCAGACTCCTGCGCGCGAATACGGCTGCGCTCAATAATACCGTCACGCTCGGAAAGAATAGTGGACCGCTCAGCTTTCTTGTCATCGATCTGCCCCATCAGGGAGATAAGCTCGGTCTGGGCACCCTCCGAATCCTTGCTCTTCTTATCCATCAGCTCCTGAACCTGATCGAAAACCTTCTTCTGGCCCTCATGCTCCATCGCAAGATTCGCACGATCAATCTGCAACTGACGGAACTCCTTATTTTTATCAGCCAGAGAATTCTCAAACCGTTTCATATCGATGAATATGTCATTCATCGCACTGAGATTGGCATCCTTCTCCTTTTTCAGGCGACCGATCGTCTGATCCGCAACGCGGATATTACCGCGTTCCGCTTCAAGATCCGCCAGAAGCTTAATGTACTCAGGACCGCTCTTCTCTGAGATCTGCCGGTCGATATCCTTGACATCCTCCATACGGCAGTTGCGCTCATGCGTCTCAAGGGACACCGACTCCTGAATACGGACAAGCTCGGTCTCCTGATCAGCCTTCGCAAGAGCAATAGTAGAAAGCTCGCGTTCAAGATCCCGCAGTTGGGCAACCTGCCGGGCAGCACGGAAGTAATCCAGTTCTGCCTGAAGTTTCTGATACTTAACCGCACCCTCACGTGCTTCCTTCAGTTCCTCAATGCGTGCCGCAAGATCTGCAAGTAAGAGTTCCTCGCGCTCAATCCGTGCCCGCACCTGCTCAAGCTCGGTCAGTGCCTGCTCCTTTTTAGAATCAAACTCGGCAACGCCTGCGATCTCGTCGATCATTCTGCGGCGGTCAAGATCGCTCATCTCCATGATGCGGGTCACATCACCCTGCATCACCACATTGTACCCGTGCGGTTTGATGCCGTATTTGGAAAGATACGCCAAAACATCAGTCTGCGTACAGAGTCGCTCGTTCAGATAATAGTAGCTGTAGTAGCCGCTTGGCGTCCGCTTAATTCGCCGCCGGATTTTCGTCTCGTCAGAAAACGTCAGCGTAACTTCTGCGGTGTGTTTGCCGGAAATATTGTTGATAAGATCCGTGAGTTTTTCCGCACGCAGAGAGCGTGCGCTCGATAAAGACAACACAAAGAGTATAGAGTCGATAATATTGCTTTTTCCCGAACCGTTCGGGCCGGAAATTACCGTGAACCCCTCGTAAAACGGAATTTTGGTCTTTCGGGAAAAAGATTTGAAATTATCGATGTCAACCTGAACGATGTGCACTGGCTACTCCAAATATCAGCGGCGGCTCTTGGCGTCGTCCATTACGGTGTCATCTTCAGCCGCTTCGATGACGGCATCAGAGTCAGGACGAATTGCAGCAGAACGGGACGCATGTCCCGGATTGTAACCGGTTCCGGCAATGATGACGCTGTGATCCGTCGTCTTCTTACGTTTCTGAATAGTTCCGTCCGGCTGCATAACATACTCGAACTGACCGGCCTTCAGCTGCTCGACCGGAACTTCCGGCTCGGGCTCGGGCACACGTTCGGGCGCAGGAGACGAGATTGCATGACGGGAGGTTGCAGCTCCGGCGCGCACGGGTGCAGCAGGCTGCGCTGCACGCTGGGGCATTGCCCGGGGCGCGGGAACAGGTTCCTCTTCGGTTGCGATCGGGCGCCGTGCAGGAGCTGCACGAACCGGTACGGAACGCGGAGGTACGGGAGATGCAGAAATGCCGCGCGAGAATTCCTGTGCCGGCTCTTCGGGTTTTTTCTGACCAAAGCGCGACTCAGCGTGCACTCTGGACTGACCGCCACGCATCTCTTCAAGCTGCATGGTAAGCTTGCGGGTGACGGACTTAAGATCCAGCATCTCTTCGGTAAGGCCTTTTACCATCGCCTCAAGCTCACGAACTTTTCTCTCAAGTACATCGGTATTTTCCGATTTTGCCGGAGATGCAGCGGCTTCAGCACCAGCCTCGTGTTTAATATTCATTTCACGTTCCTGCTCGGCAAGTTCGTGTTCTAGAAATTTCATTCTGGTATCCATGAGCGCATTAGTCCTTGTAAATTAATTAATAGGTCTTTCTGTGCCTATTCTATAAGAGATTTGCGCCCCGAACCAAAAAGAATCATGCAGCAGGAAAGAGAAGAGGAAACGATCCAAAAAAAAAAGATAAAATTATGTTGCGCCCCACTTCGCAAGGGCCTTGGCAAGTTCTGAGTGGGTCTTTGCATACTCCTGCGCCGAAACACCGGCAAGGAACGCATCAACCGCCTGCCGCATAGCAGCAGCTCCCGCCCGGGTACCATCAGGATGACCGTGAATACCGCCGCCTGCCTGAAGAATGATTTCTGTTCCAAGAGTCGCAAGCTCTGCATGCACTTTTCCCGGATGAAGACCGCCGGACGCCACCGGAAACACCGGCAGGATACTCCCAAAATCCTCCGTCAGGGACTGGTTATCACCCAGAATCTCCTCAACCGACCCACCCATCTTGCCGGAAACCGTTCCCGTATGCAGCTGATCGCCGCCGCAGATGCGGACGAGCTTCGCGATAGGCCGCATCGCAATTCCGTGATGCGGATTACGGGTAAATGCACCGTGCATTGTTCGGTGGACATGGATGGGCACTGTAATCGCAGGATTCTGTGCAAGAGCCTGAACCGCAGAAAAACCTGAGGTCAGAACATCCACCATCAGCATGTTGGCACCGGCACGCACAGCACGCTCACCTGCCTCAACAATTCTGTCGCCGCCGGTCGTAACGTTCAGCGCATACAGAACTTTGTGACCGGTCTCCTGCTCTGCCTTGTCAAGAGCCGCCATAACAGCGTCCAGTCTCTCCATTAATGGACAGAACTTCTGATCCGTCAGGGTCTCATCATCCTTGATAAGATCAACGCCTCCCAGAGCCGCCTCATACGCGACTTTCGCCGTATCAGCAGGAGTTAACCCGACTTTTGGTTTAATGATCGTACCGACGTGCGGGCGGCGGGTCGTTTGAGTACCGACGAGTTTTCGGACACCCTCAATACCGAACTTCGGGCCGGTCTCAGCAGCCGCAAGACGGATTGGAATAGCAATATCCACAAGCCTGACCGCGTCAAGTTTTCCAAGGCCGAACAGATTTCCGGCGATCACGGACAGATACTGCGGAATGTTACCGGGTTCAAAGATCTCATACGGAAAACGGATCTTCGTGAGAAATCCGCCGTCTGACACAGGAGAAACTTCGAGAACCTCGCCATCATACGCGTGAACATACGCAGTTTCGTCGTTCACCGTACAGAGATCAGTCCACGTACCCGTGGTCTGCTCTTCAGAGATGGCATGCGCGGCAAAGTCAGCAGTAACTCCGGGTTTTGGCCGGAAGTAGTAGGTTGCAATCAGATCGTTCATAACTATCACGAAGCATTGGGGTTATCTGAACTCGGCACCGGTCCTGGCCCCGAGGAACTGGTTCTGAAGCTCGTCAAGTCCCCAGCCGAGATACTCGCGCATGATGGTGTAGGCAAGATGCGGGGGAAGCGCGCCGGCTTCGGTAATGATCATATCAATGTAATCTGCAGGCGTTACATCAAAGACCGGATTTTTCACGCGGACAAACGGAAGGGTTGCCGCGATATCATCAGGGAGGACCTCGTCTTGTGCCCGTTCTTCAATCTGAATAAGTTCGCCGAGAATGGTCCGGGGAGCAAACTTGTAGGTCTCTGCGGTGACAATCACGTTCTTGCGTGCCTCATTCGCACACAGGGCAATCTGCGACGTTCCAATCTTATTCACGACCGCACCGTTCACCGTAATCGCATCAGCGCCCACAATAACCAGATCGATCTCTTTCATCATGGCACGCACGGCAGAGTCAACAATATACGTTGTGGGTATCTCGTTGTCGTTGAGGGTCTTGATCGTAAGCCGTCCCTGATTCCAGGGACGAACCTCGGTCGCATAGACCTCAATCTCTTTTCCCTGACGCTTCGCTTCAAGAATGCAGCCAAGAGCCGCCTTGGAGTTGCAGTGGGTCATCACAACACTGCCGTCAGGGATGTGGTTTGCTCCCATCGCGGCAATGCGGTCGAGAGCAGTGCGTGACGACCAGATGAACGCATCAGATTTTTCGCGGAGAATACGGCGTGCAGCCTCCTCCGTTCGCGCAGTGCGGACATCCCGCATCACCATCTGAATAGCGTTTGGGAGAGAGACAGCGGTTGGCCGCGTGCCAAGAAGGATACCTGCCGCATGCTCCATTTCCCTGATGAACACGGCGGCGTCTCCGGTGTGAGGAAGGGTCTCTGCATGATCACGCAGTGCTGCAACCGCCTCGCGAGCGATTTTTCCAGCGCCGCGGATCTGCATGGTTTGGATCTGTTCAGCTGTCTGGAGAAGAGTCATTAGGTAAAAGAAGGAAGTTCTACGTTAAATAAGTGCGGGTGAGGATATTTTCGGGGAAATTGAGGAAGAATTCAGGACATATCCACGCTCAAGAAAATCATGCCAAAGAAAAGGAAGAATTTTTGATCTCCCGCAACAGAATAAGAACCAAGGACTATGACAATTGCAGCGGTTTTTGATAGTGCGGGAACGCTTCTGCGGACGGTACGCAGTGTACTCTGTGTCTCGGACCATCAGGTGCCGGATGCATGCATTGAGACAACAACCCTGACATTTCAGGATCCCGACAGAATTCTGGTACTGCTAAACCTGCACTCCCGCGAAATCATGCAGGCAGACCCGGACAAACTGCTCTCATCCTATCTGACGGAAACAAAAACAGGGTTTGGTATCAGCTGCGGCAGACGGGTGATTGTAGCTGATGTCGTGGGAGATATCCTGTATCAGGATCAGGAAGCAAAAATAGCGGATATGCAGAAAGTCATCCGCGACTGCTGGATGAACGTGTCAAAACAGAGCGAAAGCTTTGCGCTGAACGCGGGAGCAATTGTGAATCTGCGGACCGGCAGAATTGAGTTCACCATTGCAGCCGCCGGATATCCGTTCCCCGGAGTCAGGGAAATGGTATCAACCCTGCACGGCATGGGGGTCGCCGTCTTCATCGCATCAGGAGACCGGACCGCAAAACTGGAAATGATCGCAGATCAGATTGGTATCCCCAGAAACCGCGTGCATGGTGTTGCAACCCCGATCACCAAAGCGCAGATTGTGCAGAATCTGAAAACAGAGTATGACGTGGTGGTGATGACCGGAGACGGAATTAATGATCTCTCTGCCATGAAATCAGCAGACGTTGCAATTCTCACCGTTCAGCAGGAAGGAACACGTCCCGAAATACTCTTTGAAACGGCAGACTATGTGATCGACGACATCCGCCATGCAGTAAAAATCGTGAAAGGATTCGTTGGCGGCGGTGAGATGGAATAAAACCCCGCTCACCGGTCTGAAACGCCGGTGCCCGTAATCACGAAATCCCAATAATCCCCTTCCGGTCGTGAGCGGTGCTTGGAAACAACCGCACGCCGGAACCCCTCACGCTTCTCCACCCGCACAATCGCCTTGGAAATATGCGCAAGAGCAGTTCCCCCAAGACCGCTCAGGCGGCTTTTTTCCACATCCATAAACACCTGATTCGTAATCAGGGCAGGAACACCAAACCGTTTTGCAAGTGCAAGCAGCACCATCATCTGATGCGAAAGCATGGACAGAGCCGCTTTTGTCTCCATCTGCTCGACCCGATACAAAGCAGTTGCCGAATCGACCACCAGAAGATCCGCCTTTCCGGCACGGAGCAGAGACTCAGCACTTGCAATCATTGACCCCTGCTCGGCAAACGTCATTGGCTCAAGCACATAAATCCGTTTCAGCAGATCAGGCGTATCATCCCCCGCAATCTGGGAAAACCTCTCTACGGAAAATCCCTCGCTGTCCACATACACAACACCGCCTCCCTGCCGCAGCACCGAAACCGCCGCAACCATGCACAGGGTACTCTTTCCAGAACCCGCCTCACCCACAAACTGCGTGATCATCTGCGGTTCAAGCCCGCCGCCGAGAAGTCGGTCAAATCCCGCAACGCCGGTTGAAACCTTCTGCACTATCCTCTCTTCCATGCCTCTTCCTCAACAACCCGCTTCATATCCCGGACAGACACGCCCGCAGCATCAGCCGCCTTCTGCACCTGATCAAACTCCGCCTTCTTTGAGTAGGGTCTGCCGTCCATGAACGCCGTCTTCACATCAACCGCAAACGGAACCCCGTTCACCATCACCACTTCCTGCGAAACCGTGCGGTCGGCAACAAAACGATGAACCATTGGCATACAGCGGATACCAAGGCTCCCCGTCTCGCGGGCGAGCAGGCGGGCCAGACGCTCGGAATCATCCGGGCGGCAGATCACCCGCACAATATGACCGGGGCGCCCTTTCTTCATCACAATTGGAATAACACAGGCGTCGCGTGCTCCCGCAGAAATCATTGCGGCAACAACGGATGCAAGAACCTCGCCGGAGAGATCATCCACATTCGTCTCCAGCACATCAACCTGCGGACCGAAGAACGGTCCCGCAGACGCCGACTCCATCACCATCATTCGCAGAACGTTCGGGTGATCCGCAGGGTCACGTGTCCCCGCACCGCAACCGATCGAGACAATTTTTCCGGTATGATGCTCTGTTGCGCACATCGCCGAAAACTCCGCAAGAAGAGCCGCGCCCGTAGGTGTACACAGCTCGCCCGAAAACTCTCCTGCCGACACCACCAGATCAGAGTTCTTCAAAATCTCCGCCGTCGCCGGAGCCGGAACCGGCATTCTGCCGTGAGCACATGTCACCGTACCTGACCCGACCGAAACCGGCAGGATATGCACTGCATCAACACCAAGCGAAACAAAACCCGTACACGCACCAATCACATCCGCAATCGCATCATCAGCACCGACCTCGTGAAAATGCACATGATGTGACCCGTGCACCCGCTCCTCTGCCTCAGAAATCCGCGCAAACACCCTTTTTGCAAGATCAATCGCGTCTGCCGGAGCATCAGCTTCCAAAACACGTGCCAGCACCTCCTCAAGAGTGCGGTGCGCCGGGCCTGCATGGGTTTTCACGAACACCGCAGGCATACCGCATCTGACAACCTCTTCCACCTCAGGGTCTGCAACAACCGACCGCATCGCACGGACAACCGCATCGCGGTCAGCGCCGGCCGCAAGAAGCGCTCCGGTGATCATATCGCCCGCAGCGCCGAACTTAGGATCAATTACCAGCAATCGCATAGAAACAGTAACTAATACTCTTGGGCAGATGCAAGTAAAACCTGCCGGTTGCAGTTGAACATCACCGCCCGCTCCAGAATATTATTAATCAATTCCGTGAGATGTACTACCAACATGCCGGAAATATCACTGAAAGTGGACAGTGCATACCCCGAGGATCAGGGTAAGGGTAAAGCGCGTATCGACCCGGATACCATGCAGGCACTCGGAATATCCCCCGGTCAGCTGGTAATTATTGAAGGAAAAACCAAAACGGTCGCCAAAGTCTGGCGTGCCATGACCTCTGACTGGGGAGTGGAAAAGATCCGCATCGACAAGTTCACGCGGACAAACGCCGGTATAAGTCTCGGCGACCGTGTCACGGTAACGCCGGTTGAAAACCAGATCATAGCAGAACACATTGACCTTATCCCTCCAACCAACAAAAATCCAAACCTTTGCGAAGGAGACCCTGATGACATTGGCGAATCCTTATTCAGTTTTCCGGTGACGGTTGGCGATATTCTCCCCATCATCTCCAACAAACCCAATAAATTTCTTGAGTATAAGATATCGGCCATAGAACCGGAAGGGGCATGCATCATGTCCCCGAACACCGAAATCGATTTCTTGGACGATGAAATACACGAAAAATTCGAAGGGACCCAGCAGATCAGTTACGAGGACATCGGGGGTCTGAAAGGCGAACTCCGCCGCGTTCGCGAGATGATCGAACTGCCGATCCGTCACCCGGAACTCTTTGAAACAATGAGTATCGAACCGCCGAAAGGAGTTCTCCTCTACGGGCCGCCGGGAACAGGAAAAACCCTGATCGCAAAAGCGGTCGCAAACGAAAGCCGGGCACATTTCATCTCAATTGCGGGACCCGAGATCATCTCCAAATATTACGGCGAGTCTGAACAAAAACTGCGCGAGGTCTTCAGCGAAGCCGAGTCAAACGCGCCGTCGATCATCTTCATCGATGAACTCGACTCTATTGCACCGCGCCGTGAAGATGTCACCGGCGAAGTGGAACGCAGAGTCGTCGCCCAGCTGCTCACCATGATGGACGGCATAGCCGACCGTGGTCAGGTTGTCGTCGTTGGCGCAACCAACCGCCCCGACGCAATTGATCCGGCACTGAGAAGACCGGGGAGATTCGACCGCGAAATTGAAATCGGTGTGCCTTCAGAAGCAGACCGGCTGGAAATTCTTCAGATTCATACCCGCGGTATGCCTTTTGAAGGAGCGGCAAAAATAAAGGAACTCAAACAAAACGGTCAGGAGAAAAAGATCGAAGCAGCTGAAGAGGAGTACAAGAAAAACCGCGAGAGGCTCCTTACCCAGCTTGCCCAGATCTCCAAGGGATTTGTCGGGGCTGACCTTGCGTCACTGGCGCGGGAGGCGGCAATCAGATCCCTGCGCCGTCAGATGAATGTCATCGATCTTGATCTGGAACGCATTCCTGATGAGGTGCTCAGAAAACTTGAGGTGACACCAAAAGATTTCGCGGAGGCGTCGCGTGAGATCACTCCTTCGGCAATGCGGGAGATCTCCATTGAAGCAGTCTCCACGCGCTGGACTGACGTCGGCGGATGTTCGGGCGCTCTTACGGAAGTGCGGGAAGCGGTTGAGTACCCGTTCACCCGCAGGGATTCCTTTTCGCAGCTCGGCATCAGACCGCCGAAAGGAGTTCTCCTCTATGGACCGCCGGGAACAGGAAAAACCCTGATCGCCCGGGCCGTGGCAAACGAAAGCGGTGCAAACTTTATCGCAATCAAAGGGCCGCAGCTCCTTTCCAAATGGGTCGGCGAGTCAGAACGTGCTGTCCGGGAAATCTTCCGCAAAGCACGTCAGGTAGCGCCTGCAATCATCTTCTTTGATGAAATTGATTCACTCACGCCTGCACGGGGTGGTGAGGGACCGAGCAGCAGGGTCGCCGAAAATGTCCTCAATCAGATACTGACCGAGATGGATGGAATTGAACCGCTGAACGACGTTGTTGTTCTTGCAGCATCCAATCGTCCTGACATTATTGATCCGGCACTCATGCGGTCAGGACGGTTCGACCGGCTGGTATACATTGCCGAACCAAAGCTTGCCGACCGCGAGGCAATCCTTGCGGTACATATGCGCAGTATGCCGCTGGAAAACTCGATGCTGGATGATGCAGCTGAAGCGCTCGCCGGATGCAGTGAAACAGATGTGAGTGCCCTTGCTGAGAAGTTCGCCGGAAAAACGATAACACTCAGGCAGATCAAAACGGCTGCAAAGAAGATGCAGATGTCTCCTGAGGGTCTGTCTGCACCGCAGCTCAGACGCGTGCTGACTGATGCGGTGATCGAAAAGCAGGCGGTGCTGGATGATCCGAACCGTTCCGCGTTTATTGCAAAAATTGCCGCAGAGACCGAAGGGTATGTCGGGTCTGATCTGGAAAGTCTCTGCCGTGAGGCGGCGATGCATGCCCTGCGCCATAATGCGAGTGTTGTCACCGAAAAAGACTTTGCAGATGCAAAGAAGCAGGTTCATGCAACCATGAACGATCGTGTCCGCGAGTACTATGAGAGTATCCGTCTGCGGTTCAAGGGCGGACTGCCGAGGCAGGTGCAGAATCTGGTGGAATACCAGTAACTCTTTTTTTAGGCAGCCTTCACCAGATCAACGCGCGATGCGGGATGCAGGCGGCAGATACAATTATCCATTTCAGGAAAAGATCAGTACAAACAGTTTCTAGTATCTTCAGCAACCATACAATTATCATGTACTTCCACGCCCTGATACCCTACAAACCGGTCAATCCCAAGACCCGCCTGTCTTCTGTTATGACACAGAAGGAACGCGAAGAGTTTGCAGAGGTTATGCTTGGCGATGTCATCTCCGCCGTCCGCAAAACCGGCTGTACGGCAACACTGCTCTGCACCTCCAAATATACCTGTAATGAAGCGCTCGTCGCTATCCGGAAAGAGGGCCTCAACGAAGCAATTAACTGGGCACTGCCGCAGTTCCACTGCCCGGCGCTCGTCATCATGTCGGATCTGCCCATGGTTACGCCCGGAAGCTTGCAGCGGGTGCTTTCAACAAAAGCGGACATGGCAATTGTTCCGGGACTCGGCGGCGGAACAAACGTCATCTTTGTCAAACACCCGGAAACCTTCCGCGTGGAGTATTACGGATTTTCGTTCCGCAGACATCTGCAGATTGCAGAAGAACTCGGTCTCACGGTAGAGATTATCGACTCCATGCGCATGTCAACCGACGTGGACGAGCCAGCTGACCTTGTGGAGCTGATGATTCACGGCCACGGCAACGCACGCGAGTGGCTCTATGAACACGGATTTGCCCTGTCGGTGGAGAACGGCCGCGTGAGTGTTGTACGCAACGGTGAAAAAATTGTCTGAGACAGCAGAACTGATTGTTCAGGCAGAAGAGCTTGCCGTTGCAGGAAAACTTGACGAGGCACTCAGAGCCTTTGATGCAGCGATCGCACGCGACCATACCGATCCGCTTGCATGGGTGGGGAAAGCCTCGGTTCTGAAGGCAAAGGGCAGGTATGCCGAATCTGCGGAGTGTTTCACCGCCGCACTTGCAGGGCTGCCTTCCGGTAAGGGTTTTTCGGAGGCGGACGCCGAAAAAACGGCGGCGTTCTCGTCCATGCTCTGCGTTCTCAAAGCCGAAGCCCTGCTGTATGCAGAAAAGCCGGACGAGGCAGTTGCGGCACTTAACGAGGCGGACAGTATCCGAACGCCGGACGCCGCATCACTTGTTGTGCGGGGGCAGGCGTACGTGCAGAAAAAGGAATATGCAGAGGCGGGAAACTGTTTTTACCGCGCTGAAGAGTGGTGCAATGCCAACGAGGACACGATGCTTACGCAGGTATGGCTCTGTAAAGTTGATCTTGCCAAAGAGATCGGAGGTATCCTTGCCCCGCCGTATGCGGCAGAGCTGTATGCAGGCGGGCGCGGGTTCAGGCAGCCGAAAGGAACGCCTGAGGAGATTCTCGAACGCGCAAATAATCTCAGAAGTGCAGGACTGATGTATGATGCCCTGCGCTATTATGATGCGGCACTTGCGGCAGACTGTGCCAATGCGGCTTCCGTGCTGTTCCTGAAAGGGGTGGTCTTTGAGCAGATCAGACGTCCACTCGACGCCCTTGACTGCTATAGTGAGGCACTAAAGAAAAATCCTGAGCCGGCAGATGAATTCCGTATCCGTACCCGCTGGGCCGCACTTCGCGTTGCAAGAGTGGAAAACTGATTAAAAAAATAGTCAGATACCGGATGAAATCCGGCGAACCATCTCGAGAGGATGCTGCGTTTTTGCCGCGGTCTCGGCAACACTCATACCGCCTGTAAGACAGCGGCGGATAACAACATCCATAGGTTCGCCAACCTCGATGATGTGGAAGTTCGGATCATAAAAGCGAACCACCCGCTGCCCCCACGGATGCTCAATAACATCATGAAGATACCGGATATTTTTCCTTGCGGCAAGACGGGCGGCAAAGGCATCGAACTCCTCTTCTTCAAAGTACAGTTCCATATTATGCGGTCGGCAGAAGACCGTATCGTCACTGATCTCCGTCATTTTCGCAAATGACGCGAGCGACTGCAGTGCAGGACCGTTCACAAAGGACACATTCTCCCCGAAATCATACGCCACGACAAGACCAAACAGCTCCTGATAAAATCGAACAGACGCCGCAATATCCTTCACTACCAGAAGCGGACAGACAAATTTCACGTTACTTCTCCACAATCTTTTTGACAAGCGTCATAACGCCCGGTTTTTCCTTCCGCTTCACCCGTGACACGCGCGCTCCCGCAGAAACTGCGGGAGACGCGTGCATCTCTGCCTCCATTCTCAAGGCAATCTCATCAAAAATCCGTTTGTATGCTGCGCAGTGCGGATCAACACCGGTCACGTCATCCGAAGTGCCCGCAAGGGCATTGTACGGACATCCTCCCCGGCAGTATCTGATATGGGCACAGTCTTTGCACGCAGTATCAACATGATCCTTGAATGCCAGCATCCGTTTTCCTGCCGGAGTCTGCATCAGCATCTCAACAGACGGTGAGTCATGCACATTTCCCATCACCCACTCAGGCATTCCGACAAACCGGTAACAGGGATAGATATCGCCGGCAGGCCCGACAGCAAACGTAGTACCCATACAGTCCGCATAGGTACAGACGCAGCCGCTCCGGGTAAACACACAGCGGCAGAGATCGCTGATGTTCATGATCTCAAGAGTATCAGGATGTGCGAGCGATAGATCCAGCAGATACACCAGCAACTCTCCGTACTCCTCCGGCGAAAGCGTCCACTCGTTTGGATTGTCGCCTTTCAGCGACGGAAGGGCAGGATGCAGTTTCATAACCCATCCCTGATTTTGGAAGAACGCAACGATCTCCTCTTTTTTTGCGACCGACGAGTTCGTAAACGTACAGATGAACCTGACAAAAAGCCCGTGGGCAACGGCGGTCCGGTATCCGGCCATTGTCCGCTCAAAGTACTCATCGCCGCGCTGATAGTCGGTCAGCTCTTTTGGGCCGTCAATGGATGAGCCGAGCGGTACATGATGACTGCTCAGAATCTCCGCAAGTTCATCCGTCATCAGCCAGAGATTGGTCTGCATCGCAAACTCCGGGGAAAGATGCGACAGACGCGTCTCAATCATGGGAAGAACCGCACGGTAAAACGCGGGGCCTGCAAGCAGCGGCTCTCCGCCGTGGAACGTAAACGTCACCCGCTGGTCGCGCAGCGGCTCAAGCCACGAAACAATCGCTTCAGCAGTCTCAAGCGTCATCTTCGGCGAGTGTACATCCGAACTCCAGCAGTATTTACACCGGCCGGGACATCCGAGAGTCGGGATGATCATCACATGAAAGGGATTTTTCATAGCGCTGCAACAAAAAAATATATTTTCAGAATACAATCTGGCCGACGAACACCGTTTCAGCAGGTCCCGTCATCAGTGCATGATCCCCTGGCGTGATATCGAGCGGTCCGCCCTCGGTATCCACGCGGATGGTGTCACCGGAAACTTTTCCGGCACGCTTTGCGATCAGGGCGGACGCGGTGGAACCTGTTCCGCAGGAAAGCGTCTCGCCTTCCACCCCGCGTTCAAACGTCCGAATGCGAACTGAAGACGGACCCGTCACCTGCACGAAGTTCACGTTGGTTCCTTTCGGGAAAAGAGGGCTGTGCCGGATTTTGGGGGCAATCGCATCGATGTCGATACCTTCCACATCATCCACAAAAATGACCGCGTGCGGAACACCCGTATTTACCGCATACACGCACATGCCGTCAATATCCTGAGAAAACTCTCCTGAGCCAGCGGCCGGAATGGAGGCTGCGTCATACTTTGGCGCACCCATATCAATCGTTGCCGAAAAACTGTCATCGCCGTCATATCCGGCGCGAACCGTCAGGACACCCGCAAGGGTCTCGACCGAAAAAGACGCCGCCATTGCATAGTTATTGTCAAACGCATACTTTGCAAGACACCGGATACCGTTGCCGCACATCTCTGCCTCGCTTGCATCCGGCTGGAACAGACGCATCCGCACATCCGCAGTATCTGAAGGAGAGATAAACAGCACACCGTCTCCGCCGATGCCAAACCGGCGATCGCAGTAGCTCACCGCAAACTGCGCTTTCATATCATCCGGGATAACGGTTCCCTTCATCTCATCGATCAAAATGAAGTCATTTCCGTTTCCCTGAAGCTTGGTAAACGCGATCGTCATTGTAGTTACGTATTTGCCGTACTCCAACTTAAGACCGCACATCCGCGGCAGGCACGGAGATCTTCTCCGCAAGCCAGAGAGCGCCCTCCGGTGTTTTGAACAGAGGAAGATCCTCGTCAATGACCGGCACGCGGCGCAGTACCCGTACCGTTTCTTTGGTTACCGGATTATATCCGTCTTTTTCTGCGCAACTGCGGTAAACCGCAGTTCCGCGGCGCTGCCATGCAGGGGTTTCCGCAAGGTTCACCCCAAAGGAAAACGCCAGTTCATGCAGCTCGGACGCTTTCATACCGTCCAGTTTCCGTTGTGCGGCGGTTGCCGACAGCCCGGTATCGGTCAGCAGTTTGTGTGCATACCCGTTGATGTGGTTGCGCCATGACTCAGCCTGCCGCCATGCAAGATACGCCGCAAGCTGGAATTCGGCAATCGGAACAACCCGGCAGTCAAACGAGAGCGGAGACTGCGCGCCTGCGGCAAGCGTAAATGCAGAGGACGCAAACCCTGCGGCAACCGAGACCAGTTTTTCCACGCGGCAGTCAAAGACCGGCGTTGTGATGTAGAGACTGATCTCATCAGAAAACGTGTAGGCAAACACCGGGGAAAGACCGCTGTTTGAAAGAAGCGACTCCGCAGTCTTGACCATAGCAGTGGAAAACAGCGGGTCATAGGGTTTTTCAAAACAGCGGTCACGGGAAAAGTGGTGGAAGGATCTTCCGTCCAGCCGCAAAACAAACGGCACGGTGGTGATGAGGCCGGAATAAATCTCGCGATCCTTCATGCTGCAAAAAACTTAATCTCCAAACAGCGGCTCAGCCACTTTGAAGGCTCCGGGAATGTGGCGCACCAGAATAACATCCCCAACTTCCTTCACAATCCGGTAAGGAATGATAATGCCCTGATAGTTTTTGATGTCAAGCACAGTCTGGTTCACACCGGTCAGTGCGAGGCCGCTTATTTTCTTATTGGTAACATCCAGCACAACATCCTCAACCTTGCCAAGGAAGATTGCTTTGTCGGAGTAGACATTCATGCCAAAGAGGTCCGAGATCTGCCACTTCATACTTTTGAAACATATACTCGCGCAGATATAAGTAAGTTTTCATGTTAACCCCGTGCACGAGGGGATACGTTCAAAATCTCTAAACCACATATACTTGAGAAAGTATGCAATCCGTCCGAGTCCGACACTATACTTCTGCAGACTACCCACATATCTGCGAGCTGGACGCCCCGTTGTTTCCCGGGATGGGCGGACCTATTCTGTTCCGGCACATCGAAGAACTGTTTCCGTCGCTCTTCTTTGTCGCGGAAAACGAGTCCGGCGAGATCATCGGATATATCCTTGGAGGAGTTCATCTAAAAAATCCTGCCGTAGGTAAACTGATCCGTATCGGTGTTGTGCCAACCTATCAGAGAAGAGAGTGCGGCACAATGCTTTCAGACGCGCTGTTTCAGGAACTCAGAAAACATCAGGTGACCGCGGTCCATCTGACGGTCGCAGAGACGAACCTGCCCGCGATTACGTTTTACCAGAAGCTCGGGTTCGTGCAAAAAGAGCGGAGAGCGGATTATTTCTATCCTGATATTCCCCGGCTTGTTCTCTGGAAAAATTTGTGATCCGTCAGAACTTCATGAGTTTTTGCAGCGGTCCAAGCTGCTCGTTCGGGAAAGTGGTCATAAAAGCGGTCGCGTCAGGGTAAGGCCGCTTTGCGGTGATCTGCGCCGCAGATTTTTTGGAAATGCCGGGCAGCCATTTCAGCGCGGCAGCACTGAGGCGGTTGATCTCAATTGGTACCGGGAGCGCGGTTACGGAACGCTGACCGTACGAGACGACCGCCGCATCCAGAACGGTACCGACCGGCAGTTGCAGGGGTATACCGCAGAGAATCGGATACGTTCCCATCTGGCGACCGAATGATGTTGCGCCGGATATCTCAATGATGACATCCGCAAGTACGGTGCCGACGGGAAACACCCGCGCAAGCATGGGAACGTCAAACGACCCTCTGACATGGTCCTTGAACTGGTGGAAGAGTTTGTCGTGTTTTCCCAGCATGTTGTCGGTGTATGCCCGCGTTCCTTCAAACGGCATCAGCTGACGGATGTTCACGCGGCGAACCAGCAGACCGGACGCAAGAACTTTGTCAAGAAATGCCGTGTTCAGGGAAAATGTCTCAGCGGTTTCTCCGGCAAGCCCTGCAATAAAGTTCAGACCCGGAAGAAGCTCGGGTACGCCGCATCGCCGCACGGCGCCAACTTCGTTGACAATCTCAATTGCCCGGAACACTGCGTCCGCATCACCCTTCAGATTATTTTTCGCGACAACCGCAGGGTCTGCCGACTCCATACCAAATGCCGCGATATCGCCTGCCGTGTGACCGGCAACGATTGCCGCAAGTGCTGAACGCGACGCCTCAACGTGGCGCGCAATGGTGCCCGGGTTCACGTTGTCGATGTGCAGCGTCTTAAGGTCCGGTGCAGCTTCGCGGATTTTGGTGAAGAGGCCCGCAAGGGCGTCGGGGTTGGGCGTTGGAAACTCACCTCCGCCTGCCGCGCCGAATGCGAGAAGGTCGGGCTGGCGGCCGAGGCGGAAATGCTGTGCGCCGGCAGCCGCAAGGGCGGCGACTTCGTCGCGGACGCCTCCCGCATCCCGCTGTTTCGGCAGTCCATAAAACGGCTCCGTGCAAAACGAACAGCCGCCGGAAACAGCGCGGGAACATCCTTTTGCCGTCTCAAGTTCGCACATCACGTACGGGTAAAACGGATGCTGCCTGATGATCTCTGCGCCAAGAACCGACCACCGGTCAAGGTCACGGTAATTGCAGAGTCCTTCCGGTTCACCGCCGCACAGATACGCGTCAAGGGCGGCGGCAGGCTCACCCGCAAGCATCGCCGACCAGCCGGCGATCGCCTGCGCAATGGCTTTGGTTCCGCCTTCCGGCGAGTAGCCGAACCCGATCGGGCCGCCGAGGAGGGACGTGGTTCTGCCGCGCAGGATGCATCCGATCTGTTGCAGTTCCGTTAAGGTCGCAGGAGTTCCGGCAAGATATTTGCCGGGAACGGTGACGCCCGCAATCATCACCACATACTGATATGCAGATAATTTTGCAAGCCGCAGCGGATCTTTTCTCAGCTGATCGATGGTGACGTAGTCTGCGGAGAGCTTCCGTTCGGCAAACACGCCCGCAACAGTTCTGATGTACGGAGAAATATACGGCGGAACGCCAAGGCACGCAGGCTCGTCCACATACCCGTCAATGATGACTGCGTCAGATGTCATGACCCTGAGTTTTCAGAAGTTTTCGTGCGATCATCAGTTTTCCGTGTTTGACCGGATCGACAGACGCATCGTCCAGATCAAATCCTATCAGGGTGACCGAGTCTGCGCCGAGTTCGTGAGCGCAGAACACGCACCGGTCACCGTCGGAGAAGCCGCCGAAGTTGTGCACATGCGCAAGCGGCGCGGCCTGTGTTGTTGCAACGAAGGGTCCCTGCACTTTGGGAACCCATGACTTCACCAGAGGAATGTTGTCGCCGTGCGCGTGAAGCACCAGAATGGTTCCCTTGCGGTTCATCTCCAGAAAATCATCGTCCATGCCGTCGATGTCAGACACAATTACGTCAGGCCGGTGTCCGCACTGCCAGAGCACACGGGCAGCGGCATCCGCTGCAATGATCACTTTTCCGGAAAAATCCGTTTTTTTGATCTCTTCAGGAAGTGCAGGCGCATTGCCGCAGACGATGCAGGCTTTTCCTGTGATGGTTTTTTTCAGGAGGGAAATGTCATCACGCACAAGAAGTTCTGCAAGTATTCTGGCAGCACGCTCGTCATCTTCACGGGAGAATCCAAAAAAATCGAGAATTTCGGAGTAGTAGGGTTCCCACTCCTCAGTTTTCATCCCCTTCAACCTCGGAGATGCCGACAAGTTTCAGGAAGTTGGAAAGAACCGGATCGATGATCATCGAAAGAAGCTCCTCTTTGTCCTTCACAAGCGAGAATGCATTCAGGGGAATTGACAGTGCCGCCATTGTTGCATGACCGCCGGCAGACGCCCCAGGGATGCCTGCAAATGCTTCCTTCATCACATCACCCACATGCAGACGGATATCCTTGTTGCGTGCGGAAAGGGTGATGCTGGTATCGGTGATGCCGTACACCATTGCGGTCGTTACTCCTTCCAGATTCAGCAGCATGTCGGCAGCCTGAGGAATAGCGTCACGGTTTCTGACATAGCCCACATTGGAGAAGAGGTAGCCGTGCCTAATATCGCGGTTCACGATTGCATGACCGATAACATCCAGAGTCTCCTGGGAAACCGACGGTGCCATGATGACTTCAAGCAGGGAACGGTCGGTCAGGGGGAGCAGATATGCGGCGTTATGGAGATCCTGCGGAGAAACGTTACGCTGGAACTCCTTGGTATCTGCACGGATACCGTAGAAAAGAGCGGTTGCAACTTTTTTGTCAATCGGCAGATACAGCTCCTGCAAATACTGCGTCATGATGGATGCGGTTGCACCAACGTTCGGACGCGAGTCCAAAAACTCCGGTTTTTTAATCCGGGTTACTCCCTCTGTGCTGTGATGGTCGATGACAATATTAATTGGCACGTCCAGTGCGAGATCGTTGTTCATGCCGGGTGCAACGCAGTCGACGAGAGCAAGGTAGTTGCAGGTTGCCAGAATTTCCGGCGTCAGCCGCTCCATTTTGATCTCAAGCAGATTAACGAACGCGCGATTTTCCTGATGACCGATGTTTCCCTCGTAGAGAATGCGTGTGGCAAGTTTTCCGCCGGACGCGCTTGCCGCAATTGCCGAAAGCGCCATGGCACTGGAGATTGCGTCAGGATCCGGATTCTTGTGCGTGATAATGCCAAGCGTTCCGGTCCATGAACTCAGGAGCGAGAAAAGTTTCTGGGCATTTCTTGATGCGACCAGATTGTTCATGTGGTTTACGGCTGACTTTGCGACAACCTGCTGCGGATAGAGCACAACGTCAGCGCCGTGATCCACCAGCTGGTCGGCAGAGAACAGGTCCATTGCACGGGCAATGACATGCGTCTGCGGATAGGCCTTCTTGACAATCTGAACGGCAGCAAGGTTCGCATCCTTGTCACCGGACAAAATGAAGACCACTTCAGGCTCCGGAATCTTTGCAACGAGAGCCGGGTCGGTCATGTCGCCGACCATCGCCTGATGGCGGTGGTCGCGCAGGTCCTCGACACGCTTTTCGTTGACGTCGACGATGAGAATATTCTCATCATCTTCTTTCAGCTCCTCAAGGACATTATAGCCGATACTGCCACAGCCAAGGATAATATATTTTATTTTTTTATGAGTTTGGTTGTTAGACGGCAGAACCCCATCACTCTCAGCCATATAACCAATATTTGTGCTGTTCGGATATTAATGTAGGACCTCCACGAGATCTGCGGCAATCAGGAAGAAATCTATAAATATGGATGAGTCTAATCTATTTAGGTCAACAGGCATCACAAATGGGCCTATAGCTTAGTCAGGAATAGCGACGGACTCTTAATCCGTAGGTCAGGG
>CAZABQ010000021.1:0-6001 GCA_964483485.1 uncultured Methanomicrobiales archaeon
TGAGATGCCGACGCCGGTAAAATCCGTTCTGCCGTCAATGGCGCATTTTGCAATGACGGTTCTGCCGTCGACACTGGCAAGATAACAGGTGGTGCCAAACAGTGTTGCGTTACGGAACTTTGCTCCTTCCAGATATGCCTCTGAAAGATCAGCGCCGGTAAGATCCGCACCGGAGAGGTCGGCTTCTTTAATGTCAGCTTCACGAAGGTTTGCCTCGGTTAGTTTCACCCGCCAGAGGACGGCATCCTGCATGTCTGCCTGGCGAAGATCGGCTTTGGTGAGATCGGCTCCTTCAAGGCGGGCTTCTTCGATCACAGCGTATCTCAGATCACATCTGGACATTTTCGTTCCCCGCATCTCACAACGCATCAGTGTTGCATTCCGCAGATCGGATGCGGTCAGGTCCGCACCGTCCATTACTGCACGGCGGAAGTCGGCATGTTTGGCTGATACACTGCGGAGTACTGCACCGGTAAGGAGAGCTGCCTCAAGATTTGCGTTGTCAAGCCTGCACCCTTCCATATTTGCCAGGGTGAGATCAGCTTCCGCAAGGGCTGTGCCGGAAAGATTTGTCCTGACAAGTTCGGTTTCACGCATCGTTGCAGCACGGAGATGCGCCCCGACCAGATCAGCGTCCGTGAGGACTGCATGTTTCAGGTCCGCCCGGTCAAGTTCGGCGTCGTGGAGATCGGCACGGAGAAGGTTTGCACCGATAAGTTTTGCATCCGTGAGGTTTGCCCGGGATAGTTTTGCGCCGTCAAGTTTTGCTTCCGAAAGATCAGCCTCCGAGAGATTTGCTTCGCGGAGATCAGCTTCGCTGATCTCTGCTTCAGTGAGTACTGCTCCGGCAAGGTCTGCTTCGTAGAGGTTGGATCCAAACAGAACTGCACAGGAGATGTCCGCGTCCCGCAAGACGGTAAGGCCGAGTTTTGCACCGCGCATTCTTGCACTGCCGAGTTTTGCGCCGGAAAGATTCGCTTTGAACAAGTCGGCGCCTTCGAGGTTCGCTTCCCGGAGATCTGCGCCGGAAAGATCCGCCTCACGAAGGTCAGCCCCGGAAAGATTTGCTTCGCGGAGGTCGGCTCCGGTAAGGGTTGCCTCACGGAGATCAGCTCCTTCCAAAATTGCAATGCTGAGTTTTGCGCCGGAGAGATCTGCTTTGAACAGGTCGGATCCTTCAAGGTTCGCTTCCCGGAGATCCGCGTCACAAAGGTTCACTCCTTTCAGATCGGTTTCCAAGAGCGATGCTTCCCTGAGGTCTGAGCCGGAGAGATCGGCATCATGGAGGTCAGCCCCGGTAAGGTTTGCACGAAAGAGTGAGGATTTGGCAAGATGCGCACGGGCAAGTGATGCTTTCTCAAGATTGGTTTTATAGAGATTGGCACGTTCCAGTTGTGCGTCCCGCAGCTCGATGCCTTTGAGGTTCAGCTCGGCAAGTCCGGCACCTTCGAGACGGATGCCGCTTTCTCCGGAACTATCGTAAACGGTTTCATGAAGACCGGCACGATCCATCCAGATGTCGGACCCTGATATGGATTTGAGTTCTTCGACAACTGCAAGGTACGGTTTATTCCATTCGCTGAGGTCTCCTGATTTTGCACAGCGGATCAGCCGGTTGTACTGGTTTTGATCAAATCCCGGTCCGGTATTTTCCGGATACCCTTCTCCCTCTCCCATAGATATCCGTTTAATCTGACGGCAGATACCATAAGGATAACGTGTTGCTGCGAACACTTAACCTCTCCGGCAGGCAAAGTACATATCAAATGCAGCTTTTTCAAAATGTGGAGACCGCAGCAGTTACGGAAGGTTTTCTCCTGATGATGACGATTCTTGGTTATTATCTTCTCAGCGGGCAGGTTGCAGGCACCGGAGATACGCGACCTTTGGATGTATTTGTTATTATCATGGCTGTTCTGCTTTCGATTCCGCCGCTGTGGATTCTGCGGCACTATCAGGGGAGAGCCTGAGGCTGGGAAAAGGGAAAATATTTTGCAGCTAAGGATAAGATAAGAGACCGCATGTGCTGTAGTTTTCCTATCATAGTATAGGAAAAATATGGTCAAGAACTCACTTTGTCCATTTTTCATGGCTCATACATCGCTACGATTATCATGATAGTTCATAAAGAGAGGTCTTGACCATATTTTTCATATATGAGTATCGTGCATATGCTCACTGGTAAACCGATACTTCACAGAACATTGTGTGACTGGCTGGTCTATAATGAAGTGATGAAAAATGAGTTTGAAAACGATCTTTTCAACAAAAACGGTACTGCTTGCTCGAAAGGACAAACCTTTATTCATGAGATGGGGCATATGTTCGGTGCGGATCACGGTCAGGCTCTTGCAGACCTCAATGGAGTATACACCGTGATGTGGCAATCATACCAAAACCCTACAGAAAGTGGTTATCACTTTTCTACAGCATACCGGACATATGGATATGGATTTGCACGTCCTCTGAAAGATAATGCGGGAACCATTCGGACATATCGATCACAAGTAAGTAATTATGCATAATGGGAAACAATGCTATGGCCAATACAGAAGAACTGAAAAAATCACGGATAATATCTTCACTCATTATCCTACTCCTCATAATTTTTCTCCTTGTACTTTTGGTTCTCATATTTGATTGTCCTGAATCACAGGATGAGTCTGAACAGGCAATGTACAATGCAGCTCTGCGAAACCTCAGCCACACCTCACCAGAGGAGTATCAAAACGTACTCCGGTATCTCAAATCAACACCGGACGCAACATACTACACCTATCTGATGCAGCGCTATCATGGAGACTATAAGGAGTATGCATCGTACAACTTGAGTATGTCATTTCTCGAGTATCTGAACAGGTACGAGCCCATGTATATATTCGACACGTATGATGGTATGGATTATTTCCACCTTAGCTTTAGTGAGATGAGTGAAGATGATCTGAGGAATCAGACACACATCGCTTATATGACTGAGGATGTCGTGAACAGCATACCTGTACTTAAAGAGTATCTGTATGGAGAGTTACCATTCAAACCCATACGGGCAACAAAAAAGGATCTGGATTTACTGTCGGATTATTGGTATCCTATCTCCTTTGAATGGAATGGTACCTGGTACAGATTGAACGCTCCTGCCGTTTGAAAAAATTTCGACACCGGAAACTCGCGCCTCCTCTATTTCTCCGGGTAGCGTGAATGAACCTCCTCACATGTATTTTTTCAGACGTTCTACAACCCTCTGCATCCCAAAAGGAGGGGACAGGGATTGTATCCCATTCAGCAATACAGCCCCATCACAAGAGGTCACTTTCAACATCCGCGACACACACCGGTAGCTCTCCTACTGGAACGAAAAATGAGAATCTCACAAGCGAAATACGTAGTTATTCACACCGCAAATCCTGACACCTACCTTGAAACTACTTGGGAAAAAGAAACAGAGAATAGCCCAGAGCCAACAAGTCGGAAAATAAAAAAACGGGAATTACTTCCCAACAATCATAGCAAGGAAGTACGCATGAATTCTCGTATCGCAGTCAAGCTCGGGATGAAATGCCAGAGCCAGCTGATTTTTCTCGCGGACCGCAACAATCCGTCCGTCTACGACCGAAAGAATCTCAACGCCCTCTCCCGGATCGCGGACGCACGGCGCACGAATAAACGTCATGGGAACATTTCCCGCATCCGCAAACGGCGCAACCGTCTCAAAACTCCCAAGCTGTCTGCCGTAGGCATTCCGAACAGCCGTGATATCCATCGTCGCAAGACAGGGAACTCCTCCCTCAACGCGTTTCGCAAGGACGATCAAACCGGCACAGGTGCCCATAACCGGCAGACCGCCGGCAATTTTCTCCCGGAGACCGGAAAAAATCCCCAGCTCATGCAAAAGTTTTGTAATGGTGGTGCTCTCTCCTCCGGGGATGATGAGACCATCAAACGGCTGATCGAGATCCGAACTCTTCCGGATCTCAAACGCCTCCGCACCAAGCGTTTGAAGCATACCAATATGCTCCGCAAACGCCCCCTGTAGTGCAAGAACACCGATACGCATGGAGTTATGTGCCCCGCTCGGCCATCAGAACGGCGATCTCTTCAGCATTAATGCCAACCATAGCCGCACCAAGATCCTCGGAAAGTTCGGCAAGCATTTTTGCATCATTGAAGTTCGTAACCGCCTTTACCACTGCTGCCGCACGTTTGGCAGGATTACCGGACTTGAAAATACCGGACCCGACAAACACACCCTCTGCACCAAGCTGCATCATAAGAGCTGCATCAGCAGGTGTTGCAACACCGCCTGCCGCAAAGTTTACCACCGGCAGTTTACCGTTCTCATGAACAAAACGGATCAGATCACAGGGAACCTGCATCTGCTTTGCCGCTTCATACAGCTCGTCGCCACGCATACCGACAACCCGGCGAATCTCGCTGTTCATCGCACGCATATGACTGACCGCCTGCACAACATCCCCGGTTCCGGCTTCGCCTTTCGTGCGGATCATCGTTGCACCCTCGGCAACACGGCGGAGTGCCTCGCCAAGATTTCTTGCACCGCAGACAAACGGCACCTTAAACTGGGTCTTATCAATGTGGTACACATCATCTGCCGGAGAGAGGACTTCACTTTCATCGATGTAGTCGATCTCAATAGCCTCAAGAATCTGGGCTTCCACAAAGTGGCCGATACGGACCTTTGCCATGACCGGAATCGAGACTGCCGCCTGAATTCCCTTGATCATCTTCGGATCGCTCATCCGGGACACGCCGCCTGCCGCACGAATATCTGCCGGAATACGTTCCAGTGCCATAACCGCACACGCACCTGCATCTTCTGCAATTTTTGCCTGTTCAGGAGTCGTCACATCCATAATGACCCCTCCTTTCAGCATCTGTGCGAGTTCCTTGTTCAGTTTCGGACGATTTTCAGTCATGATGTTCACGTATGTATTGGTATTCAAACGAGGGAAGAGACTCCCGCCGAAGAATTGTTTACATTTATTTTGCTGACATCATATGAGACTTCCGAAAGTGCCCACTTTCCCGGAAAAACATCAGGAATTTTTTTACGATATTCGGGTGCAGCAGATGCAGTTTCCTTTATCGTATTCTGCGTGCAAAATACTTCACCAGATGCAGTTTTCACAGTTCCGGTTTGCCTCAGTCCATAAACAGTATCTGATCTTTTGCGGCAAGGTTCCTGAAGCGTTGGAAAACAGATATCCGGGAACGGCGAACAGTTTTCTTACCTACTGTTTTTACGATCATGCCAACGGACTTAGCTGCTTTTTACTGGCGACAACCATCTTCAACGAAGGAAATCTGACCATTGTCTCAGACACACCGCCTGACATGCCGGTAATTCTTCCGGCCGACGACCTTGCGGAAAAAGACTGCACGCCGGTTCGACGCGGAGTGTTTGATCTCTCCCGCTACTCCTTTGCCGAAGCCGAAGCAGAAAAACTTGATCCAACGCAGAGATCTGCGGAGAAAATTTACCTGAGCAGAGTTTGCGGTGTTTGCCTCCATCATCACGGCCGCAGCGGCTGGCGGACATGTCCTGCATTTCCCGAAAAAATTCCTGACGAGATCTGGAACGCGGAAACAGATCCAAAAGTTCCCTGCGGCGCCCGGATAAATTTTGTCCCAAAAAATCCGCGACTGTTTCTCGAAGTGTTCGACGCAGGATCCGGCAGAGTGGTTTACCGCTATGAAGCCTCGGGTGATCCGCTCTGTCCGGTGAATGTCTGCGAAAGTTCAGATCTTGGCGAACCGATTCTTGCAGCATTTCGGGAAATGATGACTGACTGGCATACCCATGTCGCAGAACCGGTCAAAGAACTGCTGCACTGCACCGCAGATGACGGTGCTTTTATCGCGGAACTTGCTGCAATCAACGTGGCAATGACCATCAACAAACAGAGCGGCCGCGAAGTCTACCGGATCATTGACGAATTTCCCGAGTATCCGAATCCGAAAAAAGTGATGAATAGCTGAATTA
>CAZABQ010000021.1:6101-22444 GCA_964483485.1 uncultured Methanomicrobiales archaeon
AAAAACTGCGTATCCGGTCTGCTGATCTCGGCAATTGTTGCCTCCTTACCATGATCCCAGGAATACCCAACGACATCCTTCGCTTTTGACATAATCTCAAAACCAAGGTTTGGATCAACACGTACCGGAGAATCACCATGAACCGTCTGGACTCCGATAAACCAGTTGGAGTCTATCGGCAGTACATAGAATATTGTCGGAACGGCAAAGTCAGGAGCCTGAACATTCGTTGTCGGAATAAGTTCATGAACGTATCCGCCGCCCTGTCTCATCCGGATCAGCATGTTCATAACAGGCCGCGTCCCGTATGCATCATGACGACCTAACTGATTCTGACCGATAAACTGGTTATCGGATCGTGCCAGAACAGTTCCTGAACTGTCATAGGCGAACAGCGTGACGTTGTCGGAGCTAAACCGGGAGATATAATACAGGGTCTCGATCTTGGGATGGGATGTAGCATATGAGTAGAGATCAGTAATCGCACTCTTTAGAATACTCTTATCTCCGGAATTTGCCAGTCCTGACCGGTCAGCGGTATCACTGACAAGATGGACCTCATCCTCACCGCCAAAGACAGAGATCGTCGATCTTCCGTACTGAATCATACTTGCCGGAGAAGACCATTTCATCTCTGCATCAATATATTCAGGAGACGAACTGTAGATGGTGGTCAAGAGCGGACTTCCCATCCACAAACCATAGGAGTTCATCCCGGTATGGTTGTTCAGCAGCTTGCTGATTATATAGTACGGGTCATAGGCAACAACGACAAACCCGAGATATGTGCCATCCGCTGCACGTACCGGAACAAAAATCGTCGCAAGACGATCATCCGTCATGGTAGTGAGAGCACCTTTACGGAGAATATCATCCGAGGTAAATTTCTGCTCCACTACTGAGGTGTAGAGAGTCTTGAGAGATTCATCCGGCGGGAGAGGAACAGCAATAATATCACCCGAGATGGTACAGTAGGCAATGTTATTCACCCAGTGATTCTTTTTGGCATACTCCCGCAGGATTTTTTCCACACTGCCGGTATCCGAAGGAGAAGCTGCAATATCTTCTGCTACCACCGCAAGATCTGTCTCTATTTGTGCCGCAGATTTCGAGAGACTTTCGGTGACATCCTGCAACACTGCCGCCATTTCCGGCGGAAGATCAGTGGACGGCCCAATCTCGGGAGTATTCGTCACACATCCGGCAGAGAATACCGTAACCAGAAGGAGGAACACCAGAAGAGTTCCCATACGACACAGTTTTTCGGACATCCTTCTCATAGTACGTCAACCTGATACTTCGCACGAAGTTCATCCCATTTTTCCGAAGACCTGATATGATCCAGTCCCGTGTTAATACGTTTGAGAAGTTGTGTGTCGTTCTGCCGAACCGCAATACCATACGAGTCGTTTGTATCAACGACAGCAAGAATCTTCAGTTCTTCACCAGGCGGTGATTCAACGTGACGGATGTAATAGATAACATCTCCTTCGTCAAATACCGCACAATCAACAAGGTCAAGTTCCACTGCAATCATCGACTGCGGAAACGTGTCATAGAGGAGAATGCGTCCCTGAACCACCATCGTATCGTAGAGATCTTTGCCGAGAACCGATTCTACCCAGCGGGAATTGATGGTGTCCGCCTGAACACCAATCCGCATATCCCCGGACGCAAACTGATCGTAGGTAAATTTTGATTTGTTCTTTACGGCAATCGCCTCTCCCACTGTCCCGTAGGGTTTGGAAAAGTCAACGAGGTTTTCCCTGTCCTGGGTTATCACCAGATGCGAGGCGAAAATATCGATTTCATGAGAGACCAGCGATGAGATTGTATCAGTCCAGGGAATTTCGATGAATCGTATCTGTATATTTTGATCCTCTGCAATCTCTTTCATGACGTCAATATCAAAACCCGTGAGATATCCTCCAACATCATAATAGGAGTACGGGGGAAAATTCCCATTGATTCCAACCGTGTACACCGTTTTATCCTCAGCCGGAACAGTCGTGCAACCGGCAGACAATACTGCCGCCACAACAATAAAGGTACAAAAAATACCGGCACGTAAAAGCAACTTCACCACATTATAATTTGAACAAAACAAGTATTTATTTGTATAGGTGAACCTCAGACCATTAGATTCACTGTATGAAATTACGAGAGATATTCCTGCATGATGAACCGGGAAAAAGTGTAATATCATCAGGATTCTGCGAAAAAAAGGGTGAAAGAGTTTAGAGGGTTGCGGCAATCAGAGATACATGGTCGCCTTTTGCAAGCTGTGCAACCCGTGCCGGATCAAGCCCGAGAGCTTTGGTCATCCGCTCTCCGTATTCAGGGTCTGCCCATACACAGTGGACTGCATGACGGTATTTGATGTTCTGGGTACAGGGTGCAATGTTTCGTGCGGTGTTTTCAATGAGAAGAGTTTTTTTGTCTTCGGCAAGAACACGCCAGAGGTCGCCTCCGGCACGGAAACAGTCGTCGGTTGGATCATCCGCCGGGTTGTAGGCGTACATCGCACCGGAAAGATCGAGAGGCGGCTCCATGACATCAGGCTGAGCTGTCCAGACACCGTAACTGTTCGGCGTGTACGCGGTTGTTCCACCGTAGTTGCCGTCAACCCGCATGTGCCCGTCGCGGTGGTAATCATGGACCTCGCACTTCGCACGGTTGACCGGAATCTGATTGAAGTTCACCCCAAGACGGTACCGCTGGGCGTCCCCGTAGGCGAAGAGTCTCCCTTGCAGAAACTTATCAGGACTGAAACCGATTCCCGGGACGACGTGAGCAGGGGTGAAGGCTGACTGTTCAACCTCGGCGAAGTAGTTTTCCGGGTTGCGGTTGAGTTCAAGAACGCCGACCTCGATTAAGGGGAACTCGGCATGCCGCCAGATTTTGGTGATGTCGAACGGATTTTCATAATGGTTTTTCGCCTGCTCTTCGGTCATGATCTGCACATACATCGTCCAGCGTGGATACTCGCCGCGTTCGATTGCTTCAAAGAGATCGCGGCCGTGACTTTCGCGGTCGCCAGCAATAATAGCCGCAGCCTCTGCGTCGGTGAGGTTCTTGATTCCCTGCTGGGTTTTGAAGTGGAACTTACACCAGACACGCTTGTTATCCTTGTTGTAAAAGCTGAAGGTGTGCTCGCCGAACGTGTGCATGTGGCGGTAACTTGCAGGAATGCCGCGGTCCGACATGACGACCGTGACCTGATGGAAACATTCCGGCAGCATGGTCCAGAAGTCCCAGTTGTTCTGGGCTGACCGCATGTTGGTTTTCGGGTCGCGTTTTACGGCACGGTTGAGGTCAGGGAAGTGGTGAACGTCACGGATGAAAAACGTCGGTGTGTTATTGCCGACAAGATCCCAGTTGCCTTCTTGCGTGTAGAACTTGCAGGCAAATCCTCTGATGTCCCGCTCGGCATCAGCAGCGCCGCGTTCTCCGGCAACGGTGGAGAACCGGACAAAGACGTCGGTCTTGGTCCCCGGCTGAAGGACTTGTGCTTTGGTGTACTGGGAGATGTCATGGGTGACGGTGAATGTTCCGTATGCTCCGGAACCCTTGGCATGCATTCTGCGTTCGGGGATGACCTCGCGATTGAAATGGGCCATTTTTTCCAGCAGCCATACATCCTGCAGCATTACCGGGCCGCGGGGTCCTGCGGTAATTGCATGATCATTTTGGGCAACCGGTGCGCCTACTTCGTTGGTAAGGTTACCGTGTTCAGACGGGTTCATAATGTAAGATGATTGGCGGCTGATTGTTTATAGATTGGCATTTCGGATATGAGAGAGTGCTGTATTTGTCAGATGGATCTTGTGCGGTATCTCCAAAGAAACTACCTCTCCTCAAGGTCACTTTTTGCATTATAACACTCAGCATCCAATATCTATACAAACGGAGATTATCATGAAAAAAACATTCAGACTCGAAAATCTTGAGTGTGCCCACTGTGCCGCACTGATGGAAGCAGGTATCAGAAAAATTGACGGTGTTCATGATGTGTCAATCAGTTTCATGACTGAGAAACTGGTTCTTGATGCGGACGAGGAACGGTTCGATGCGATCATGGCCGGGGTCCGCAGTGTCTGTAAAAAAATAGAGCCGGATTGTATCGTTCGATAAGGGAAAAAAATGTTCGAGAGTTTATCACCAAAACAAAAGAGAACACTTCTGCGGATCTTCGCAGCTTTTGCGATCTTTCTTCCGGTGGTTTTTTTCCAGCAGACAAACCTATCCGAAGATACCGGTACACTTCTTCTGCTCTATCTTGCTGCGTACGCAGTTGTCGGCTATGACGTACTGCTGCGGGCCGGAAAAAATATTTCCCGCGGAAAAATTTTCGATGAAAATTTTCTGATGACCATTGCAACGATCGGAGCGTTTGCTCTCGGCGAGTATCCAGAGGCGGTCGCCGTGATGCTCTTCTATCAGGTCGGTGAACTTTTCCAGAGCTACGCAGTGAACAAATCACGAAAGTCCATTGCGGCACTGATGGATATCAGGCCGGATCATGCGAACATCGAATCCGACGGTCAGCTCATTGAAGTGGATCCGGCAGTGCTGAAGTCAGGGGACATCATTGTCATCAAACCCGGAGAACGCGTGCCGCTCGACGGTGTTATCATCTCCGGCTCGTCGGATCTGAATACGATGTCTATGACCGGCGAGTCGCTGCCGCGATCTGTTGATGAAGGCGACGAAGTCATCAGCGGATGTATCAATATGTCCGGTCTTCTCCGGGTACGGGTTCTGCGGCCGTACAGCGAGTCAACGGTTGCCAGGATTCTGGATATGGTGGAGAACGCCGCCGCAAAAAAGGCAAAGACCGAGAACTTCATCACGACATTTTCCCGGTACTATACTCCGGCAGTTGTAGGTATTGCGGCTGCCCTTGCTGTTCTGCCGCCGGTACTGTTCGGTGAACCGTTTGCGGACTGGGTCGGGCGTGCACTGATCTTCCTCGTAGTCTCCTGTCCCTGTGCCCTCGTGATCTCGATTCCCTTAAGTTTCTACGGAGGAATCGGCGGTGCGTCACGAAACGGTATTCTGATTAAAGGCGGGAACTATCTTGAAGCTCTGGCAAAAACCGAGACGGTGGTCTTTGATAAAACAGGAACACTGACAACCGGCAGTTTCCGGGTGACAGAGATCAGCCCGGCAGGGGAGAGGGAAAACGATCAGCTTCTGATGTATGCGGCAGCGGCGGAAAGCGCCAGTACGCACCCGCTTGCCGCTGCCATCCGGCAGGCGTACGGAAAAGATATCGATCGAACAGCCGTTGCAAAGGTAACGGAGACGGCTGGCAGGGGAGTCTTCGCAGAGGTGTTTGGCAGACCGGTTCTTGCCGGAAATGCGAGGATGATGGCTGATGCAGGAATCACGATTCCTGCGGGTAGCCCCGCAGGAACCGTGATTCATGTGGCGGTCTCCGGGAGCTATGCAGGGTATCTGCTGTTTGCCGACACGGTTAAGCCGCATGCAGAAAAAGCGATACGGGATCTGAAAAAACTCGGCGTAAAGCATACCGCAATGCTTACCGGAGATACGGAAGCGGCAGCAAAACTGACAGCCGGAGAACTCGGGATTGATTCGTATCGGGCAGGACTTCTGCCGCAGGATAAAGTGTCGGGCCTTGAGGATATCATGGCGAAGTTTGGCGGTACGACTGCCTACGTTGGTGACGGCATCAATGATGCTCCGGTTCTTTCGCGGGCAGATATCGGGATTGCAATGGGATCGCTTGGATCAGACGCCGCGATTGAGGCGGCAGATATTGTTCTGATGGATGATGATCCGGCAAAGGTTGCAACCGCGGTACGTATTTCAAAGAAGACGTTCTGGATTGTGCGGCAAAACATTATCTTCGCACTCGGCGTGAAATTTCTCGTGCTGGGTTTTGCAGCGGCAGGGTTTGCGACAATGTGGGAAGCGGTGTTTGCTGATGTGGGTGTTGCAGTGATTGCGATTCTAAATGCCATGCGGACGCTGCGGTTTTTAGAGTAGGGGTTACGACGGGATAGTACCCGTTGGCGGCAAGAGGTGTGTTGAAGTAGTGTACGATTGAGGGAAGGGGGAAAAAAGGAACCCGCATAACTCCTGCCTAAATTAATCTATTTCCGCAATTCTCTTCTCTGCTCCATGCTGTTTCAGGAATAGAGGTACAAAACCTCGCCAGTCATCATCTTGATAACCCATTGGCACTAATATAATTCTTACGTGAGAGGGAGCATGCGGCCGACGGTGATCATTTTGGGATTGCTGAGGAAAGTCCTCCCACCATTCAGGTAACGCAGCCGTGTGCAAGCACGGGTGGCGAGAGTCACGGCTCTGGAACAGAAACGACACGTCCTCTGCGGAGCAATGAGACGGCACCTAACCCGTCGAGCGTTGATGCAGAGGGATCGATGGAACGGCGAATCCCTGCGGGTGCAAGTCGGAACAGGACCTTCGTGCGGCGCCTGAACGCCATGGACCGGGTACGACGCGTAGCCGAATGCCGCAACGAACAGGAGGAGGCTTATCACTCCGACTCACGTTTTTCGTACATCTGTTTTGCCGCATTTGTGTGGTGAATAATTATGGCAGAAAACACAAAACTCAGATCTTTTCTTCTGATAGCAGCATTGTGCGTTGGAATATGTCTGGTACTCTTTGTTGGAATACCTGTACTGACAAACGCTCAGTCTTCCGCATCTCCGGTTCCGGAAATACCGGTTCCCACCACTCCTGTACCGGAACTAACCGAATCGTTTGCGCCGCCAACTCCAGAAGTCACGGCTTTTGTGTCTCCGACACTTTCCGAAACCGTGAATCCTCCTGCCTTCGTAACAACATCACCGTCAATCTCAAAAACCGCGACCCCGACTGTTGCCCGGACAACTCCTGCACCAACGCAGGCGGCCGCAGCTCCGGCAGCCGGTGACCCGATTGTCGGGACATGGGCAGGATCAAAAACCATGACGATTGTTATCGTCAGCGTTCAGGGTTCCGGCACCGCGACATTCCGCGACGACTTCTCCGGCTCAGCATCAGGCGAGTTTCACGGAGCAGGCCGTGACGGAACGTTTGGAGCAGATTTTGTCTGGGTAAATCTCGGAAGCGGAAAATATCGCGGCAACTACGGCGACAAATCCCTTGAGTTTACTCTTTCCGGCGATGTTTTAACGATGACCGTCAATCCCAAAAAACTCGGTGTAATGGACTCGGAGATCATGAATATGGACATACCGTTTGAGATGTACCGCATCTAAAATGACTCAACTAATACTTTAATTACTCTGAAACGTCGATGATACTAGTACCATGAGTAGTTTTGAGTGTACACAGTGCGGACTGTGCTGTCTGGGAATCGGGGAAATTGTTACTATGGACCGCCAGATCTCCAAGTACGGATATTACATCAAAAATGAAGTCGTCGGCGAGACCAAAGCCGTCCTCATCACCCCCGAATACCGCGACATCTTTGACAATGATCATTCAATTCAGGAAGAACACCGTTCCGCCTGCTTCTTCGTCCGCAGGCGTGATGACGGCAAATACATCTGTACGGTTCATCCCGGGCGTCTCTTTATCTGTAAAGATTACCACTGCTGTGCGGCACGCATCAGCAAAAACGGTGAGGAGGTCGGACGGGTAAAAGGTAAAGTCTCCCTTGTCACGCAGGATGAAAATCTGAAACATATCTGGCTTGAAGGCGTGCAGAAATGCCCTGACAAGTCACGCGAAGAGATCACCGCTCTCCTCCGCGGTCAGGGGTACTCGGTTCTGTTTTATGACGGCGAATGAAATTGTGGTCACCGCAGGAAAACTCCCATGTACTGACGGACGGACAGTAACGCCGGAGAAGTGCCGGTTCTGCATGCACTCCCGCTACTTTGTGATCGCCGGCGTCCGTGAGCGCTCGCCGGCCCTTGCATTTTGTCTGCGGGAACGAACAACAAAAGAGATTGAGGTGACGAAGGCAACCGCCGTAGGCTGTGCCGAGGAACGCGGCGATGGATACGCAAGTATTGGAAATATTATTTCGTGACGCAGTCAAAAAAATTATTTTTCCATTTTGATTTTGTAGAACTTACCATCAGCCGCGTACTTTGCGAGTGTACCGTCTTCCATCTGATACACCTGCCCGACAACAAACTCCGGTTGTTTATCCTCAGCAAAAACTTCCTGTGCCCGTTCACTTGCATTCTCAAGAATTATTTCCTGACGACGGCTCACCAGCCGTTTGTTGTATTTTGCTTCGATGCGGGAGATTACCGCAATCAGAATAATACAACCGATAATCATGAGACCAAAGATTACCCAGCTGTTCATTCCCACTTCCATTCCCTCGTACATACCTACCTTTCCTATGGGGCACGGGAAAGGATAAAAGTAATGCGGCCATACACAGCGTGACAAAAAATCCGGAAAATGATTCTGATCTACCTGCATTGGGAAAAACGGGGTAAAATACGCACCCAATTGTCCTAAGATAGAATAGCCCATCTCAGAAAACCATCTCAGCCGAAAGAGTTCTGCCGACAGAACTCATAATCCGAAAAATCCATCCAAAAGTTCGGATGAAAACTCTCGTATCAGTGAGTCTCCTGCGACCTGCAAATACGGCAAATAACGCCCGATAACATGCAGTAATGGAGGAATCATCGTCCGAAATAGAGCATCTTAAATAGGATAAATGCCTGAAATTAGAAAGTGAGCCGAAAATAAGGGTATTTTTCGGATATCTCCACCCTATCTTACGACTTCTGCGGGGCGGACAGCATCTTCTTCAAAAACTGCCCGGTATAGCTCTTCTTCACCTTCGCCACATTCTCGGGCGTTCCCTCCGCGATAATTTTACCGCCGGCATTACCGCCTTCCGGTCCCAGATCGATTACATAATCTGCACACTTAATAACATCCAGATTATGCTCAATCACCACAACCGTATTACCCTTCGCAACCAGACTGTCGAGAACGCCTATCAGCTTCTTCACATCATGGAAGTGCAGACCGGTTGTCGGCTCGTCCAGAAGATACACCGTTTTTCCTGTAGCCCGCTTCGCCAGCTCGCGGGTCAGCTTAATCCGCTGCGCCTCACCGCCGGACAAAGTCGTTGAACTCTGGCCGAGTTTGATGTAGCCGAGACCAACATCTGCCAGCGTCTCAATTTTCGCACGAATGTTCGGCACATTCTCAAACAGCTCCAGCGCCTCGTCCACACTCATGTTCAGTACATCAGCAATCGACTTGCCCTTATACTTCACCTCAAGCGTCTCCGCATTGTAGCGGGTACCCTTACACTCCTCGCACTCAATATAGACATCAGGCAGGAAGTTCATCTCAATCTTAATCACACCGTCGCCCGAACACGCCTCGCACCGGCCGCCCTTCAGGTTGAACGAGAAACGGCCCGGATCATACCCGCGAAGCTTCGCCTCTTTGGTCTCGGCGAACAGTTTCCTGATATCATCAAACACCTTCGTGTAGGTTGCAGGATTCGATCTCGGCGTTCGTCCGATTGGCGACTGATCGATCACAATCACCTTATCGATCTCAGACTCAAAGATCAGATCCTTGTAAGAGCCGGGCGTCACGCGGGACTGGTAGATTTCCTTCATCAGTGCCTGATAGAGTGTATCATAAATCAGTGTTGATTTGCCGGAACCGGAAACTCCGGTGACCACCGTGAGAGTTCCCATCGGAATTTTTGCATTGATATTTTTCAGATTGTTCTCTGTACACCCGTTGATTCTGATAAACTTCTTTGCAGGCCGCCGCGTCTGCGGTACCGGAATCGTCTCTCTTCCCGAAAGATACCGGCCGGTGATGGAATCGGGCGCTGCGGCAATCTCATCCGGCGTTCCTTCTGCCACGACGTGACCGCCGTGGACTCCGGCGCCGGGACCGATATCAACGACGTAATCCGCAGCACGAATCGTGTCCTCGTCATGCTCTACTACAATCAGCGTGTTGCCGATATCGCGGAGATGCTGAAGGGTTCCGATCAGTTTCTGATTATCACGCTGGTGCAGACCGATCGACGGCTCGTCAAGAATATACAGAACACCCATCAGATTCGAGCCTATCTGTGTCGCAAGGCGAATCCGCTGCGCCTCACCGCCGGAGAGACTTCCTGCATTCCGCGACAGCGTGAGGTAGCCGAGTCCGACCTGCTGCAGGAACGCGAGGCGGGAGTGAATCTCCCGAAGAATGAGCTTTGCTATCTCTTCCTCTTTTTCCGTCAGGGGCAGGGTGTTGAAGAAGGCGAGGGCATCGTCGATGGAGAGGTCGGTTACGTCTGCGATGGATTTGTCGTTGATCTTTACGGCAAGTACGTGTTCTTTGAGTCTCCTTCCGTGACACTCAGGACAGGGAAGCACCCGCATGAACTTTTCGAGCTCCTCTTTGCGGTACTCGGATTTTGTTTCGCGGTAGAGTCTCTCGGTCTGCGGAAGAAGTCCTTCCCACTGACCATGATGCGACCACTCGGCATTCTTTGAGGACATGACAAACTTCAGCGTGTCATCTGTTCCGTACATGAGGCCGTGATACTGTTTTTCGGTGAGTTCCTCAATCGGCGTCATCATCGAAAAGCCGAGATGCTTTGCGACCGCGTCCAGATACTGGACGCGGTAGCCGTCAAGGAAGTTCCGGTAGATGGCGACCGCCCCGTCGGCAATGGATTTGGTTTTGTCCGGGATGATTAAGTCCGGGTCAAACTTCATCTGAATTCCAAGGCCGTTACAGGTTGGGCATGCCCCGAACGGGCTGTTAAAGGAGAACATTCGCGGCTGAAGTTCTTCAAAGGAGAGACCGCAGACCGGGCATGCCATGCGGGCAGAGTAGACGGCGTCAGGGCCTGCGGCGCCGGCAACGTAGACGAGTCCGTCTTCAGCACGTTTGAGGGCTGACTCGATCGCTTCGACAAGGCGGCTGCGGTCTGAAGGATCGAGCCGGTCAATCACGATGTCGATGTTGTGCATAACGTAGCGGGCGAGTTTTATCTCGTCATCAGTGCGGTGAATCTGTTCGTCAACCCGCACCCGCGTGAATCCGTCGGCGTTGAGGTCGCGGAACAGCTGTTCGTAGGTTCCCTTCTTTTTGCGGATTACCGGCGCAAAGATGGTGATCATTTCGCCTGCCGGGAACTCAGCGGTGATGGCGTCTGCTATCTGTTCGGGTGTTCGCGACTGGATTCTGACATGGTGCGTGGGGCAGTAGGGAACACCGATTCGTGCGTAGAGGAGACGCAGGTAGTCATAAATCTCGGTGACTGTTCCGACCGTGGACCGGGGATTTTTGGAGGTGGTTTTCTGTTCGATGGATATTGCGGGGGAGAGTCCTTCGATGCTGTCAACATCCGGTTTGTTCATGAGGCCGAGGAACTGGCGTGCGTATGCTGAGAGGGATTCAACGTATCTTCGCTGGCCTTCGGCGTAGATGGTGTCAAAGGCAAGCGTGGACTTGCCGGATCCTGAAACGCCGGTGACGACAATTAATTTGTCACGCGGGAGTTCAAGGGTGATATTTTGCAGATTGTGCTGGCGTGCACCCTTTATGGTCAGGTTTTTCATTGCGGGTACTACTTTTACTGCTGGTAATAAAGAGTTGCGGGATACTGCAGTGTAGGGGGTGATCTGTTTTATTTTCGCAGCGCCAATATGTGGGTAATGGTTTTGGTGTATCTCCCAGACGGTTCGACAGCGTCCGCTCCTGCCGGAACGGTTGAGGATATTTTAACGGGTCTGGGTTTGAATCCGTATGAGATTCTGGTGACCTGGAACGGAGAGCTTCTTCTTGCCGACGATCTGGTCACCGATGATCAGGTGCTTGAGACAACATCTATAGTACACGGCGGGTAAGGGGATGGCAGTCTGTAGTCTTTGTGAGAAGAGGGCGGTCTGGCGTGATGCGGTGAGCGGTGAGACCTTGTGCGGCGATCATTTTTCCCGGTGGTATGAGGGGTGTGTCGCTGACACGATTTCCCGCTACGAAATGATCCCCGCAGGTTCGCGGGTTGCGGTCGGGCTTTCCGGCGGGAAGGACAGTACGGTTCTTTTGTCGGTTCTGGCAAAGCTGGATCTGGATGCGGAGTTTGTGGCAATTACGGTGGATGAGGGTATTGCGAACTACCGCGATGATACGATTGCGGCAGCCGTTTCACTGGTGAAACGGCTGGGTGTTGAGCACAGGATTATTTCGTTTGAGGATGTGTGCGGAAAAACGCTGGATGAGCTGCTCGCGGCGGCTCCGGAGCGGGCGTGTTCGGTGTGCGGGACGCTGCGGCGGCGTGCGCTGAATCTGGCGGCCCGCGATGCGGGAGCAGATCGGATTGCGACCGGCCACTGTATGGATGATGAGGCGCAGTCTGTTCTGATGAATTATCTGCGTGGGGATATTACCCGGGTTGCGGAGAAGTATCAGACGAATGCGGGGGATCTGTTCATCCCCCGGATTAAACCGCTGTGTCGCTGTACGGAGCGGGCGACGGTTGCGTACGGGATGGTGAACCGGCTTCTTGTGCCGCTGCCGGAGTGTCCGTATACAGGCTATGCGTTACGGGCAGGGGTACGGACAGAACTCGGGGTTCTGGAGCATACGTATCCCGGGACGCTTTTTAAAATAGTGTCAGGTCAGGAGAAGCTTCTTGAAAAACTCGGTCCGGTTTCGGGAGAAAAGGCGGTGATGGGCGTGTGCGAGCGATGCGGGGAGCCTACGCAGAATCGGTTGTGTGCGGCGTGTATGCAGATGGAGAGGCTGGAGAGTGGGTGTTGTCAAAAACGATTTTGAAATCGTTTATGTGATAAAGTCGGATGGATGTTCAGCAACCGCTTTGTGTTCCGGATCAAGGACGCTGTCGTAATAGCTCTCCGGGATCGGCTGTTTATGATGTCCGTAGATCCTACTCGTGAACGTGAGAGGGACATACCGCAGAATTTCCTCATCCGTCAGATTATACGCCCGCCCTATGGAGAGATGAAACTCTCCCCAGTTGAGGGCATAATAGCCGGGCGGTATCGATCGTTCAGATGGATTGGGGGTATCAGCGTACTTTGCCGCAACTTTCACGGCACGGACCGTCATCTCCTCTTCCGTGAGGTTGACACCAAGTCTTTTTCCCTGAATAACAACGTAGTCCATGACGGTTGTTATGTTATTGATATAAATCAAATCGTCACTCGAAAAATTTGCAAGCAGTGGGTCGATCGGTTCGGATTCGTTTTCTATCAGGGAAGCTGACGGCTGGATGCAGCCTGCGGTGAGTACTGATGAGGTCAAAAGGACGGCAAGGACGAACAAAGGGATGAAATAGTTTTTTGCAGGGATACAGATTTTTGCCATAATTATCACCTGAAGCGAACGGGAATTTCTGATGATTCTACTGTATCGCAATGAGAGTATAAAGAGATAGTGGCCAAAGTTTCGTTTTGAAAAAAGTGGGGATGTTCCGGCAGTATGCCGCTCTCAAGGTTTCTTTTCAATTGGGTTCAGCCCCGTGAGTTTCAGCAGTTCGTTTGCCTGTTCGCGAGGCATCTGAAGAGTCACCATACCGAGTCGTTTTTCAGGTTTATTCACGATGATGTAGGAGGAAATTTTCCTGCCGGAGTCGGGTTGATCCGGGATGGTTACGGTAATTCGTTCTGCGAATACTGGAATTTTTGATCCATCCTGTTCGATCCAGATCAACAGGTGCGGTGTGGTGTACCGCATGGTGATAACAACTCCTTCGCGTTTGCAGTCTGCTATGTTGACTCCGTCACTTCCGACAAAATTCCGAAAGCCATCCTCTTCGGCGTACTGTTCCATCTTTTCAATGAGTGCGGTTTCGTTGGGCGAGATGACATGGATTCCGTGAGAGATGACGGAAAGACCGTCCACCTCGGTGAACACGCAGGCATAACTGAGGCCGAATATTGCGACAGCGAAGCAGAACATGGTAACAACGATTGCGATAAGGGTACTGCGGGACATGGTAGTTACCTTTCTGGTATCTTTTCCGCGGGAGGTGATAAAGAGATTGACCAAAGTGTGATAGGGTACTTGTACCTCTTTCCATCCCTCCCGTGCTCTTTATCCTCCTTCCCGACCAATACATTCCATCAATGACCGGCGGCGAAGAAGTTTTCAAATACAAACAATGCCTAATTCTCAGAACAGACCTCAAACTCAGCTGCGGCAAAATGTGTGCCCAGGCAGCCCATGCCTCAATCGGCGCCTTTGAAAAAGCCTCACTCCTTGACAAAAAAGCATGGATGCGGGAAGGCCAGAAAAAAGTTGCCCTCAAAGCCCAGGGCGAACGGGCGCTTTATGAACTCAAAGCAACCGCCGAAATACAGGGACTTCCTGTCTCCTTAATTATCGACGCAGGCTACACCGAAATCCCGCCCGGCACCGTCACGGCACTTGGAATCGGTCCGGCAAAAGCAGAACTCATCGACAAAGTTACCGGCGGTCTCCCGCTTCTCTGAAAAAAATCATGAAACCCTCAGCCTATCCCCTCGAACAGATGCTCGGCATGAACTACTACGCCACCGACACTAAAGGTGTCGGCGGCGTTCTGCGCAGCAGCCCGGAAGACTTCATCGTCGAAGAACTGCCGGTAAAATTTACCGGTACCGGACCCTACCTCATTGCAAAACTTATCAAACGGTCCTGGGAACACCAGCATGCCATGCGGGAAATTTCCAAACGTCTTGGAATCAGTCCCAAACGAATCGCGTGGGGAGGAACCAAAGACCGCAATGCCGTCACCACCCAGTATATCTCCCTCTACGATGTCACCGAAGACGACCTCGCCAAAGTCGCCATCAAAGACATCACGCTTGAACCGGTTGCCCGTCATCAGTTCTCGCTCGGCCTGGGAAGCCTCGAAGGAAACCGCTTCGCAATAACGCTTCGCGACTGCGAGCCTCAGGACCTCGCCGAACGTGTTGAAGCGATAACCAGCGACATTCTCTCTTCCGGTATTCCCAACTACTACGGTATTCAGCGTTTCGGTGCCTTAAAGCCGGTCACGCACCGTGTCGGTCTCCATATTCTTCGCGGCGAGTACGAGACCGCGGTAAAGATGTATGTGGGCGACGCATTCCCTCACGAGTCAGACGCAATCAAAGCTACACGTGCCGCCTTCGCCGAAACAGGAGATGCCAAAGCGGCTCTCCATGATCTTCCGGTACATCTCTCCTACGAACGCATCATGCTCGACTCACTCATGAAACATCCGGGAGACTATGGCCGCGCCTTACAGGCAATGCCGCCGAAACTGTTATCCATGTTCGTCTCAGCATATCAGTCGTGGCTGTTTAACATGGCGCTCTCCGCCCGCTGCGCCCGCGGTGTTCCTCTCAGCGACGCGGTGGTCGGCGAACACCTCATCTTTGCCAACGACCGCATCGACACGGTCACGGAAAAGAATCTCCCGACCGCCCGCCAGCATATGAAACGTGACCGCTGTGCAGTCGCCGCATGGATGCCGGGCGCAACTCTTCCGGTCACGCCCGGACCGCTCGAAGAGGAAATGTTTTCCCTGATGAAAGAAAACGGCGTCTCCATGCAGGACTTTGCAAACGCCGCAGCATTTACCGGCACCAACTTCGACGGTGCCCACAGAAAGATCATTCTCAGGACAGAAGTCGCGTATGAGATTTCGGAGACAAACGTTACGCTCCGCTTCACTCTGCCGCCCGGCCATTATGCAACAACCGTCTGCCGTGAGTATATGCAGGGCTCACCTGAGCAGATGGTCTGAATTTACCTATTTTTCTCCGGTTCTCAGGTACTGATTCATCCGGTCTGTCATATCGGAGCTATTTAGAAAAACATCTAAATAGCTTTCATGACAGAACATATACTGAGGAGAACAAAGCAATGGGATTTCCGGAAACCTTCAAAGCCCTCTCCGATCCTGTACGAAGAGAGATACTCGTCATGCTCAAAGAAAAAAAACTGTCTGCCGGCGAGATTGCCGCACACTTTTCCATGACGAATGCCACCATCTCCTATCATCTCTCACAGCTCAAAAAAGCCGGTCTTGTACTGGAAAGCAAACACAAAAACTTCGTGTACTATGAACTCAACATCTCTGTCTTTGAGGAGGTAATGTTCTGGTTCGCACAGTTTAAGGGGGAAACTCCCGATGAAAAAAATTGACATAACCCTTATCCTTACCTCGATCGTCTGCCTTCTGCCGATCATTCCCGGTCTCGTATTGTACGACCAGCTTCCCGACCAGCTTATCATTCACTGGAATGCCGCAGGCCAGCCGGACGGCTACGCACCAAAAGATCTCGTGCTGTTCGGCATGCCGCTTCTCCTGTGCGGTCTGAACCTCTTCCTGCAGTTTGTCC
>CAZABQ010000022.1:0-2868 GCA_964483485.1 uncultured Methanomicrobiales archaeon
CCCGCTCACCACTCAACAGCACAACAACCACGAAGAAAAACCACATGAGGGATTTCTCCAATAACGAACGAGACACCCGCAAACACCAACACGGACACACACCGCGTAACTCCCATCACAAAAAAAGTTTAAGCAGCCGATCTGCGCCGTTCCCATTCATCCAGGACTTCCTGTCCCTCAATAAAGACAAGTCCGTGAGCTTTTGCATAGGCTTTTGCTCCCTCCTTATCCAGCGCAAACCCGGTATCCGCCATCATCTCGCAGATCGTAATTGCCGGCGTTGCGCCCGCCATCTCCGCAAGGGCAACCGACAGCTCCGTCTGACCGCGACGCTGATCCAGCAGCTCATCAGCCGCCCTCAACAGTGCCATGT
Organism: uncultured Methanomicrobiales archaeon; assembly: GCA_964483485.1. Taxonomy (GTDB): domain Archaea; phylum Halobacteriota; class Methanomicrobia; order Methanomicrobiales; family Methanocorpusculaceae; genus Methanocorpusculum. Next base: position 374 of record CAZABQ010000022.1, read on the forward strand.
GTCCCGGCGTACGGAACTCATCCGAGAATTTCCCGCAGATGCCCGCCTCAAAATTTTTGACATACTTTGCAATCGACGTCACCGTCAGTGCCCGGTCACGGTCGGTCACGCCCGTGTACGTGTCGCGGTGATTGACCCAGAGAGAAAACGAGGAATGGTTTCTGCGATCGTACGGCACATCCCCCTCTTTTTCCACAATGTCTCCGGCGAACCGCAGTGCGTCGGACGCAAACGGCAGACCGAATGCTTTTGCCGCTTCCCCCGAGATTGCGGTACAGATAAGACCCCCGCCGTCTTTACGAAACAGCCGAATCGTCTCCGGCGTTACTGCCGAAGAAAGTACAGCAAAATCCGTCTCTTTCTCGCGGTTATCAAAATCATACAGTAAAATTACCTTACCCTCTTTCAGGGCTGTGAGTGCTTGATCAATCATATCCTATCTCCACCGTTACTTCTGTACTATCCTCAAGTCCGAGCGTTGACCGGAGCGGCACGCCGGAGATCACCTCAATGATGTCTTCGGGATAATGTGTCCGTCCCGGAACCACAATGGCACAGGGAATATTCTCAATTCTGCACGGAATACACCGTGCCTCGCCGAATGTCCGGTGCTCGTCGGAAAAACCCGGAACACTCGTCCACTCCAGTGTATCAATGCGTTTCCTGACCTGAACGCTCTGCGGGTTCAGTTTCACGTTCAGCGTACCGGGATACGGCGCAAATCCACAGAGTTCCGTGAATTTGTCCTGATAATGCGGAATCGACATGTAGTATCTGCCCTCGCCGACGCCGGAGATCACACTGCCGGTCAGCACATAATGTCCGCCGATCCGGTCGAATATCTTACAGTATTCCGAGAACTCGCGACGAAGCAGTTCTTCTCCCGTCTTTGTTACCAGCACAAACTGACCTGAAGGCTCGGTTGTCCGGGAGATAAGGTGCGCCGTTTCCAAGGCCCGTAGTCTGCGCGACGCGGTCTGCTGGCTGATGCCCAGCTGTTCGCCAAGACTTTGGGTCGAGAGCCGAACAGGACCTTTGCATCCCCCCATTGCCGCAATCCGCTTCAGACAGAGGGTATCCTCTGCATCGACTGTAACCATGATACTCATTATTGGGTTGTTTGCTATATATGAGTTCGGATACAGTAATTCGTGTATTGACGAATTCGACGACCAGCCTTTTATGTATGGAACGAAATACAATATGTTGTATGAAACCGGGACTGCGTCAACAGCTTGCCGAAAAAATGGCAGGCGAAATAACTCTCTCAGACGCCCCCGGGAAAGCGCTGAAAAAGTGGAGATCCAGTTTTCAGATCGCTCCCGGCGTGTTAGCAGACCACCTTGGCATTTCCCCGTCCGTTATCAGTGATTACGAAAGCGGCCGGAGAAAAAGTCCGGGTACGGGAGTGGTCGGAAAGATCGTAGACACCCTTCTCGATATTGATGAAGAGAACGGTGGCAAGTACATTCAGAAGTACGGGAAGCTGCTGTTTTCCGATTATGATGATGAAGTAATCTATGATATCCATGATTTCGCCTCATCAGTTCCGATTCGGGAGTTGTCGGAACTGATCGAATGCACTCTTCTCTGCGGATCCGAAGATCATCAGATCTTCGGTTACACCGTGGTCAACAGTCCGAATGCGATTCTGAACCTTTCACCCAACGAGTTCAACCGTATTTACGGCTGGAGCACGGAACGTGCCTTAATCTTCACGGATGTATCAACCGGTAAATCACCAATGATTGCCATCCGTGTTACGCCGTTCAAACCGCCGTACGTCATTCTTCAGGGAATTGACGTGGAGCATGTACACCCGCTGGTGAAACTGCTCGCCGAGAAGGATCGCATCACCGTCTTATGCACATCGCTTGATGTGCAGGAAATTATTACCCGCCTGAGGAATACAGAATGGTAGGAATCATAACCTATGGGGCATACATCCCCAGTTACCGAATTAAGGTCGAGGAGATCGCACGTGTCTGGGGCGCAAATGCCGCAGAAATTACGGGCGGTCTTGGCGTTCGCGAGAAAGCCGTTCCCGACTACGATGAAAACACCGCAACGTTTGCGGTCGAAGCAAGCCGCAGCGCTCTTGCCCGCAGATATGTTGATCCCAAAGAGATCAAGGCAGTCTATGTTGGTTCCGAGTCGCATCCGTACGCGGTGAAGCCGACTGCCGTAACCGTGGGTGAGGCAATCGGCGCAACGCCGGTAATGACCGCGGCAGACTACGAGTTCGCCTGTAAAGCAGGAACGGCCGGTATCCAGACCGCAATGGGTCTGGTGTCTTCGGGCATGATGAAGTACGCGGTTGCAATCGGTGCCGATACGGCGCAGGGTGCTCCGGGCGATGCACTGGAATATACTGCCGCAGCAGGCGGTGCCTCCTATGTTATCGGCAATGATGACCCTATCGCGGTGATTAATCACACGTGTTCGTTCTCTACGGATACGCCGGATTTCTGGCGCCGTGAAGGAGAGGATTATCC
>CAZABQ010000022.1:2968-22213 GCA_964483485.1 uncultured Methanomicrobiales archaeon
TTCTTGACGTTGCAAAACCGGGCGACAAGATTTTCGTTACGAGTTACGGCAGCGGTTCGGGATCGGATGCGTTTGATATCACGGTGACGGATGCGATTCTTTCCCAGATCGACCGGTCCAAAGGACCCTCTGTTGAGTCGATGCTTGCAAAGGGAAAGTATCTTGATTATGCGGTCTATGCCCGCCATAAAGGAAAAATCAGGATGTGAGGTGCGGAAAATGAGAGAAGTAGCAGTTATTGGTGCCGGAATTACGGCATTCGGCGAGCTTTGGGACACGTCGTTTCGTGACATGTGTGCTGAGGCAGGGGTAAAAGCCCTTGAGGATGCGAATGTTGTCGGTGAGCAGATCGATGCGATGTTTGTCGGGTCGATGTCTGCCGGCAGGTTCATTGGTCAGGAGCATGTTGGTGCGCTGGTCGCAGATTATGTGGGCCTTGGCGGCGATCTGCACGTGCCGGCAACCCGTGTGGAGGCGGCATGTGCGTCCGGCGGTCTTGCGTTCCGTCAGGCAGTAGCGGCAGTGGCGTCAGGTATGTCTGATATCGTTGTTGCGGCCGGTGTTGAGAAGATGACGGATGTTTCGGATGCGACGGATGTTTTGGCAGGTGCGGCAGACAGAGAGTGGGAGAGTTTTGCAGGAGCAACGTTCCCGGGTCTGTATGCGATGATCGCCTGCGATTACATGAATAAGTATGGTCTGACCCGTGAGCAGCTGGCGCAGGTTGCGGTGAAGAACCATTATCACGGTGCGCGAAATCCGTATGCCCAGTTCCGGTCTGAGATTACGCAGTCGACTGTGTTGAAGTCGACGCTTGTTTCGTCGCCTCTGCGGTTGTTTGACTGTTCTCCGGTGTCTGATGGTGCGGCAGCGGTGATTGTGTGTCCGCTTGAGCGTGCGAAGGAGTTTACGGATACGCCGATCAAGGTGCTGGCGTCTGCTCAGGCAGGCGATACGATTGCACTGCATGATCGTCCTGACTTTTCGACGATGGGTGCAACCGTTGCGGCAGGGAACTCTGCGTTCCGTCAGGCGAAGCTGGAGAGGAAGGATGTGAACTTTGTTGAGGTTCACGACTGTTTCACGATTGCTGAGCTGTGTGCAATTGAGGATCTTGGTTTTGTTCCGAAAGGAACGGCCGGGAAGTTCACGGAGGAGGGCCAGACACAGATTGGCGGCAAACTTCCGGTGAATACGTCCGGCGGTCTGAAGGCATGCGGTCACCCGGTCGGCGCTACCGGTATCAAGCAGGTCTGGGAGGCTGTCCAGCAGCTTCGCGGTGAGGCAGGAAAACGTCAGGTCGATGGAGCTACGGTGGGTATGACCCAGAATGTGGGTGGTACCGGAGCTACGGTTGTGTCGCATATTTTCGGGAGGGTGTAAAGATGACAGTTGCACGATTCTGGAGAGCGATTCCCCAGAGATACAACATGGTTGGTACAAAGTGTGAGACCTGCGGGTCGGTGTTTTTCCCGCCGCGGTCTGTTTGTCCGCACTGCCGCCGTGACGGAAAGATTGTGGAGCATAAGTGTTCCGGTAAGGGCAAGGTTATGACGTTCTCGATTGTCCACTCGGCGGGCGATCAGTATGCGGAGATGAAGCCGTATGTTCTGGCAATTATTGAGCTGGAGGAAGGGGCACGCATGACGACGCAGGTTATCTGCGAGCCGGAAGAGGTGTACATTGGTATGCCGGTAAAGTCGGTGTTCCGCGTTCTTGACCGCGAGGGTTCCGACGGTATTATCCACTATGGTACGAAGTTCGTGCCGGATGTGGCATAATTTTCTTTTTTAGGTTCTGTGCTGCATTTTTCCGGGTGTGATACCGCAAGATATTTTTCTTGGCATCACTGATTTCGGATCGTCCGCTCCTTTTCTCCCTCCACATTTTCTCGATTGTCCGGGGAAAAAATCAGTTTCCTCTATTTGTCTATCAAATACATAGTATATCATGGCTGAAGATCGCGGCAGTTTTTCCGGTAGGATCGGTTTTATTCTCACCGCAGCCGGTGCAGCAATCGGGCTTGAAATGCTGCGGAATGATACAACGTGAGAGAATTAGATATTCGGTTTTTCTGGAAGCGGCTGGCGTATTCTGCGGTGCTTGTGTGATTCCACGAAATCTTTTCGTGGAATCACCGCCCGGGCACTATCCACAGAGATGAGCTGCCTGTCAGAAACTGACTGATGAACCTGAAAGCGGCACACTACGACGCAGATCTCCAGGCCGAAGTCTGCGAATATATGAAAAACGTGTGAACTCAACACAAACATCATATGAAAAAAGTGCGCACACACCACCTATTAAATACATAAAGCCGCAAACATACCTGCATGCAGCGTCTTCTCTCTCCCCGTCTCCTGACCTGGAAAAATTCGCCGGTACATCCTCCGCTCATCCTTCAGGGAGTACGCCAGTGCGGAAAGACATGGCTTCTCAAAGAGTTCGGCGCCACCGAATTTCAGGACACCGCCTACTTCAACTTTGAACAAACCGACCAGCTCGCCTCACTCTTTGAACACGACCTCGACCCCGGACGCATCATCACTGAACTCGGTCTCCTCCGTCAGAAAGTCATCATTCCCGGTACCACCCTCCTCATCCTCGACGAAATACAAACATGCCCCCGGGCATTCACCGCACTCAAATACTTCGCCGAACAACTCCCCACCCTCCACATAGCAGCAGCCGGCTCACTCCTCGGCATTGCCATTGCCCGGATGAACAAAAACATATCCTTTCCCGTCGGAAAAGTCATTACTCTTACCCTCTACCCCTTAAACTTTGAAGAATACCTCCTGGCAAATGGCGATACCCTGCTGCACAGCCACATACAAACGCTGCCGGCCGGCCGGCAGCTCCCGTCCGCCATAACGCAGCGACTCGAAGAACTCTATCGCTGGTATCTCATCACGGGCGGCATGCCTGCCGTCGTAAATGCATGGATAGAAACCAAAAACATCGAAACAGTAGAAACCCTGCAGGAAAACATCCTCTCAGACTATGAGCGAGACTTCATCAAATATGCCCCGGCCGGCGACTACCCAAAACTCACCCTCATCTGGAAAGGTATCCCTCTCCAGCTTGCAAAAGACAATCAGAAATTTGTCTACTCACATATCCGGACCGGAGCACGTGCACGTGATCTGGAAGATGCTCTCTCCTGGCTTCTCTCTGCCGGTCTCATCTACCAAATCGTAAAAACAGAACAGCCAAACATTCCCCTCCTTACCAGCGCCGATCTGAGCAATTTTAAAATATATCTCGCCGACGTTGGTCTCCTTAGAAAAATGAGCGGATTTCCCGCTTCAGCCATCAGTTCATCCGAAGAAAATACCGCATATATACGTGGAATACTGGCAGAAAACTTCGTACTCACCGAACTCATCGCAAATCATACCGCAGCAGGCGCAATATGTTTCTGGAAATCATCCAACACCGCGGAAGTGGACTACCTTATCCAGTACGATACCGAGATCATCCCTATCGAAGTAAAATCAGGAACGAACACGCGGTCAAAAAGTCTCCGGGAATACCGGAAAAGATACCATCCAAAACAAACCGTGAGAACAAGCATAATGCCAAAATCATCTCATACAGATGAATGGGGAGAAATACACGACATCCCGCTTTACCTCCTTTGGAACCTGAAAAGATATCTGCACTGAAAAGACCGCAAAAAAATTTACATCCCTTCCTCTCCTCTTTTTTCTCTTCCCCTATCAAAAAAGTTAGAAGAGGGGAAGCCGCTTGTTCTGTGAGAATACGGCGAACGCGAGATAGATTGCTATCAGTGCCGGGATGAGATTCAGCGCCACTGAGATCAATGGTGATGCCGCGGCTCCGGTTGCAAGTATGCTGATAAATGCCGTAACTCCATAGATGATAAGCATGAGTCCCGGAAGAATCCGTGATCGCTCCGCAAAGCGGCAAACAGTCCAAGCACAATGAACATCAGTCCTCCCACATAGAAGAGCGAGCCTGTCAGGAATACTCCGACGTAGATCAAAAATCCCATCAGGATGAACATGATCGGTGTGAACCGCATCTTTGCAATCGCGAAGAGCAGAATGCCGGAGAGGATAGGCATCGCTCCGCAGACAGCGTCAAGTGCCAGTGCGGCGTCAGATGAAATGCCTATGAAATAGACTCCTGCCCAGACTGCTGTGCTTATGCCGAACAGCAGATATCCGAGCACCGATCCGCTTGCCTTGAAATTGGTTACAACGTCCTGCTTGAGGAGGGCTCCGCCCGGGAGAGTGATGCGTTCTGAGGCGCAGGCGAATGAGAAATACAGGGCAACAACTGCGACAAGACCATTTACCGTTACCTGTATACCCATTGAAAGGAGGGGGCGATAATCTGTGAGACTCCGATAAGGGCCGGCAGAATTGCGAGCATATACTTTTTGTTATCTTTTGCCGTGAGAATAATTGCGGCAAGAATCAGCATGAATATGCCAATGATAACAGGTACTGTGTCTTTATCCGGCAAATATGCCAGAAACATATACAGCATACCGGTCATGAGAAATGTAATTCCCGTGAGGTCCCGTTTTTTCAGCACAATGAGAAGAACACCGGTCAGCAGTAGGAGGACCGCGGTGATTCCTTCTGATCCAACACATCATTCGGCAGCTGTTGTATCCCTGCAAAAAGCCCGGTGAATTGCAGCAGAAACTGCGCCGCAATGACGAAGAACCCTGCCGCCATTGTGTAGTTCCTCATCTCTGTTTTCGCAATCTCATCCATGAACGTATGAACGATGTCTGGGGTGATAATAGTTGCCGGAAAAATATTTAGAACAGAGGATGCAGTGGATTTCTTATGAGAATTGGCTCTCATATCCCTCGTATTTGCAACAGAAAAGGCAGATCAAATACGATCAACACAAGGTCCTGTATCAATCCACGGAACAGGACGCACACACCGAAAAAAAGAAGATTAAATGTCGAGTTTTTCCAGAAGCGGCAGGCGCATTCTGCGGTACTGATCTTCCGTAAGAATTCCATTGTCCGAGAGCGTACGAAGCGCCTTCAGGCACTCCAGCACTGTCTCCTGATCCATTTCGCGGTGTTCGGGTATTTCCGCAGTCTCCTCTTCAAAGAGTTCCTGATGTGTCTCGTCGTCGCACTGGTCTTTCGGCAGAATCGGCGCGATGTAGCTCTGCGACATTGGTGAAGCGTCCGACTTCACCGTCTTCGTGAGATAGTCAACCGGCTTTTTCAGCGTCCATTCCTCGCCGGAAAACATGGACTTTTTGCGGTCAAGCGATACGAGAGCTGTTCCCAGATCGTTCATCGCCGACTGGAGGGTGAGAAGAACCCGCTGTGCTTCCTCATTCGTCAGCCAGCCGATCTTCAGCATCGCACCGTCCGTCTCGGTGATCTTCAGTTCTGCGGCTTTCTTTCCTTCGTGATAGATAACCGAGTCGATGCGTGCAAACGCAAACAGTGTGTCGTCGTAGAGTCCCGTCGCGTTCTCTTCAAAGTACATCAGCCGCTGATCGGTCACGATGACCATCTTTCGCTGTTTTTCGCCCTCATGCAGGTTTTGCAGTACGCACTGCGGGCTTTCACCGGAATAAAAGGTATTCAGAATATCCTCAGGCATCGAACTGCCTGCCACATCCTCAGCCATAATTGATTGTATCTTGGTCTTTTCAGTTCTTATTCCTTCGTATCTGCCGGGCGTTGTATCTTAATTTGTTTCTTACCATTTGCTATTGCATCACACCATACCCCCCATTCGATTCTGCGTACCGGCTGCCGGTCGGCATTCCCTCTTCCCGGTCTGAATTAGAATGATTAATAATGATCAATCCCCATACTTTCAACAAGTGATATTTATGTACCCGCCGGAACTCGTAGCCATCCTCATACTGCTGCTGGTTCCCCTGTTTGCCGCAATACTTCTTGCGGTCTTTGACAGGGACAACCTCCGCACCGGTATCGTCGGCATTGCTTCGGCAGTTATTATCGTAACCTCTCTTTATCTCGCGTGGTCAGCGTGGATGAATCCGATAATAATTGCGCTGGAACATGCGAAACAGATAAGCATCTGGCTCTTTATCGTCGAGATTGTCGTTGCTCTCGCAATCATAGCCCTGTCCCTGAAATATCGCAGGGTGCTCCCGCTTGTTCTTGGTATCATTCAGCTGATCCTTCTTTGCATCATGGAACTCTTCTATGCAGAATCCGTGTCTGTTGCAACAACGTTCGTCGTCAACGATCTCTCCGCAATAATGGTGCTCATAATTGGCATCATTGGAACCCTGATCTGCGTCTACGCGCTCGGCTATATGAAAGATTACCATCACCATCACGCCGAAGTCACCGAAAGAAAACCCTACTTCTTCGCCATGCTGTTCGTGTTCCTGACAGCGATGTTCGGCATTGTTCTCTCCAACAGCCTGATGTGGATTCTCTGTTTCTGGGAAATTACCACGCTGTGTTCGTTCCTCTTAATTGGCTACTCCAAAACGCCCGAAGCCGTTACCAACTCCTTCCGCGCCGTCTGGATGAACCTCATCGGCGGCATTGCATTTACGCTTGCGATCATCTCGCTCCTCAGCATTGAACCGTCAGGAACGAATCTTTTGAGTATCACCGACATCATCAACTACCCTGAGATGGCGGCTCTCACTGTCCCTGCTGCCCTGATTGCGGTCGCCGGTCTTACCAAAGCTGCACAGATGCCGTTTTCCACCTGGCTTACCGGCGCAATGGTTGCGCCGACCCCTGTTTCCGCACTGCTGCACTCCAGTACCATGGTCAAAGCAGGAGTGTACCTGTTGGTCGTCTTCGCCCCGATATTTGCGCAGACCGCTGTTGGAACAGCTCTTGCGTTCATTGGTGTGTTCACCTTTGTTGTAACCTCCGCCCTCGCCATATCGCAGAGTAATGCGAAGAAGGTTCTTGCCTACTCGACAATTGCCAACCTCGGCCTCATTACCGCCTGTGCCGGTATCGGAACACCGATGGCAGTACTTGCGGCAATTCTCCTCATCATCTTCCACGCGGTTGCAAAAGCGCTCCTCTTCATGTGTGTCGGCGCTGTTGAACACAGAATTAACAGCCGCGATATTGAAGACATGGACGGTCTGTTAGTCCGGCTCCCGCTTCTTGCAACTATGATGGTTATTGGTATCTGCGGCATGTATCTTGCACCGTTCGGCATGCTGATCTCCAAATGGACGGCAGTGGTCGCATTTCTCTCAGCACCGTTCGGCTGGGCCTTCGTGATTATGCTCGCATTCGGCAGTGCCTTAACCATCTTTTTCTGGACGAAATGGCTCGGCAAACTGTTCATGCGCATGAATGCAGCGTCTGCCCCGCAGACGCTGCTGCATGTATCTGAAAAGATCGCGATTGTTGTTACCGGCATTCTGACCGTCATCTGCTGCGTGGGATTTGTTCTGGTCATCCGCGAACTTATCGACCCCTACATCTCCTCGGTCTATCCGGGATACGTGGACACCGCATCGGTGGTATTCGTTGACAATCTGCTTATGATCGGCATCATGTTCGTGATTCTTGCCGTTCTGATCGCAGCAGCGCACGCAGGCTCAAAGGCCGGCAAAAAACTCACCCCCTACCTCTGCGGAAGGGGTGTCGATGAGGCCGGCAGATTCCGCGGCTCACTTGGCGTCTACAAAGAAGCAAAGTCTGCAAACTACTACATGGCGGAGTACTGCGGTGAAGAAGTACTGATGAAACCCTCGTGGATCATCTCGATACTGCTCATCATCGTAATGTTTGTACTCGCATTTCTGGGGGTGCTGATATGAATCTCATAATGGCAGTAGCAGGAGCCCTCCTGTTTCTGATTCTCGCGCCGGTTTTCGGCGGACTGATCGCGGGTGTTGACCGCGTGCTTACGGCACGGATGCAGAGCCGGCGCGGTCCGCCGGTTCTTCAGCCGTTCTACGATCTTAGCAAGCTCTGGCATAAAGAGCGGGCGTTTGCAAATCCGGTTGAGATGATTCTGACCAGCGGGTATCTGGTTCTGATCGCGCTATCTGGAGCGATTCTGTTCTCCGGCGGCGACCTTCTTCTGGTTGTCTTTGCTCTTGCCCTTGCGCACACGTTCCTCATTCTTGCGGCATATGCGGCAAACGCTCCCTATTCGAGCGTAGGCGCGGAACGTGAGCTGATCGGCGTCATGGTTGCAGAACCGATTCTGATTCTTCTTGCGGCAGGATTTTTCATGGTCACGGGAAGTTTCTTTGTCGCAGATATCCTTGCCGAAACCGTTCCTGCAATTGTTTATCTGCCGGGCGTGTTCCTCGCACTGTTTGCCGTGCTGACGCTGAAACTGCGGAAATCTCCGTTTGATATTGCAACGTCGCATCATGCGCATCAGGAGCTGGTGAAAGGCGTGACATCGTCACTGTCCGGCAGAACACTCGCAAAAGTTGAGATTGCCCACTGGTATGAGACGATTCTTATCCTTGCACTGATGTTCCTGTTCTTTGCAGGAAACCCGGTTCTCGGGATTGTCGTGGTCGTGGTCTGTTACTTCCTCGAAATTCTGATGGACAACCTGTTCCCGCGGGTTACCTGGAAGATGACCGTGAAAAGTCTGTGGATTGCAACGCTCATTCTTGGAGCCGCAAACATTGCGGTTTTGGGAATTGTCTTTGGAGGTGTGTTTGTATGAGTTCGGCAGGAAAGTCTCCCTGGCTTCTGCATTACAACGCGTCCAGCTGTAACGGGTGTGATATTGAAATTCTCGCCGCACTGACGCCTCTGTATGATGTGGAACGGTTCGGCATTATCAACACGGGAAATCCGGCACATGCGGATATTTTTATGGTGACCGGTAGTGTGAACGAGCAGAACAAAGAGGTGTTAAAAAATCTCTACGACCAGATTCCCGAGCCGAAAGTGGTGATGGCGGTCGGTATCTGTGCCTCATCCGGCGGCGTGTTCCGCGACTGCTACAATGTTTCAGGCGGTGTTGACACGATTGTTCCGGTAGATGTGTATGTGCCGGGATGTTCGGTGCGGCCTGAGGCGCTGATTGAGGGAGTGGTGAAAGCAATCGGTGTTCTGGAACAGAAACGTGCGGCGCTTGATACAGGAGGTTTGAAATGACAATGGAAGTTATCCCCGCAGCTCCTGCGGGAATTGAGAAAATCGCAGCTGATATGAAGGCAGACGGTCGCCGTCTTGTGGTGATTACCTGCACTGCGGCAGCTGAGGAGTATGACATTACGTACTCGTTTGCGAAAGGGAATGATCTTGTGCATTACCGGCTTACCGTCCCGGAAGATGCGGTGATTCCGGCAATTGATGCGTCGTTTGGCGGGGCGTTTGTGTACGAGAACGAGATTCACGATCTCTACGGGTTTACGTTTACGAATATGGCGATTGATTTCAAAGGGACATTCATCAGAACGTCTGTTCCCTATCCGTTCAAAAAGAAGGAGATGCCTGCACCCAAGGTTACGAAAGTTTCCCGGGAGGATGCATCATGACCGGCAAGCGGACGGTTGTTCCGTTCGGGCCGCAGCATCCGGTTCTGCCCGAACCCATTCATCTGGATCTGGTGATTGAGGATGAGCATGTGGTGGAGGCGATTCCGTCGATCGGCTACGTGCACCGTGGTCTTGAGAGTCTGGTGGATCGCCGCGAGTATGCGGATTTCGTGTACCTTGCGGAGCGCATCTGCGGTATCTGTAGTTTTACGCATTCGTCGACGTTCTGTCAGGGTGTGGAAGGTCTGATGGGTATTGAGATTCCTGAGCGGGCGAATTATCTGCGGACGATGTGGGGCGAGTACTCGCGTCTGCACAGTCATCTGCTCTGGCTCGGCTTGTTTGCGGATGCTCTGGGTTTTGAGAGTCTGTTCTATAATGCATGGAAGATTCGCGAGTCGATATTAAATGAGCTTGAGGCGACTACCGGCGGCAGGGTGATTCAGGGTGTGTGCAAAGTGGGCGGTGTCCGCCGCGATGTGACGAATGAGTTCCTGTCTGGTATGGACAAACGCCTTGAGGGTATTTCAGCGGAGATGGAGGAGATGACCAAGGTGTTCCTTTCTGATTATACGCTGAAGAAGCGTCTGGTCGGGAAAGGCATTCTGAAACCTGATGCTGCCTATAATCTCGGGGCGGTTGGTCCTGTTGCCCGCGGCTCAGGTCTTTTGGAGGATGTGAGAACGTCTGAGTATCTGGCGTATCAGGATCTCAAGTTTAAGCCGGTAACTGCTGACGGCTGCGATGGGTATGCACGATGCGAAGTTCGGTGTAAAGAACTGTTCCAGTCTGTTGATATTATCCATCAGATTATTGCAGGAATGCCGGAGGGCGCGGTGTCGGTACCGGTCAAAGGAAATCCTGATGGTGAGTACTTCAGCAGGTCCGAGCAGCCCCGTGGCGAGGTGGTGCATTATCTGCGCGGTAACGGTACAAAGTATCTGACGCAGTTCCGCGTGCGGACCCCAACGCTGACGAATGTTCCGTCGCTGGTTGCGATGCTTGCGGGAGCGGAGCTTGCGGATGTGCCGCAGATTGTGCTGACGATTGATCCCTGTATCGGGTGTATGGAGAGGTGAGATCGATGAAGATGCTGAAAACAATTCTGAAGCAGTTCTCCCATAAGCCGGTAACGACAACATTTCCGGCTGAGCCCGCCCGGCATTATGATGCGACACGCGGTCATATCGTGTTTGATCCGTCAAAGTGTACGTCGTGTACAATCTGTATGAAGCGGTGTCCTTCGCAGGCGATTACGGTTGACCGGGCGGCGAAGGTGTGGACGATTGACCGGTTCCGCTGCGTTATCTGCAGCCAGTGTGTTGAGCTGTGTAAATTCGGCGCTGTTGCTCTTGATCCAACGTATTCCGTGTCCGCACTGCCGGAAGAGCGGGGAGTAGAAGCCTGCCAGATTACGTATGTGAAGCCGGAGAAACCGAAGAAAGATCCTGAGTGCGTGGAGTAATTTTTTCTTTTTTTCTTTCTTCCAAACACAAAACAGATTATCTGAAAGCTCCAATTTCAAAGGAATGGGAGAGCGCTACTGGGAAATCGATGCAATTCGTGGGATTGCATTAATAGGAATGGTGATTTTTCATCTCGTTTCCCTCATGGTAATTTTTCATATGAGTCTTACTCTGGACTGGTATTACGGAGTCTGTCAATACATCCATCTTGGAACCAGCGTTTTTGTGATAATCTCCGGAGTGGCGCTTGTTCTCCGGTACGGCCGGATGAAGGACGGGTCAAAGCGTGCCTATCATGTGGCGATTCTGCGGCGCGGTCTTGAGATTTTCTGTATCGGTGTTGCGATTGCGGTTGTTGGTTCTCTTGCTATCCACTTCGTCGTGGGCGACGGCAATTACATGCTTTTCAACTTCCTGCAAATGATGGGCATTTCGATGATTTTGTGTATTCCGCTCCTTTGGCTCGGGAAATGGAATTTTCTTCCTGCGGCTGTTCTTATCTGGGCAGGTATGATTCTCAAAAATGTTCATACCGGCCCTATCTGGCTGCTGCCGTTCGGGATTCTCCCGCAAGGGATGTTTTATCCTCGCGATTACTTCCCGCTTCTGCCGTGGGTCGGCGTGATGCTTTTGGGCGTCGCTGTGGGTTCTGTTCTCTATCCGGCAGGAATCAGGAGATTCCGCATGCCTGATTCGGGCAGGTTTGGAAAGTCTCTGGCGTGTATCGGAAAGTATCCGCTGGAAATTTATCTGCTGCATATCCCGGTTCTGGCAGCGATTCTGTACGTAATTATGGTTGTGTCTGGCGCAATCGGTATGCCGTGGGGATATCTGTAGGTTCGTCCGGGTGTATCTTATCAATTAGTATTGTACCTAAATTCTGATATCATTTTCATTCGTGGGATACTCAGGAATAAAAGTGCAACGCCCTATCAATCTCAAAATATATATCAGCAAAAACCAAATAGCACGGAGTAATATGGGTGAAAGATACTGGGAAGTGGATACCATTCGGGGACTCGCCCTTGTGGGAATGATTGTGTATCACTTCCTTGCATGTATGGTGATGTACCATATGATCGTTGAGGACGAGACATTTCTCAGCTATTATGGGACCGTCCACGTTGCTTCGGCATCTTTTATTCTGATCGCAGGCGTTGCTTTAATTCTCCGGCATGCCAGAAGAAAAGGCAGAACCACCAGAGAATACTATCGATCTATCGCTGTCAAAGCCCTGTTTTTGTTCGGTATCGGCATGCTGATTACGTTTGTCAGCTGGATTGGTGCAACGCTCTTCCTTCACAGTGATGCGTTCATCAAGTTCGGGTTCATGCATATGCTTGGTATCTCCATGCTGTTGTGTATCCCGTTTCTGCGGTTTGGGAAATGGAATTTTCTTCCCGGTATCCTTATCGTTCTGCTCGGCATTTTTGTCATCCCTCAGTTCACCGAGCCGGGATGGCTGTATCCTCTGGGAATTCACGGCGCTGATTTTATGGCGTATACGCAGGATTACTTCCCGCTGTTCCCCTGGTTTGGTGTTCTGTTAATCGGTATCGGGCTTGGAGCAGTATTCTACCCGAACGGCATCCGGGGTTTTCGTCTGCCCGAACCGGGTCCGCTCGGCAGATTTTTTGCACGCATCGGTAACGGCAGAGTAACGCTTGCGGTGTATCTTGTCCACATCCCGGTTATCTTTGCCATACTCTGGATTGTGAGTGTCGTCACTGGTATCGGATATCTCTGATTCCCGGGAAAAAACAAGAGAGGGCAGAAAGTTACCTGCCCTCCCCCTCTTCCCGAAGGAAAACACACATCTTGCGGCACGTTAAATCTTCTACCAAGAATGAAGATCAATATCATCCACTCCGCCACCGATATTGCCGGAGCCAATATTCGTGCAGCAATTGACGATCTGATACAAACTCCGCCGGACGGTGGGTGGCCGCTTCTTGCAAAACATACCGTCATCTTCCATGAGTACAACGACCGCATCATTCACGCGCCTGACACCATAACCGATCCTGCTGCCGAACTGGTCATCTTCCTTGCACGCCACGCAAGCATCAATCCGGTCCCCGTTCTTACCGTCCACCCTGCCGGAAACTTCACCACCGCCGATCTCGGCGGAAATCCCCGTGAACTCGGCTTGTCCGCTCCTGCATGGATGCGTGCGGTTCTGCGGAATCATCAGAAGTATGTCCCGCAGGGATTTCGCGTCTCGTATGAGATCACGCATCACGGTCCAACCAGCATCCATGCCCCGTACTTTTTTGTTGAGGTCGGCAGTACGGAAACCGAGTGGCGAAATACCGAAGCTGTCCGTGCAGCGGCGCTCAGTGTCCTCACCGCAGATCCCGACGAGCAGGTTATTCCTTTGATCGGATTTGGGGGCACTCATTATGCCGTGAGGCAGACCGCAATTGCTCTTGAAACGCGGGGAGCATTCGGCCATATTATGCATACCCGTGATGTAGGGATAGTCAGCGCGGACATGGTGATGCAGATGATCCGCAAAAGTGGGGCCATTGCCGCGCATATCGATAAGAAGGCCATGTCCAAAGCAGAGGCGGACCACCTTGAAAAACTGCTTGCGGAGATCGGGATACCTGAGATTACGGAAAGCGACATGCACAAGATTGGCGTCATGTCATGGAAAACATGGTCTGCCTTTGTCGCGTACGCAAAAGAGATCGATCACGCGGCAAAAATCTTCCCTCACGGCGATATTCCGGCAGAAAAACCGGTCTCCGTCTCGCTGCCGGACGACTTGTTCAATGAAGCTTTTGGCAGCGCGGAAGACGTACTGTTCGCCGAACTGGATAGAATTGGGGGGGTGTTTCATGTAACCAACAAAAGCGGGAAAGTCATTTCCACCTTCCTGACAACGGCTGACAGACGTCGTGTAATAGCAGGTGAATTAATAGCTTTATCAATCCAACAAATAACACGTAGACAGGGTACAACGGTGGAAGGTGATCAGATCACGATAACCCGCCGGCAGTTTGACGCCCGGCTCGCGCGCACGCAGGGCGTCCCGTCCGGCCCGCTGTTTGGAAAACTCGTTGCAGGTGAATCTGTAACACTTCCTGACGGCAGGACGATTACGCCGGAAATGGTAACAACAACGGTCCGGTCCACCATCCGCATCCCGGGATTGGAGAATTACTCATGAGATCAATCGTAGAAGAAGCACTATCACGTAAGCGGTTTGAAGAGACTGCACGCGACAACAGCGCAGTCTCTGCAATATATGATGCAGAGGACGAGGTCGAACTGACTCCGAGGAAGGAGCAGGTATATGCAGCTCCTGTTCCTGAACCGGTTCGGCCTGCCCCGGTTCCGGCTCCGAGACCAGTTGTCGAGCAAAAACCGGCTCCAAAACAGGATATCGATTTTTCCAGCCAGTATAAATATGTCCCCACGGCATCGAACCATACCGATGACGACGATGAGTTTGATGATATTCTCGAGTCTTTGAAGACCAGAATCACCGTTGTCGGTTGTGGTGGCGGCGGATCCAACACGGTCGCACGGATTTTTGAAGAAGGCGTCGAAGGTGCGGAGATCTATGCCCTGAACACTGATGCACAGCACCTTTCCATGCTTCGCGGTCGTGTCGGCAAACGTATTCTCATCGGACGTCAGACCACCAAAGGTCTCGGCGCGGGTGCAATGCCCCAGCGCGGCGAGGAAGCTGCGCTTGAGAGCGAGGATGTTATCCGTCAGGGTCTGAACGGTTCGAACATGGTGTTCGTCACCGCTGGTCTTGGCGGAGGAACCGGTACCGGCAGTGCTCCGATTGTTGCAAAGATCGCCAAGGAAGTCGGTGCATTAACCATTGCAATCGTCACCCTTCCGTTTACGAGCGAGAGCGCGACCCGTATGGAAAATGCGGAGATTGGCCTTGAGCGTCTTCGTGAAGTTGCCGACACCGTTATCGTGATTCCGAATGACCGCATTCTTGAAGTCGTCCCACGCCTGCCTCTTGCGCAGGCATTCAAGGTTGCCGACGAGGTTCTGATGCGTGCAGTGAAGGGCATTACCGAGCTGATCACGCTTCCGGGTCTGGTGAACCTTGACTTTGCCGATGTCCGTACCGTTATGGAACAGGGCGGCATTGCAATGATTGGTATGGGCGAGTCCGACAGCGAAGACAAAGCATCCGACTCGATCAAGAAGGCACTCCGCTCTCCACTGCTTGACGTTGATATTACCGGCGCGACCGCAGCGCTCATCAACGTCATTGGCGGCCCTGATATGACCATGTTTGAGGCAGAAGGTGTTGTGCAGGAAGTCTATCAGCGCATTGATCCTGGAGCACGCATTATCTGGGGTGTTCAGGTTGACCCGTCCATGGAAGGCAGGATGCGTACAATGCTGATTGTGACCGGAGTTCAGTCCCCACAGATTTATGGTAAGCAGGAGCAAACATATACGGCACCACAATCAAGTCAGGTGCAGAAATCCAAGTTTGAGATTGACTTCCTGAGGTGAATATATTGGCAGACGACAAAAATACCAATGATAAAAAGACGGCAGTGGCATCTGCCGTCAGCAATGTAAAGATGCCGGAGGTCTCCAAACAGAGTATCTCCGAGTTCTTCCGCAAGTATCTGCGTGTCTTAAAGCTTGCACGCAGACCCACGAAGGATGAGTTCTTCAAGATCTCCGCAGTTGCAGCCGCGGGTATTGCAGTCATCGGTGTTCTGGGCTTCATCATTTATCTGGTCTTCCATTACCTGCTTCCGTGAACATCATGAGCGATTCAGAGTTTGGCAACCACTACTACATAATTAAGACAACTTCCAAGCATGAGCGGACGGTTGCAGATAATATCCGCGAGGCAATCGAAAATAACATGACAGATGTTGTTGTCACCGCTGTAGTGGTGCCTGAGGATATTAAGGGCTACGTCTTCGTGGAGAGTCCCGAAGAGCATGCAAGAATTGAGGAGCTTGTAGAAACAATTGCACATGCCCGCATTGTTCTGCAGAACGAAACCTCAATGGAAGAGATCAAACATTTCCTCGTGCCAAAACCGGTTGTTGCCGGTATTGGTGAGGGGACGATCGTTGAGCTGATTGCCGGGCCGTTCAAGGGTGAGAAAGCTGTGGTCAAGCGCGTAGACCATGCAAAAGAAGAGATCACCGTTGAACTGTACGAGTCGATTGTGCCAATTCCGATCACGGTGCGCGGGGATAATGTGCGCGTGATCGATCGAAATCAGGATTAATTTCTCCTTCTCTCTTTTTGAGATATATGCATCCCCGGCTGCTGTTGTATCCGCTCTTGGTTCTTCTTGGCGGATGTTGTTATGGTATTCTTGCAACGATCGTCAAGCTTGCCTATGATGCCGGTTATTCGTTTGATGAGGTTGTTGTCAGCCAGTACTTCTCTGGCTGGGTTCTGCTCGGCATCTTTTGTGTACTTCTTGCAGTTTTTCGGAGACCGGATCTCGCGGGTCTGCGGTACCGGCCGGGTCGCCGGATACTTGTTCTGCTGATCACGGGGGCGGTCACCTGTTCGGTATGTCTGTTGTATTATCTGTCGCTTGAGACACTGCCTGCATCGATTGCTGTAGTTCTGCTCTTTCAGTTTACGTGGATCGGGGTTATACTGGACTGTGTCGCCGAGCGGCGTCTGCCCTCGCGTGCCTCTCTTGTTGCCGTCGTAATTCTTCTTCTGGGAACTGTTCTTGCCAGCGGTATTTTTCTGACGACTGTTTCCTTCACCCTTATTGGTGTGTGCGCGGGTCTGTTGTCGGCATTGTGTTATGCAGTATTTATTTTTCTGAGCGGACGCGTTGAGCCGCAGATGCATCCGGTAAACCGGAGTTTCTGGATTGTGACCTGCGCACTGTTCGTTCTACTCTGCATATTCACGCCTGAGTATTTTACGAGCGGGCTGGTTGTGTCCGGTATCTGGGTCTACGGTGCAGCCCTTGGTCTGTTTGGCGCCTGTCTGCCGGTGTTGTTCTATGCGTTCGGTACTCCCCGCGTATCTACCGGTACTGCCACGATTCTCGGGTCTGCGGAGCTTCCGGTGGCAATCATTACCTCGGTAATTATCCTGCACGAGGCTGTTTCATGGATTCAGTGGGTTGGTGTTGCCTGTATTTTTCTCGGAATAGCATGGCCGTATCTTCCCTTCCGCACACAGTCTACCCATTAGGTTTATGTTCTTACACGTCGACCTTAGTGAACCAATGTCAGGCTGACCTTTGGTCAGGCGCTGACATACGGTGATACAATGGCAGAAACTGTCGAGGTACTGGTACCTGGCGGTAGAGCAACTGCAGGACCACCACTTGGTCCGGCACTGGGTCCCCTTGGGATCAACGTGAAGGCAGTCGTTGATGACATCAACAAAAAGACTGCTGAGTTCAACGGCATGTCTGTTCCGGTAACGGTTACAGTCGATGACAAGAAGAACGTCACGTTAACTGTTGGTATTCCTCCGACGACCGCACTTGTTATGAAGGAAGCGGGCATCGAGAAGGGTTCCGGCACTCCGAACACTCAGGCAGTTGGTAATCTGCCGCTTGAAGCTGTCATGCGCATTGCAAAGATGAAGATGGAAAAAATGCTTTCCTACGACCTCAAGAATGCGGTCAAGGAAGTCATGGGCACCTGCGTTTCCGTTGGTGTGACCATCGAAGGCAAGTCCGCAAAGGACGCAATTGCCGCCGTCAATGCAGGCGAATATGACGCACAGCTTGCATAAAGTTGTGTAATGCTTCAAACGGGTAGCGGGGATAAGCCCCGCGAAAAATGTACAGTTGTAGAGAACAACCATAGGAGATCGGTGTAAATCGGTCGAAAACTATGGAGGCTTCATCAAAATGGTTGAAAAGACCCAAATTATCAGCGCTGTTACGGCAGCAATGGAGCAGGCGCCCAAGAGGAAGTTCCAGGAGAGTATTGATATTACTATCAATCTCCGTCATGTGGACATGGCGCAGCCCAAAAACCGTATTGATGAGACGATTCTTCTGCCACAGGCAATGGGCGTCAAAAAGATCGCTGTCTTGGGTAAGGGAGACATTGTGTCCCAGGCTCGCAACGCGGGTGTCGATATTATTATCGGCCCTGAGGAGATTGAGCGTCTGGGTGGTGCCCCGCGTGAGGCACGTAAACTCGCAGGTCAGTATGACTACTTCCTTGCAGAGACTGCGGTCATGCCACTTGTTGGTCGCTGGCTCGGTCAGAGACTCGGTCCCCGCGGCAAAATGCCGCAGCCGATTCCGATGGGTCAGGACATTACTCCAATCGTTGAGCGTCTTCGGAACTCCGTGAAAGTACGGTCGAAGGACAGACTGAACATGTCTGTGAAGATCGGTACCACGGCGATGACTGCTGATGCAGTTGCCGAAAATGTTGATGCGATTTTAAAGAGAGTAGTGGGAAGACTTGAGAACGGTGAGTTAAACATCCGTTCCGTCTACGTCAAGACTACGATGGGTCCCGCTGTGAAGGTGATGTAAAAATGGCAATTTATACCCACCACCTTCCCGCGTGGAAACGTGAAGAAGTTGAGAACATTGTGGAGAACTCCGGCAAGTACGAGCTTGTCGGTCTGGTTGACGTTTACGGTATTCCGGCAACGCAGTTCCAGCAGATCCGCAGAAACCTGCACGGCAATGCAGTAGTGAAAGTTGCAAGAAACACGCTTGTTGAGCATGCGTTCAATGAGCTTGGCGGTCACTTCATTGATCTGAACGGTCATGTGAGTGAGCACTCTGCACTTATCTTCGCCAACGGTAACCCGTTCAAGCTGTTCAAGTCTCTTGAGCAGACGAAGACAAAGCGTGCCGCAAAAGCAGGTGAGGTCACTCCTGAGGATATTGTAGTTCCCGCAGGACCAACTTCCTTCAAGCCCGGACCGATCGTTGGAGAACTCCAGCAGGCAGGTATCCCGGCAGCAATCGATGGCGGAAAGGTCAAAATTAAAGAGACCAAGACCGTCGTGAAAGCTGGTCAGGCAGTTAACAAGAAACAGGCAGACGTTCTGGCAAAGCTTGATATCAAGCCGATGCCCGTCGGTTTATCGCTTCTTGCAGTCTGCTTCGAAGGCGATATTTATCTGCCGGATGTTCTGTCCGTCGACGACGAGGCATACAAGGCACAGATCACTCTTGCAACCCAGCAGGCGTTCAACCTCGCAGTCAATGCAGCAGTCCCGACCTCATGTCACTTTGTTACTGAGGCTCAGATTGCAAAGGCTGTCCGTGAGGCACGCAATCTTGGTGTTGAGGCCCCAATCTATGAGAAGGGCGTCATCGAGATGATCATCAGCA